>NZ_JBSGIT010000002.1:0-301151 GCF_053605205.1 Gordonia sp. NPDC003950 | reverse complement strand
TGCCGGATGCTCCGGGTCAAACGAGTGCTATCCCAGCGACCGCTACCAGTACTGAACCTGCCACACCGTAGACGATCCAGTAAGACCCATTAGGTTCGATCAGGCTGGGGTATTCGTTGATCCGGTTGAACCACGACATGATGTCCGCGTCGGGATCACCGTCGTGCTTCTCGGTGCGGTCGGTGTTCACGTGGCCGGTGCCCGGATGCACGCCCAGCCGGCCGGAGTTCCCCGGACTGTAGAACCAGAACTCTCCGAATGCGCTGCGCACCAACGGGAGTACCAGCGAACCGGTGGGCCAACCCGGCACCGTCACACCGCTGCAGATCGACCTCGCTCATCGTCGCGGCGCGGTCGGTGACGGGGTAGCGATCCAACTGGCCGAGCCACCGTTCGAATACCGCTCTCGTCTGCTCGACGGGGTGCTCTGGCTCATGAAACCTCCGCGGGTGTCGGCCTGTCGGGGTGAGTGACGGTGCGACGATAAACGCGCCCGGCGCGGCGGGTCGGGCCGCACGACGCCGACCGAATGACGGCGATCCCGGCTCTGCGGGTCCGTCGGGCCCTTTTGTGAGCGGTGTCATTCGGTAATCTCACGTGTGACATCGATCGGCAGGGAAAGGCGCATGACCCCATCACCGAGTTCCGCCGACGGGCCGCATACGCGGCCCCCTTTCGACGGCTTGCGGTGGTCGAATGCGCGACGCCGATACGCCGCCCGGGTCTGGGGAGTGGCCGGCGAGCCGACTGCGGCCGAGTGGGAGCAATTGGGGATCGACGGACGCCGGCGCCTGGCCCGCCGGGCGGTGGCCGTCTCGGTGGCCGCGATCGTCGGCAGCAACGCACTGATCGGTCTGGAGACCTTTCTTCTCGTCCAACTCGCCTACAACGGTGGACTGCTGACCGTGGACGCCACGATTGGTGCGCCCAACTTCCCGGCGATCGTGACCGCGATCGCGGTGTCGATCGTGGTGAATGTGGTTCTGGGTGTAGTGCTGCTCCGCCCGCAGATCGCCTGGTTTGTCGGCGGAGAGGTCGCCGATCACGCCAGACGCCTTGCCGTGCAACGTATCCCGATGATGCAAGTGATCGGGACGAGCGTCGCATGGGCAGCCTCGCTGCTGTGTCACGTGCTCCTGGCGGCGCGTACGCTCACCGTGTCGACACTCGTCGGGGTCACGGTGGCGTTCTTTCTGGCCGGCATGTCGAGTGCGTGTCTGACGTACCTGTTCGCCGAACGGGCGGCCCGCCCGCTGATGATGGTAGCCCTGGCCTCCGACCCCACCTCGCGTGTGGTGCACGGTGTCCGGGAGCGGATGTTCGCGGTGTGGGCGATCAGCTCGGCGGTCCCGATGATCGGCCTGATCATCCTCAACATCGGCCGGCGGATACATCTGCTGCCCGCTGTGGTCGGGGATGTCGACTGGGCATCGGTGGTGCTGGCGATCGTGGGCCTGGCCGCCGGAGCCCGGATCATCGCACTCGTCGGGCAGTCGTTGATCGATCCGCTCACCGAGTTGCGCGACGCGGTCGAGAAGGTCGATCAGGGCGAATTCGATGTCCACGTCGACGTCTACGACTCCTCGGAGCTCGGGGTGCTGCAGCACGGATTCAACGAGATGGTGGCCGGCCTCGATGAACGTGAGCGCATGCGAGAGCTGTTCGCCCGGCACGTGGGTGACACGGTGGCCGAGCTGGCCATCGAGAACGGGATGGGTCTGCACGGCACCAACACCGAGGTCGGGGTGCTGCTCGTCGACATCATCGGCTCCACCACGATCGCCCAGGAACGCTGTCCGCAGGACACCGCGGCGCTGCTCAACGAATTCTTCGAGATTGTCGCGCAGGTCGTCGACCATCACGCCGGCTTCGTCAACAAGTTCGAGGGGGATGCGGCCCTGGCCGTGTTCGGCGCCCCCGTCGCCATCGACAATCCGGCGGGCGCGGCGCTGGCCGCCGCCTGCGACCTTGCAGCGGGGCTGACCGAAGCACTCGATGTTCGGTGGGGGATCGGGGTGTCGTTCGGGATGGTGTTCGCCGGAAACATCGGCGCCGAACGCCGTTACGAGTACACCGTCATCGGCGACCCGGTCAACGAATGCGCCCGACTGTCGGAGATGGCCAAGACCAGTCGGGTACCGGTGCTGGCCAGCGGGCCCGCGGTGACCGCTGCGGGCGACGAAACGCAGAGGTGGACGCTGCTGGACCGGCGCGTGATGCGCGGCCGCAGCGAACCCACCGAGATCTTCGCGCCCGCCGATCTGGTCGCCCGGAACGCGCCGTCGATGGGCGAGATGTTGTCGGGTTTGTTGCGTCCGACCAAGTGGCTGGGATCGGCCGGACTATTGCGCCTGCGCTGACCCGGCCCGTCCGACGCCTACGCTGGGCGACGAACGTCACGTTCGTCCACGAAGGGACTCGCATATGAGCGGATGGTCAACCGCAGACATCCCGGATCAGTCCGGCAAGACCTACATCGTCACCGGTGCCAACAGTGGACTCGGCGCCGAGACCACCAAGGCCCTCGTGGCCGCCGGCGCGAGCGTCGTCATGGCGTGCCGTAACACCACCAAGGCCGATGCGATCGCCGCCGGACTCGGCAACCGCGTGCGCGTCGCGTCCCTGGACCTCGCCGACCTCGCGTCGGTGCGGGCCTTCGCCGACGCGGCGCCCGCCGCCGACGTGCTGATCAACAACGCCGGTGTGATGGCGCTGCCGTTACGGCGCACCGCCGACGGTTTCGAGATGCAGATGGGCACCAACCATCTCGGACACTTCGCGCTGACCGGGCTGCTGCTGCCGAAGATCTCCGAGCGGGTGGTGACGTTGTCGTCGGGCCTGCATCAACTCGGGCGCATCGACCTCGGCGATCTGGACTGGCGGTCGCGCCGGTACAAGCGGTGGCAGGCGTACGGCGATTCGAAGATGGCCAACCTGATGTTCGGGATGGACCTCGCCGACCGTTTCGACGCCGCCGACGACGGCCGACTGTCGCTCATCGCCCACCCCGGATACGCCGCGACCGAACTGCAGGGGCACACCGAATCGCTGATGGATCAGGTGATGAAGGTGGGCAATCTGTTCGCGCAGTCGGCGGCGTCGGGAGCCCTGCCGACCCTGTACGCCGCCACCTCGCCCGACGTGGTGAACGGCACCTTCTACGGACCGACGGCGCTCTTCGGGATGCGTGGGGCGCCGGGGGTGTCGTCATACTCCGGGCGCGCGAACGATCGGGCCATCCGGGACGGGCTCTGGGCCGCGTCGGAGAAGCTCACCGGGGTCACCTTCGCCGTCTGAGGGGCGCTGCGCCGAAGCACTTGACCACGCCGTCACCAGACCCCGGGTGGCCGGAACTGCACACTGATGCGGGCACCGGCGCCCGGGCTCTTGGGAACCGCGTGTTCCCACGTGCGTTGGCAGCTGCCGCCCATGACGAGCAGGTCTCCGGAACTCATCACGAAACGCAACGATGCGCCGCCTCCGCGCGGACGCAGCGTCAGTGCACGCGGTGAGCCCAGCGAGAGGATCGCCACCATCGTGTCGTGGCTCGCCCCACGTCCGATCCGATCACCGTGCCAGGCAACCGAATCCGAACCGTCGCGGTAAAGGCACAGTCCGGCGGTGGCGAAGCCCTCTGGGAGTTCGTCGCGGTAGTGGCCGGTCAACGTCAAACGACATTGGGCGAGAAGAGGATCGGGGAGCGGTTCGTCGGCCCGGTAGGTGGCCAGCAGACGTGGGACGTCGACCACCCGGTCATACATCCGACGTCGCTCGGCGCGCCAGGCGGCCTTCTCCCGCAGTGCATCGAACAGGGGTTCCGAACCGGTGATCCAGCCGGGACGCACGTCCACCCACGCGCCGTCGGTGAGTTCGCGGCGGGTCACTCCGGTGGCCACGGCCCCGATCTGCGGCGTGGTATCGGTGAGGTCGAAGATCGAACCCTGCATGCCGACGGTCATTCGTCCAGCGTAGCGTCGATCGAAAGAATGTTCTAGATGCGACCGCGGCATGACGCGGGCCGGCCAATACCTGTGTGCGTGGGTTCGCCCACATTCCCGATCCGGCCTGGCTGTCGCGAAGAAAGTGGAGTAAACATTGTCAAGTGTTAGTCACTCACACTTTCGTGGGTGGCGGCCGTCGCGGAGAACTCCCCGGCGGCCGAGACTCGTCCGCACACACCGCCCGTTCGCTCGTCTTTCGAGGACTCCCTGATGGCATCCATACTCTTCCGGCTCGGCCGGTTCTCCTTCCGGCACAAGTGGTGGGTGATCGCCACCTGGCTGATCCTGCTCGTCGTGGTCGCTGGATCGGTCGGCCTGCTCAAGCCGAAGTTCGCGCAGGATTTCGATCTGCCGGGAACCGACTCCGGGACGGCGACCAGCCAGCTGCAGGAGTACTTCCCCAAGGTCATGGAGCAGCAGTCGCAGGGGTCGGCGACGGTCGTGGTGTACGCCGCCGACGGTCTCGACGCGCATGCCGAACAGCTGCAGAAGCTGGCCACCGACCTGCGTGGGCTCTCCGACATCGCCGATCCGCAGGCCGTGGTCAGCCCGCTCGCGGTGGCCCAGGCGAAACCGGAGATGGCCGCGTCGGTGATCGGCGACAACGGTCATGTCGGACTCATCTCGGTGCAGGTGACCACCAACATCCAGGATCTGACGGTTGATCAGAAACAGCAGCTGATCGACGTGCTGGAGAAGAACCGGGCCGGTGGACTGCAGGTGGAGGCCACCGGGTCGCTCATGCAGGTTATGGAACAGGGTGGCACCGCCGAGCTCATCGGCTTCGCCGTCGCCTTCGTGGTGATGATCGTGGCCTTCGGGGCCCTGGTGGCGGCCTTCATCCCACTGATCACCGGCGTCGTCGGGGTCGCGTTGACGATGATGCTGGTGACGTTGTCGGCGGAGTTCATGACCGTCAACCAGACCGCCACCGGCATCGTCACGATGCTGGGTATCGCGGTTTCCATCGACTACGCGCTGTTCATCGTGTCGCGGTTCCGGACCGAACGGCACCGCGGTGGTGACCCGGCCGATGCCGCCGGACGTGCGGTGGGCACGGCCGGCACCGCGGTGGTCTTCGCCGGTCTGACCGTGGTGATCGCGGTCGTGGCCCTGACCGTCGTCGGCATCCCCCTGATCACCCAGATGGGTGCCGGTGCGGCGGTCGCGGTGATCATCGCGGTCCTCGCGGCGCTCACCCTGATCCCGGCGCTACTCGGAGCCACCGGACGGTTCGCCTTCACCCCGAAGATCCCGTGGATCAGGCACGCCGAGGAATCGACGACCGCCGACACCAACGGCGTGCGCTTCGGTAAGCAGGTGGTCAAGCGGCCGCTGCCGTTCATCATCGTCGGACTCGCCGTCCTGGTCCTCGCGGCGATCCCGGTGGGCAAGCTCGAGCTCGGCATGGACCTGTCCAACGCCGACGAGGCGCGCGCATCGGCGTTGCTGCAGAAGGGCTTCGGCGAGGGCATCAACGGGCCGCTGCTGGTGATCCTGCACGACGACGACGGGCAGGTCGCCACCGCGGCCGACGAGGCCGTCGCACACATCAAGACGCTGCCCGGTGTGGCCAACGCGGCGTCGCTGGCCTGGACGGGCAACGGCACCGGTGCCAACCCGAACGTCGGTGCCAACACGGCGTTGATCATGGTCACGCCCACCAGTGCGCCGTCGGATCAGGCGACGCACGACCTGATGGAGACGATCCGTGACTACGGGCCGCAGGTCGACAAGGCCGGCGTCGAGATGCACGTCGGCGGGCAGACCGCGATCATGTCGGACCTCTCGGCGAAGCTCGACAAGGCGCTCATCCCGTATCTCATCGTGGTGGTGGGGCTGGCATTCCTGATCATGATCGGTGTCTTCCGATCGATCTGGGTGCCGCTGGTGGGCACCGTCGGATTCATCTTCTCGGTGCTGGCGACCTTCGGTGTCACCGTCGCGATCTTCCAGGAGGGTTACCTCGGGATCATCTCCGACACCCGCCCGACACTGTCGTTCCTGCCGATCTTCCTGATCGGCGTGGTCTTCGGTCTCGCGATGGACTACCAGGTGTTCCTGGTGACCCGGATGCGCGAGGAGTACGTCCACGGCATGAGTGCCAAGGACGCGATCATCGCCGGCTACCGGCACGGTGCGCGAGTGGTGACGTCCGCCGCGATCATCATGATCAGTGTCTTCGCCTCCTTCATGCTCGCCCCGGACACCACCTCCAAGATGCTCGGATTCGCCCTGGCCATCGCGGTGTTCTTCGACGCCTTCATCATCCGGATGACCGTGGTGCCCGCAGTGATCGCGTTGCTCGGCGATCGCGCCTGGAGTCTGCCGAAGTGGTTGGACAAGGTGGTGTTCGACTTCGACATCGAGGGCGGGGCCGTCCGCGATCGGGGTGTGCCCTCCGCCGAGGATGAGAAGGCTCTGACGACGGCGCCATGATCGACCTGCCGGATACGGTGGCGCCCACCGTTCGCCCTGCCGGGCTGCGTGAGAAGCACAAGCAGCGCACCCGGCAGGCGATCCGGGATGCGGCCATGCGCCTGTTCGCGGCGCAGGGATACACGCAGACCACCGTCCAGCAGATCGCGCGCGAGGCTCAGATCTCCCACACGACCTTCTTCCGGTACTTCGCCTCGAAGGAACAGGTGGTCATCTCCGACGGGCTCGACGATGAACGCGACGCCGCCGCGGCGGCCATTCCGAAGGAACTCGGGCACTTCGACCTGCTCCGTGCGTTGATCACCGCGCAAGGGCGGATCGCCCTCGAGGATCCGTGGGCATCGAATCCGCAGCGGTTGCAGCTCATCCGGTCCGAACCGGCGCTACGGACGGCTTATCGGATCGAGGCGGATGCGTCGATCTCTCAGGGTGCCGCGTACTTCGCCGCGTATCTGGATGTGCCGGTGGATGATCCGTGTCTGCGGGTGTTCATCGCCGCCACCAGCGGGGTGATGTTCCACATCGCCGAATCCGTCGTGGACCCGAGCGACGGCGACGTTCTGGGCACCCTGCTCGACGCCGTCGATCTACTGGAACAAGGACTACCGCTCGATCGCGGCCGATAGTGTTGGTCCGCGGCGACGACGCGGCGGGGAAGGATGTGCATCGTGGGACGTTTGAGTGGCAAGGTCGCCTTCATCACCGGTGTGGCGCGCGGTCAGGGACGCGCGCATGCGGTTCGGCTGGCGAGTGAAGGCGCCCAGATCATCGGGGTCGATCTGGCCGGACCGCTGCCCGGGGTTCCCTATGACTCGGCGACGCCCGAGGATCTCGCCGAAACCGCCCGGCTGGTCGAAGAACAAGGCGCCACAGCCCTTCTGGCGCAATGTGATGTGCGTGATCTCGAGGGTATGACCGCAGCCGTGACACGGGGCGTCGAGGCACTCGGCGGCCTCGACATCGTGGTGGCCAACGCCGGCGTCTGTATCCCCGAGACGTGGGATGAGGTGACCCCCAACAGCTTTCGCGACACCATCGACATCAACGTCATCGGCGTGTGGAACACCGTGACCACCACCGCCAATCACCTCATCTCGCGCGGCGGCGGGTCGATCGTCATCATCAGCTCCCTGGCCGGAAAGAAGCTGCAGCCGTTCATGGTTCACTACACCACCAGCAAGCATGCGCTGGTCGGGATGGCCCGGGCATTCGCCGCCGAGCTCGGCGCCCACGACATCCGGGTCAACACGGTGCACCCGGGGGCGGTCGCCACCCCGATGGGTTCGGGTCAGATGGTCGCGCGCATCGAGCAGACCAATGCGGCCAACCCGCGGCTGGCGGGCATGGGCATGACCTTTGTCAATCAGTTCGTGGCCGAGGCGGAGGAGATCTCGAACGCGGTGGCGTTCCTGGCCTCCGATGAATCGAAGTTCATCACCGCCGAATCGATCTCCGTCGATGGTGGGGCGCAACACTTCTGATCCTGCCGCGGATTCATCGGCGACGCACCTCGGTCGGTGCCGCGCTCAGTGTCGCGATCGCCGCGTCGATGGTGGCGCAAGCCGCATCGGCGTCGACGCGGGCCAGTGAGAGCGCGGCGATGCTCGCCGCCACCGTCATCCGGGTCAGGCGATCCCACGTGGTGGCGTCGGCGTCGGGCAGATGAGCCTGCACGCCACGTGCGATCGCCGTCGACAATTCCCGGTGATAGGCGGCGACGACCTGCGCGACGGCGTCATCGCCGCCGATGTTGCCGGCCGCGGTGGTGAGCAGGAGGCAACCGGCCGGTGCCGCGCCGTCGCGGTCGATGACGGCGATCGCATCGCCCAGGCCGCGCAGGTAGTCGATCACGGCGTCACCGTCGACCTTCTCGACGGTCATCGGTCGCAGCCGGGGGCGCACGATGGTGTCGAGATAGTCGGTCACCGCGGCGTCGAACAGGCCGCGCATGTTGCCGAACGCGTGGTAGATGCTGGATCGTCCGACCCCGGTGGCCGCCTCCACGTCGGCCACGGATACGGCGTCGAAACCTTTGCGCCAGAATAGGTCACGCGCGTCGCTGACAAGCCTGCCGCGATCGTGGGTCACTGCGCGGCCCATGGCCTCCTCGATTCCCTGTTGACAATTTGTGCAACGATCATTCTAGTATAGTACTGGAACGTTCGGTTCACAAAGGAGTTGCCGTGGGTATCGTCGCCATCGTGTTCGCCGCTCTGGCGGCCGCCCTGCACGTCTACATCTGGGTGCTGGAGTCGTGGCGCTGGACTCACCCGTCGACCCGCGCCACATTCGGCACCACCGCCGACGAGGCGGTCGCGACCCGCGAGATGGCCTTCATCAGGGCTTCTACAACCTCTTCCTGGCGTTGATCGCCGGGATCGGTGCGGTGACCTGGTTCGTCGACGAGGCCGTCGGCGCCGCGTTGATCTACGCCGGGGCCGGATCGATGCTCGCCGCGGGTCTCGTGCTGCTGATCTCCTCGCCGGACAAGGCGCGGGCAGCCATCACCCAGTCGGCGCTTCCGCTGATCGCGGTGGTCGCCCTGAGTATCGCGCTTCTCTCATCGGTGAACTGACATCATTTCCGCTGAATCAAGGAGGATTTCATGACCGTCACCAGCACGCAGGTTCAACTCGTGTCGCGACCCGTCGGCTGGCCCACCGCCGACGACTTCCGTGTGGCGACAATCGAACTCGACGACCTCGCCGCGGGTGAGGTGCGCGTCGCCAACGAGTTCGTCAGCGTCGATCCGTACATGCGCGGCCGGATGATCGACACCCGAAGCTACATCCCGCCCTTCGCGCTGGGGGAGACGATGACCGGCGGTGCGGTCGGCCGGGTGAGCGAGTCGCGCGCCGACGACCTCCCGGTCGGCACATTGGTCAGCCACCAACTGGGGTGGCGCGACGTGGCACAAGCCCCCGCAACGGCTTTCACCCGGTTGCCGGAGCCGCCCGATGGTGTGGCCTCCTCGGCGTATCTGGGCATCTTCGGGTTGACCGGACTCACCGCCTACGTCGGGCTCACCGAGATCGCGAAGCTGAAAGACGGTGACGTGGTGTTCATCTCCGGCGCCGCGGGCGCGGTGGGTACCGCCGCCGGACAGATCGCCCGACTCCTCGGCGCGAAGGCGGTGATCGGTTCCGCGGGCGGGCCGGCCAAGGTTGATCTGCTGACCTCCCGCTACGGTTACGATTCGGCGCTGGACTACAAGGCCGGTTCGGTGCGAAAGCAGTTGCGGGAGCTGGCCACCGACGGTATCGACGTGTACTTCGACAATGTGGGCGGCGAGCACCTCGAGGCCGCGCTCGACGTCTTCAACGACGGTGGGCGCGCGGCCCTGTGCGGTGCGATCTCGGCCTACAACGCCACCGAGGCGCAGCCCGGCCCCCGCAACATGAGCAACATCATCACCCGCGGACTGACCCTGCGAGGTTTCACCCTCGGGCACTACCTCGGCTTCGCCGCGGAGTTCAACGAGAAGATGTCGCAGTGGTATGCGGGCGGCGACATCGTCTTCGACGAGACCGTGGTGGACGGGGTGGACCATGCCGTCGACGCCTTCCTCGGCATGATGCGCGGGGAGAACATCGGCAAGATGGTCGTGCGTGTCTGAGATGTGTTCAGAGACGCCGTAACCGGTCGGCGGCCTCGGCAATCACGTCGTCGCGTTTGGCGAAGGCGAAGCGCACCATGTGATTCCACGGGTCCTTGTGATCGGCGAACACACTGACCGGCACGGCGGCCACCCCGATCCGCTCGGGCAGCGACCGGCAGAAGTCCTCGCCGTCGGAGTATCCGAGCGGGCGCGGATCGGCGCACACGAAATAGGTTGCCTCGCTGCGGTGCACGGCGAACCCGGCATCGGAGAGCGCCCGGGACAACAGGTCCCGTTTGTTCTGGAGTTCGCCGGCGCTGCGGGCGACCCATGCCATCTCCTGCTCGAGTGCCACCGCGACGGCGGGCTGGAACGGTCCCGAACCCACGTAGGTCATGAACTGTTTGGCCGCACGCGCGGCGGCGACCAGTTCGCGCGGACCGCTGATCCAGCCGACCTTCCAGCCGGTGCAGTTGAATGTCTTTGCCGCACTCGATATCCGGAGGGTGCGCTCGCGCATCCCGGGCAGTGTGGCCAGTGGCGTGTGGGTGCGTCCGTCGAACAGCAGATGTTCGTACACCTCGTCGGTCACCGCGATCACGTCGTGCTCGACGCACAGGCGCGCGATCTCGGCGAGGTCGTCGTCGGAGAGCACGGTCCCGGTGGGATTGTGCGGCGAGTTCACCAGGATCAGGGCGGTGTCGGGTCCGAACGCGGCGGCCAGCCCGTCGCGGTCGAGGCGGAACCCGTCGCCGTCGGGGATCAATGGCACGGTGCGGCGTACACCGCCGGCCATCGCGACGGTCGCGGCATACGAGTCGTAATACGGCTCGATCATGATCACCTCACGGCCGGGTTCGGTCAGCCCGACGACCGCGCTCGCGATGGCCTCGGTGGCGCCGACGGTGATCAGCACCTCGGTGTCGGGGTCGTAGTCGAGGCCGTAATGTTCGCGCTGGTGGCCGGCCACGGCGTGGCGCAGGTTCGGGACCCCGATCCCCGGCGGGTACTGGTTCTGGCCGGTCGAGATGGCGTCCCGGGCCGCCTCGAGCATCGCCTCGGGTCCGTCGGTGTCCGGGAAACCCTGACCCAGGTTCACCGCGTCGTGACGCAGTGCCAGTGCCGACATCTCGGCGAAGATCGTGGCGGAGAACGGGCGCAGACGCGTGACGGTGGCCGGAGAAGGAGGCATGGGTTCAGGCTGTCACACCCCGGTCGGGTGAATTCCGACGATTGCCTCGGTTGTCCGGAGTAACCTCCCCGGCATGGGAACGCAAGTGAGTCAGATCACATCTGCATGGGCTCGGCGTCTCGGCGTCGCATGCGCCTGCCTGGCCTTCGGCCTGCTCACCGCCTGCAGCACCTCGGTCAGCGTCGGCAGCGACACCGTCGACTCGGCCGACGACGTCAACGTTGGCGAGTGCGTGTCCGTCGCAGACAGTTCCGACGGCAAGGTCGAGGCCACCAAGACCGACTGCGAGACCACCGAGTCCTTTGCCTTCTACGTGGCGTCGACGACCGCGACCACGTCGGAATGCCCGGGTCAGGAGTCCAGACTGACGTTCGAGGAGGGCGACCAACAGCTGTGTCTCACGCCGAACATGGCGCAGGGCAAGTGCTACGAGGTGCCCTCGGGCGGCGCCGGGTCGTTGACCGACTTCAAGGCCGTCGACTGTGGCGCGACGGCGGCCGACGGCACCGCCGTGGTCGAGGTCGTCACCCGCTCCAACAGCACGGTGACCTGCGATGCGAGTCTGACCGCCCTGGAGTTCACCGAACCTCAACCGCTCGGCTACTGCCTTCGGGTGAGCTGAACGACCGACGCCGTCCAAGCGTTTGTCAAGTGCGCGACAAGCCACGACGACGACCGTGTCGGCAGCACACCACCGCTGCCGAAAGGACCCGCCATGTTCACCACCGATCGCCACGACCACGACCACAACCACGACCCCGAAGTCGAGGGCCGGCCCGCCCGGCCACTGTTGCGGCTCGCCTACAACGGTGCCGTCATCATCGGCTGCCTCGGGTTCATGCTCGTCGCTGCATGCAGCGTCAGCCTCGGCACCGACGCCATCGAATCCCCGAACGACATCGAAGTCGGCGAATGCTTGTCGATCGGTGCCGACGACGAGCAGGGCAAGGTGAACGCCGCCAAGGTCGACTGCGAACGCACCGATGGGCTGACGTTCTACGCCGCGTCGACGGTGGCCGCCGAATCCGGTTGCGACGCCGCCAACACCTCCACCCTCACCTTCGGTGAGAATCGCGAGAGTCTCTGCCTGACACCGAACTTCACTGAGGGACGGTGCTATCAGATCCCGATCGGCGGCGACCTCGTCGACTACCGCGAGGTGACCTGCGATGCGCAGGCCGCCGAGCAAACGGTGGTGGCGCGCGCCGTCGAGCGTGGCGACGCGTCGATCACCTGCGACGCCGACGACACGATGTGGTCATTCGCCCGGCCGCAATCGGTGGGCTACTGCCTGAGGACTGTCGTCTGATCCGGGGAAAGCGCAGGGAGCAGGTAAGGTTACGGACCTGACGTGCCGCCGGTGTCGAGGAGGGCTGAGGTGGTCTACACACCGGGTGATGCCTTCGCCGGGTACACGATCGAGCGGCTCGTGGGCCGCGGCGGCATGGGTGAGGTCTATCTGGCCCGCCACCCCAAACTGCCCCGCAAGGAGGCCGTCAAGATCCTGCCGGCCGATCTCAGCCGGGATCCGATGTTCCGGCAGCGTTTCATCCGGGAGGCCGAGTTGGCCTCCAGCATGGTGCATCCGGCGATCGTCACGATCTACAACTCCGGTGAGGACGACGGCCACCTGTGGCTGGCGATGGAGTTCATCGACGGCGTCGACGGCAGTGAACTGCTGCGTCGTCACCCCCGAGGTCTCGACCCCGCACTGGTGTCGGTGATCGCCATGTCGGTGGCGTCGGCGTTGGATGCGGCGCACGCCCGCGGCCTGCTGCACCGGGATGTGAAACCGGCCAACATCCTGGTGCAGGGCGCCGACGGCGCGGGTGCCACACGCGTCGGCCGGCAGCCGCCGCGGGTGCTGCTCGCGGACTTCGGGATCGCCAAGTCGACCGCCGACGTCACCAACCTGACCTCGGCGAACATGTTTCTCGGGACGGTGGCCTACGTCGCTCCCGAGCAACTCCTCGGTACCGAGGTCGACGGGCGGGCCGACCAGTACAGTCTCGCCGCCACCCTGTTCCAGTTGCTCTGCGGGGTCCCGCCGTTCGAGGGCAGTACCCAGACCAGTGTGATCGCCGCGCACCTGAATTCCGATCCGCCTGCGCTCTCCGGGCTGCGGCCGGGAACCTCGAGCGCCGTCGACGAGGTGTTGCGGCGCGGACTCGGCAAGACCGCCGACGAGCGGTATCCGTCGTGTGGCGATCTCGCCGCCGACCTCGATCGGGCCTTGCGCGGCGCCCAGTCGGGACCACCGCAGGCGGGGCCGCCGCCGGGTCCCACGGAGGTCATCCCGGCACGGGCGTCGGTACCGCCGCCGTATGCGCAGCCGATCCCGTCCTCACCGGTTCCGCCGGCGCCCGCGGGCCCGTACACCGGAGCGTCGTATCCCGGCGCCGCGGCGCCCGGTTCGGTTCCGCCGTACGGCCCGCCCAGTGCGCCGCTGTCGGTGGGGTCGTATCCGAGTCAGCCGGGCGGCACCGGCGGTTATCCGCTGCCGCCGGCACCTCGACGCGGATCGTCGTCGAAGACCGCGTTGGCGGTCGTCGGTGCCCTGCTGGTGCTGGGCCTGGTGATCGGCGCCGGTGTCTGGGTGGCGAATCTGCTGTCCGGGTCGGATTCGGGCACCTCGACCGCCGCCGGCAACTCGGTCACCACCACGGCGGTCGCGGGTACGCCCACCTCCACGCCGTTCACCCGCCCGCCGGTGACCGAGCAGCCGACGCAGATCTCCGGTCCCGGCCAGATCGCGGTCGGTGATTGTGTGCAGATCGGTCGGCAGCCCGACTCCGCCGGCAATGTCGACACCAGTCGCGTCGATTGCGCCACGTCGGCGATGACGTTCTACGCCGCCGAATTCGTCGCCGCCTCCGCGGAGTGCCCCAACGACCACAACGCCAGTCTGTCCTTCGGTGGGACCGCCCAAAAGCTCTGTCTGGCACCCAATTTCACGCCAGGGCAGTGCTACCAGATCCCCAGTTCGGGTGGTTCACTCGCCGACTACCACGAGTTGAGTTGCGGTGCGGCCGCGGCGGCGGGAACGGTCGCATTCCGGATCACCAACCGGTCGACGAGCGCGGTGAGCTGCGCGACGGGGGAGTTGCGGTGGATCTTCGCCCAGCCCGAATCCCTGGGGTACTGCCTGACCCAGGAATCCGGTTCCTGATCTGAGGTTCGCCCTCGACGGACCGTTCTCGGAGGCCGGGGCCGTCAGCCCGCCGATTCCTCGCCGATGGTGGGTCCGAGCAGGTCGTCGGCATCGGTGATGCGGTAGGCGTACCCCTGTTCGGCGAGGAACCGCTGACGGTGCGCGGCGTAGTCGGCGTCGAGGGTGTCGCGGGAGACCACCGAGTAGAAGTGCGCCTGTCCGCCATCGGCCTTGGGACGTAACAGCCGGCCGAGGCGCTGCGCCTCCTCCTGCCGGGAACCGAACGTGCCCGACACCTGAACCGCCACCGACGCCTCGGGGAGATCGATGGAGAAATTGGCGACCTTGCTGACCACGAGCGTCTGGATCTCACCGGACCGGAAGCGGTCGAACAGGATCTCGCGTTCCTTGTTCTTGGTCGCTCCCTGGATCACCGGGGCGTCGAGTTCACGGCCGAGTTCCTCGAGCTGATCGATGTACGCGCCGATCACCAGCGTCTGGGATTCGCTGTGGCGGGCCAAGATCGACCGCACCACGTTGACCTTGGTGTGGGCGGTCGAACAGAGCTTGTATTTCTCCTCCGCCTCGGCAACCGCATACTGCAGGCGTTCCTCGTCGGTGAGGGTCACCCGCACCTCGATGCACTCGGCCGGCGCGATCCAGCCCTGCGCCTCGATGTCCTTCCACGGCGCGTCGTACCGCTTGGGGCCGATGAGGGAGAAGACATCTCCCTCGCGGCCGTCCTCGCGGACCAGCGTCGCGGTCAGGCCCAGACGGCGACGGGACTGCAGATCGGCGGTCATCCGGAACACCGGAGCGGGCAGCAGATGCACCTCGTCGTAGATGATCAGGCCCCAGTCCCGGGAATCGAACAGATCGAGATTCTTGTACTCGCCCTTGGATTTCCGGGTCATCACCTGGTAGGTCGCGATCGTCACCGGCCGGATCTCCTTGCGCTCACCCGAGTATTCACCGATCTCGTCCTCGGTCAGCGTGGTGCGGGCGATGAGTTCGCGTTTCCACTGGCGGCCGGCCACGGTGTTGGTGACCAGGATCAGGGTGGTCGCGCCCGCCTTGGCCATCGCCGCCGCGCCGACCATCGTCTTACCGGCACCGCACGGCAGCACGACGACACCCGAACCACCCGCCCAGAACGAGTCCGCGGCCATCTCCTGATAGTCGCGCAGATGCCAGTCGCCCTGATCGAGTGCGATCGGATGAGCCTCACCATCGACGTAACCGGCGAGGTCCTCGGCCGGCCAGCCGACCTTCAGCAGCACCTGCTTGAGGCGTCCCCGCTCCGACGGATGCACCACGACGGTGTCGTCGTCGATGCGGGCGCCGAGCATCGGCGCGACCTTCTTGTTGCGCAGGATCTCCTCGAGGACCGCGCGGTCGAGGCTGACCAACGTCAGGCCGTGGACCGGACTCTTGACCAACTGCAGCCGACCGAACCGGCCCATCGTGTCGACGATGTCCATCAGCAGCGGCTGCGGGACCGCATACCGGGAGTAGGTGACCAGGGCGTCGACGACCTGCTCGGCGTCGTGCCCGGCCGCCCGCGCGTTCCACAGCGCGAGTGGGGTCACCCGATAGGTGTGGACGTGCTCGGGTGCACGTTCGAGTTCGGCAAACGGGGCGATCGCACCACGAGCCGCCGCGGCGTCGGGGTGGTCGACCTCGAGCAGCAGCGTTTTGTCGGATTGCACGATCAGGGGTCCATCAGTCACCCGATCCATTGTCCAGATCGGTGCAAGTCCCGTCGAGCCAGACCCCGCACGGCCGTTGACAGCGCTCTGTACCTCGCTGACAGCGCTTGCCGGGACGTTGACAGCGCCCAGCCGACCGCAGTCAACGTGGGTGAGGGCGCTGTCAACGTGGGTGAGGGCGCTGTCAACGTCGACGGTGGGTGCGCCCTCACCCCTTGACGCAGACCACCTGACGCAGGTGCGCCACCACCTCGACGAGGTCGGTCTGCGCGGCGATCACGTCGTCGATGTCCTTGTACGCGGCCGGGATCTCGTCGACGACGCCCGAATCCTTGCGGGATTCGACACCCCGGGTCTGGGCGACGAGGTCGTCGGCGGTGAACTGTCGACGTGCCTGCGACCGGCTCATCCGACGCCCCGCACCATGCGACGCCGAGTAGAACGACTGCTCCGAACCCAACCCCCGCACCACGTAGGAGCCGGTACCCATCGATCCCGGGATGAGACCGAGGTCGCCGGCGCCGGCGCGGATCGCTCCCTTGCGGGTCACCAGCAACTCCAGACCGTCGATGTGCTCGGTGGCCACGTAGTTGTGGTGGCAGCTGATCGGCTCGTCGAATCGGACGACGCGGTCGGCGAAGCTCTGCCGGACCGCCTCGCACACCAGTGCCAGCATCACCCGGCGATTGCGTGCCGCGTACTCCTGCGCCCAGTCGAGGTCACGACGGTAGGCGTCCATCTCCGCGGTCCCTGTCAGGAACACGGCGAGATCACGGTCGGGCAGCTCCGCGTTGTGCGGCAGGGCGGCCGCCACCGTCATATGCCGTTCGGCGAGTTCCTTGCCGATGTTGCGGGACCCGGAGTGAAGCATGATCCACACCTGCTGCTCGTCGTCGAGACAGATCTCGATGAAGTGGTTGCCGCCACCGAGTGACCCCATCTGACGCTGCGCGCGGGTGTCGAGCTGCCGAACCCCACGATGCAGGCCGGCGAAGCGCTCCCAGAAGCTGTCCCAGCCGCCGCCGAGGCGGTGGCGGACCACGTTGACCGGCTCCGCATGACCCCGGAATCCGACCGGCACCTTGGCCTCGATCGCCGAACGCAACCCGGACAGATCGTCGGGCAGGTCCGAAGCGGTCAGGTCCGTGCGCACGGCGGCCATGCCGCAACCGATGTCGACGCCGACCGCGGCCGGGCACACCGCATCACGCATGGCGATCACCGATCCGACGGTCGCGCCCTTCCCGACGTGCACGTCGGGCATCACACGGACCCCGTACACCCAGGGCAGCGTCGAGACCCGGCGCAGCTGATTGCGCGCCTGATGCTCGATCGACTCCTCGTCGGCCCACATGAGGGTCGATGCGGTGGTGCCCGAAAGGGATACGGGGAACTGCGGTTCCATGGCTTCTTCCATTGCTCGTGTCTGTTGCCCAGGAGGTTTCCGGGGCGTGGCAAAGGTACGTGCGAATCCCGGCGAGGGCGAACCATTTTCGGACCGGGACGCCGGAAACCGGACACCCCGACGTGGGCTACGTGTCGAGCAGTTCGACACTGGTGATGCGGTGCAACGAGAACCGTTGTTCGTCATCGGTGCCGTCCTCGACGCCGATCAGCTGGCCCGAACCCAAGGCCTGCGGGGTGACGACGTGTTGACTGGCCGACCCGTGTGCGTCGACGTAGCCGACCCGCAGTCTGCGATGGGCGCGTAGCGCCAATTGGATGAGGGCCGTGGCGGTTTCACCGTTTCCGCCGGCCCGTACCGACGCCGACGCCGACGCCGGGCGTGCGGTCGCGGCCCGATCGCCGGATCGGACACGGCCGATCACCGCCAATACCTGGTCGTCGTTCAGCGCGGACCGCCGCGGCGGGATGGCGTGACGTCGTGCGCGGGTGACGGGGACCCGGCTGCCGCGTTCACGCATGTCCACCAACTCGCCCGAGGAATCCTCCCCGCTGGGCGCGAACCCGGCAGCACGCAAGGAGTCGAGCACGTCGCGGATCTCGCTGGGGGACACCGCAACCGTCGGTGCGAGCGCCCGCATCGACAGGTGCGCGGCGGCCTCGCTGCGCAACACGGCGGCCAGGGTGGCCGCATCCTCGCAGCGAATGAACGACGAGGCGATGCCGACGCGCAACTGTCCGTGCCGACGGGCCACGTCCTCGATCAGATATGTCAGTGATTGTGGTACTGGCGTACGGGAGTGTGTGGTGAACATCGCGATGAGTTCGCTGCTGGAGCGACCGGCGTCGAGGGCGCGCCGCACACTCACCTCGCTGACGCGGTATACCGATGCGGCGCCGCCGGATTCGAGATCGGCCACCATCTCGACCTGTTCGGCGAGTTCCGGGGTCATCGGGCCGGGGACGGTGATCGTGAGGTCGGCCTGGGTGAGGAAGTGATCCACCGGTTCCGGCAGTGCCGTGCGCATCGCGGCGACGATCGGTGCGTCGTCGGCGCCGGCATCGGCCTCGAGGATCGCGCGTCCGACCGAACTCAGGGCGTGGTGGGCGACGAGTCCCATCTCGCGCGCTTCCCGAAGCGTGTGTTCGACGACATGAGAACCCAAGCGCCGCATCTGATGTGGGTGTTGCCAGGCCAACAGGGAGACCAGGCCGGCCACCGACACCGGTGCCGCCGCCGGGCTCAGGGACATCGCGGAGAGGATGGTGCGCCGTTGGGCGGGTGCGTGGGCGTCGTAGTTGTCACCCGACAGTGCCGGGATCGCGGTGCCGTCGCGGTCGGGCTCGCCGACCTGCCAGGCGCGTCGCGGCATGGTCAGCCAGGCCTCGACGAGCGTGTACCACTGGCGTTCTCGTGGTTGGTGCAGCCAGGTGTCGACGGTGGTGGTCGGCGCGAACACGTGCTCACCGGTGTCGCCCGGCGGTGGCGGATCGGGGAATCCCGCGTCGATCAGTCGTGCATGTCCGAGGATCTCGATGAGCAACGCCACCCGCTGCTGATCGAGACCGGTGGCCTTGGTCAGGCGGCGCAGTTCCCGTACCCCGAGCGCGCCCGACCGCAGCACCGCCGCGGGTGTGGCGCCGAGGATCCGCAGCAGGGTTGTCGTATGCCGGATGGCCTCGAGTGCCTCGCCGCCGGCAGCCGCATCGACGTCGCGGGCGGAGAAGCGACGTGAGCCGGAGTCGTCCTCGGGCCGCGGGCGACTCAGATCGTCGGTCCGCAGTGGGGGCTCGTCGCGCAGCAGTTGGCCGAGTTGAGGTGGGAGCTCGACGGTCTGATGATCGATGCGGGCGAGCATGCCGTCGGCGATGAGACGGGCGACCGGCGCGGCGGGATCGGCGTCGGGAGCGGCATCACGGCTGCGTCCGAGCGCGGGACCACGCGACAGTGCGCCGAGCAATTCCCGCTCCCGTTCGTCGAGCGCGGCGAGCCGCTGCGCGAGTTCGGCCGGTGCGAGCGTCGCCGACGGGCCGGTGAGGTGCAAACCGCGCCACGGCATTGCGGATGCGGCGTGCGCCCCGATGTGCAGCGCATCGTCGGGTCCCCAGATCAGCGCGAGCCGTCGCAGCTGATCGACGCGCACCTCGACCTCGTCGGCATCGGCGCGGTCGGCGAGCGCGGACCGGATGGTCGGCAGCGATACCGTGTCTGACTCCGGGGGGCCGTGCTCGATCAGCGACTCCAGGACGGCGAGGCCGAGTAGATCCAGGCTCTCACCCGCCAGGGCCACCGACGCCGGGGACAGTGCGCGTTGGGCGAGCACCTGTGTGCCCTGCGGTGGGGGTGAGGCGAGATCCGGCCGCAGCGTGATGAGATCGGCCAGCTGCGCATCCGAACGCGACGCCAGGTCATCGGCGAGTGCACTCGCGCGACTGTCCGGACTCATTCGACCGATTCTACCGAGCGGGTCTTCCGATCGGGATCAGCCCGGGCCAGGGGCACGTTCTACGACGTGGTGATGTTGACTCGGAACGGAGTGGCGACGACGTTGTTCTCCCCGCTCGCCCCGTTGCCGACCTGACCGGCGACGTTATAACCCCAGCAATAGACGTCGGTGGTGTCGACCCGCGCGCACGTCGTACCCGAGTTGGTGGATACGGAGTCCACGGCACCGGCCAGGGTGACCTGCTTTGGTGCCGACGAATCCGACGTCGAACCGTCACCGAGCTGCTTGTCGGAATTGTCGCCCCAGCACCGCAACTCGGCACCGGCGACTGCGCAGGAGGTACCCCAGTCGGTGGCGACATCGGTGACATCGGTCAGTCCGACCACCTCGGTCGGGGTCTGTCGTGCGGCGGTGGTTCCGTCGCCGATCTGACCGTACGCGTTGTCTCCCCAGCAATAGGCCTTGCCCGCCGCGGCCGCACATGCGGTCTGCGGGTATGTCGACCCGGTCCCGCTCTGCTTGTAGGTGCCGATCGCGATGTCGGTGGCGTCGGTGAGGGAGAGCTTCACCGGAGAGGGCTGGCGGCTCGTCGAGCCGTTGCCGATCTGCCCGCTGTCGTTGTTGCCCCAGCAGTACACGGCGCCGTCGGCGATCGCGCAGGTGGTGCCGCGTGCGGTGGTCACGTCGGTGGCTGTTCCGGTCACCCCGGTGACCTTGGTGGGTGTCGTGGAGTCCGTGGTGCCGCCGGTACCGAGCTGGCCTTGATCGTTGTCGCCCCAGCAGTACACGTCGCCGGCCGAGATCGCGCAGGTTGATCCGAATCCGGTGGAGATGGCGGTGACGTCGCTCAGCGTGGAGATCTTCTTCGGCGTCTCACTGGAATCGGTGCTGCCGTCGCCGATCTGACCGTAGTTGTTGGCGCCCCAGCAGTAGGCCTGCCGGTCGGAGACCGCGCAGGCGGTGGTGACGTACTTGTCGTCGGTGTTGACGTAGTTGCCGATGCTGACCGAGGTGACCGGTGTCAGATTCACCGCGACCGGCGTGGTGGTATCGGTCGACGTCCCGTTGCCCAACTGGCCGTTGGCGTTGTTGCCCCAGCAGTGCAGCGCCTCGTTGGTGACAGCGCATGTCGTATTACCGGATGTGGCAACGGTATTGGGCTGCGCGACGACTGCCGCGGGCTCATCGCTGCCACCGAACAGGCCGGTGGCGAAACCGATTCCGACCACCGCCACGACGACGACCACGAGCGCCGCGGCGATTGCCCCGATGATCAGACCCGTGCGCTTCTTCTTCGGCGGAACCGTACCCGGCTGCGACGGGTAGCCCCCACCGCCGAGCAGTGAATTCGGTTGCGCCGGATTGTATCCGGGCGGAGGTGTGCCACCACCGAATCCGGCTGTCGCCGGGGTGGTTGCCGAGGGCGGAGCGCCGAAGGGCACCGACGGATTCGGCTGCGACGTGTAGGGCATCCCCAGGTTCGGCTGGCCCACACCGGGATACGACGGAGCCGAGGGCGGCGGGGTCGGAGCGATCGGGGCGTGCCCGGGGACGGTGGCGCCGACGGGGGAGAACCCGGCCGGGGTCGGCTGTGACGGTGGCCGGGTCTGGTGTCCGGAACCGTAGGACGGTGGGTTGGTGACGCCGGTCGGCCCGGCGCTCAGACCCGGGCCCGGGCTGGGACGGGCGTCGAGCGCCTGCTTCAGCGCGGCGGCAAAGGCGCGGCAGTTCGGGTAGCGGTCGGCGGGATTCTTGGCCAGCGCCTTGTGCAGCACCGGGTCGAAGGCGGCGAGATCCGGCCGCAGCGAGCTGATCGGCGGGATCGGTTTGGTCAAGTGCGCCATCACCAGCGCCGACGGCGTCGTCGTGGTGAACGGGGCCTGGCCGGTCAGGAGTTGAAAGACGGTGCACGCCAACGAGTATTGATCCGACATCGCGGTTGCGTCATGACCCTCGATGACCTCGGGTGCGCAATAGGCCAGGGTCCCGATGAAGGCGCTGGTGGCCGTCAGCGACGTGGAGTTGACCAGCTTGGCGATACCGAAGTCGAGGACGGTGACCCGCTCGACATCGCCGGTCGACGGATCCCGACTGACGATGATGTTGGCGGGTTTCACGTCTCGATGGATCACGCGGTGCCGGTGCGCGTAGTCGAGGGCATCGGCGACCTGCGCCGTCACCGCGACGACGTCGGCCGGCGAGGTCGGGCCGCTGCTGAGATCGCGTCCGTCGAGGTAGCTCATGGTGAACCACGGCGTGCCCTCGTCGTTGATCCCGTACTGATGGATCGAGATGATGCTGGGGTGATCCAGCGACGCGGTGGTGCGAGCCTCGTTGGTGAATCGCTTCTGGAAGTCGGGATCGTGGGCGCCGGCCAACGAGATGACCTTGAGTGCCTCTTTCCGGAGCAGGTGCGGATTCTCGACGAGGTACACCTCACCCATCCCGCCCGATCCCAGCAGCGAGATCACCTTGTATCCGGCGACCTGTGAACCTGGACTGAGCGGCACGTCTAACCCCTTCGACTGTCTCCGGACGATGGTGTGTGACCTTACCGAAGTGCCCTCCGAATTGGTCGTCTTATCATTCGAACGGTGGGTGGGTGACCGGTCGAAGTCGGTGTCGTCGGCCACCCGGTGCGAGCTCGATCACGTGGGGGCGGCGATGGCATGGCACAATACATCCGTGGCTGAGAGCACTTCGAAGAAGCATTACGTCGACAACGGCTGGCCGAAGGCGGCCGAGGGCGACGGACCCGAGCACGCGGTCTCCGAATTCGCGGCCGAACTCGCCGGTGCGTTGTCGCCGTTCGGCGACGTGGAGTTCCCGTTGCCGGCCGACGAGGTCCACTACATCAATCCCAAGACCGTCATCAACCGCTGACACGCGGTGACCGACGTCGATCCGGACGTATCGCGGACCGCAGACCGACTCTCACACGTCGATGACTCCGGCACGGCGCGGATGGTCGACGTCGGCGACAAACCGCGTACCCGTCGCCGGGCGGTCGCCGGTGGGACCTTCCGCACGACCCGTCGAGTGATCGAGTTGCTCACGTCCTCGTCGCTGCCGAAGGGTGACGTCCTGGCCACCGCACGCATCGCCGGGATCATGGCCGCCAAGCGCACCGACTCCCTCATCCCGCTGTGTCACCAGCTCGCCCTGTCGTCGGTCGACGTGGACTTCGAGATCGGTGAGGACACCGTCGACGTCACCGCCACGGTGACCACCGCCGGACCGACCGGTGTCGAAATGGAAGCGCTCACCGCCGTCGCGGTCAGCGGACTCACCTTGCACGACATGGTCAAGGCCGTCGACCGGCATGCCCAGATGGACGCGATCCGGCTACTGGCCAAATCCGGTGGCCGCTCGGGCGACTGGACACGAGATGCCACCGGAGACACCGGCACCCGAGACACCGGCAGCAACGACCCGGCGATCGGTCGATGACAGGTCAGCGGGTGGCGCGCGTCGTGGTGGCCTCCACGCGGGCGGCCAACGGTGTCTACACCGACCGCACCGGACCGTTGATCTCCGCCTGGCTGGCCGATCGCGGCATCACCGTCGACGAGGTCGACGTGGTGGTCGACGGGCCCGCCGTCGGCGATGCGATCCGCGCCGGCATCTACGCCGAGGTGGATCTGGTCGTCACCACCGGGGGTACCGGGCTCTCACCCACCGACCGCACTCCCGAACAGACCCGGCCAGTGCTCGACGTCGAGTTGCCGGGGCTGGCGGACGCCATCCGCACGGCGGGCCTGCCCGAGGTGCCGACGGCGATTCTCTCGCGCGGTATCGCCGGCGTGGCCGGCCGGACCCTGGTGATCAATCTTCCCGGCTCCACCGGGGGCGTCCGGGATGGCCTGGACGTCCTGGGCACCGTCCTCGACCACGCGCTCGACCAGATCCGGGGCGGGGATCACTAGATGGCGCAGATCGTGCGCGCCGAGATCTCCGAGGCCCCGATCGGTCTTGCCGATCACGAGGCGCTGGTCACCGACGCCGCGGCGGGAGCGGCGGGAGCCGTGGTGGGATTCGTCGGCGCGGTCCGCGATCACGACGGTGGCAACGGCGTGACCCGGCTGTCCTATTCGGCCCACCCGAGTGCCGCGCAGGTGCTGCGCCGCGTCGTCGCGGAGGTCGCCGAGGATGCCGACGGGGTTCGGGCGGTGGCCGTCTCGCACCGGATCGGCGACCTGGCCGTGGGTGATGTCGCCTTCGTCGTCGCGGTCGCCGCCGATCACCGTGGTCCGGCATTCGCTCTGTGCGCTCGGCTCGTCGACGAGGTGAAGGCCCAACTCCCGGTATGGAAGCACCAGTTCTTCACCGACGGTCGCGACGAATGGGTTGGGTCGGCCTGAGTGGTGACACGAGCATGAAAAGGCCCCCGCACGGCGCGAAGCAGCATGCGGGGGCTCTTTGCTCAGGGGCCTTTATCAGGCTCAGGGGAGATTCGGGATCTGGCCCTGGTGCTCGTTGAACAGCTTCAGCTGATCCGGGGTGAGCTGGTAGCCACTGTTCTGGGCGGCATCGAGCAGAGCCAGCAGGCTCGGGTCGGTGGTCTTGTCGCGGAGCGTGGTGAGGGCGTCGTCGGTGCTCGTGGCGCCACTGCTGCCGGTGCTCGGCGCCGACGGTGCCGGGACGGCGGGCAGGCTCGGGGTGGTGGTCGGAGCGGTGCGCGGGGTGGCGCCCGACAGCCCGGTGCCACAGGTCGGCCATGCGCCGGGACCCTGGCTGGCCAGGACGCGCTCGGCGACGACGATCTGCTGCTCACGGGTGGCCTGGTTGGCGCTCGGTGCGAACTCGCCGCCACCGTGGCCGGACCAGGTGCTCGGGCTGAACTGCAGCCCGCCCTGGTAGCCGTTGCCGGTGTTGATGGCCCAGTTGCCGCCCGACTCGCACTGGGCGACCTGATCCCATTCGGCGTCGGTGGCCGCGTGTGCGGAACCGGTGCCCAGGAGGGCCGCGCCGCCGCCGAGGACGGCTCCGGTCAGTGCGACCTTCGCGAAGGTCTTGGTGGCAGTGGTGGTCGTCGGCTTGCGATGACGTCCGGACATGAGTGTGTTACCTCTCTCCACGCGCCTGCGAAGTCAGCTGTCGGGTTCGAGCGAGAGGTGCTCGGTCGCGTCGGCCGTAGCCGTCGGACTTAACCCCAAGAACGTCGTTGACGTCCGTTCTTCCGTGCGGAAGGGTGGGTCCCCCGTCCTCGTTCCCAGATGTTGCTCGTCATTCCACCGGTGGAACGAGGCTCGGCGCGACCGGTGAAAGTTGTGTGTCTTGGTTGCTGTGCTGTGACCTTCTTGGAAGGACGCTTCGTACAGTACGGCCTCGACGCCGACGAATCACACCTTCTTCCACAACGGTTTTCGTGTCTGCGAGTGGGACTTTCGGCCCCATTCGATCGTCGCCGCAGTTCACGGGCATGATGCCCTTCTCGTGTCCATCTCGTTATCGGCTCGTTATGTGATTAAGCTCACAGGGGCGTGGCGGCGTTTCAGCCCCCGGCGAAGGGCGGCAGGACGTCGACGGTGCGCGTCGCGCCGAGGTCTCGACCGCGGTCGCACACCGCGACCTCGTCCCAGAGATACGACGACCGATCCAACACATGCCGCAGGGCCGGATTGTCGGCTGCCAGAATGTGTTCCAGCTCACCGAGGGTGATCTCGTCGGGGACGTCGACGACGTCTGTTTCCCGGCCCGCGGCGGCCCGCGCGGCCGCGAAATAGCGGATCGTCAGACGCACCGATCAGCCCCCGATCGCCGACATCGGACGCGTGGGCTGACGGAAGTCGCCGGAGTTGACCGAGTGCCCGGCACGTTTGGCCCAGGTGTTCTCGCGCCACAGCCGGGCGATCGCGGCGTCGACGTCGGCGCCGCCGCCACGCAGGACCGGCAGCAGAGAGGTCTCGGTCTCGGCGAACAGGCAGTTGCGCAGAGCGCCGTCGGCGGTGAGGCGGGTGCGGTCGCAGTCGCCGCAGAACGGGCGGGTGACCGAGGCGATGACGCCGACCCGCGCGGGACGACCCGCGGCGTCGGTGTGGCCGGCGACCAGCCATGTCTGGGCGGGCGCACCGGCGCGCGGTACGTCGTCGGGCGTCAGCCGCGCGACGTGGCGCAGCGCCTCGAGGATCTCCACCGCGGTCACCATCGCCGAGCGATCCCAGCGATGATCGGCGTCCAGCGGCATCTGCTCGATCACCCGCAACTGATATCCCTCACGCAGACAGAACCCGAACAGCGCCGCGAGTCCACCGAGATCGCTTCGGTCCGGGACGACGGCGTTGACCTTGACGGGATCGAGTCCGGCCGCGCGGGCGGCCGCGAGTCCCTCGAGGACGTCACCGAGACGATCGCGCCGGGTGATCTCGGCGAATCGGGCCGGGTCGATGGTGTCCAGCGACACGTTCACCCGGGTCAGCCCGGCCTCGGTGAGTCCCTGCACCCGACGGGACAGGCCGAGGCCGTTGGTGGTCATCGCGATCCCGGGACGTTCCGGCAGCCGGGACACCCGGGCGATGATCTCCTCGAGATCCCGGCGCAGCAGTGGTTCACCGCCGGTGAAGCGGATCGTCCGGATCCCCAGGTCACGGACCGCGACGGTCAGGACACGAACGAACTCGTCGGTGCTCAGCACCGCGTCGGTCGGTAACCAGTCGAGACCGTCGGCGGGCATGCAATAGGTGCAGCGCAGATTGCAGCGGTCGGTCACCGAGACCCGCAGGTCGGTGGCCACCCGGCCGAAGGTGTCCCGCAGCGGGCCGTCGACCGGTGCCGGGGCGCGCGACGCCGGGATCAGCGACGGCAGCGGCAGTCCGAGGTCGACGGCGGTCATCAGCGGTCCCGGGTTTCGATGACGTCGGCCCGGGTCGCCAGGGCGCGAAAGGTGCTCGCGTGGAAGACGAGTGGTTCGACGCTGGGGTCGGCCTGCAACTGTTCGATGCGCAGCAGGACGAGGATGTGGTCGCCGGCGGGGATCTCCTGCTCGATACTGCAGGACAGGTGGGCAGCCGCGCCGGGGATGAACAGGGAGCCGTCGCCGGCGGCGAGGGGATCGATGTCGTTGAATCGGTGTGCCGCGGGACCGGCGAGCTGACGACACTGCCGCGATTGATCGTGGGCGAACACGCTGACACCGAGCATGTGGGCGTCGCGCAGCCGCGGCCACGTCGTCGAGGTGTTCTGGACGCAGACACTCACCAGCGGGGGATCGATGGAGACGGCGGTGAAGGCGCTCGCCGCCATCCCCACCGGCTCGGTGCCGTGATGATGACTGCAGACCGCCACCACACCGGACGGGAAGCAACTGAAGGCGCGTTTGAGCGCGCCTTCGTCGGAGGCCGGTGACAGATCGGGCCGACGATCGATCATCGCCGGGACCGGGTCGTAGGATGCCGACACCGCGTCACCGGGTCCGTCGACCCGAGCGCAGCGCGTAGACCAGGCCGAGGAGGAAACCCAGCGGTGCGCACATGGTCAGCAGGTAGACGGCGGTCGGTGCGGTGTCACCGTCGGTGACCAGCGGCGTGACGAACAACGCGACGATGGCCAACAGTCCGATCGCGAAGACCACGCCGGCCACCGCCAGCAGGCGCGAGGAACGATTCTGATCCATAGCCTTCCACGGTAGAGCACGTCGGTGGCCCGACGGGTGGTCAGAAACCGCTTGGCCCAGTGTTTAGAATGGTGGATACCAGGCGCGGAAAGGCTCAAGTCGTGTGTCTCCGCGCCTTTTATTGTGACCGATTTCGACCATCAGATGAGGGTGAGCACAGTGCCGAGCGGCAAGGTGAAGTGGTACGACGCCGAGAAGGGCTTCGGTTTTCTCGCGCAGGAGGACGGCGAGGACGTGTACGTCCGCTCGTCGGCACTCCCGGAGGGTGTCGATGCGCTCAAGCCCGGTCAGCGCGTGGAGTTCGGCATGGCCGCCGGACGCCGCGGCCCGCAGGCACTGACCGTCACCGTCCTCGAACCGGCGCCGTCGGTGGCGAAGAACACCCGCGACCGTGATCGCGAGGCCGCGCGTAAAGAGGTCAAGCGCCACAGCCCCGACGAGCTGCACGGCATGGTCGCCGACCTGATCACCCTGCTCGAGGGCAAGGTGCAGCCGGACCTGCGCAAGGGACGGTATCCCGATCGCAAGACCGCGCAACGTATTTCCGAGGTTGTGCGGGCGGTCGCCCGGGAACTCGACCGCTAGGCCACGCCGGGTCGTCGTTCACGCGGGTCGTCCATGCCGACGCGGCACCCGCGCGCTCACGCGCGCTGTGCAATGACCACGCGAGGGTGGGCGTGCCGCGCGGGCGAGCACGACCCGCGTGAACGACGCCGACGCCGCGTCAGCGGATCTGCGGCACGTCGGCCGGTAAGGTGTCGACGGTGAGCACCCCGCGAGCGAAGCTGGTGGTCCCGTCGTCGGAGGCCACCACCGACGCCGCGGTGATGGTGATGCCCAACAGGATGTGCTGGGGCTCGGTCTGCAGCGGCACGGTGAACGTGGTGCCCGACGCGAACGGCGACTCGTTCTCGGCCAGACCCTCGGGGGTCCAGTAGAGCGTGGTCAGATTCCACGGCCCCTCGGCGATCTCGCTGGATACCGACAACAGGATCGTCTGGCCCGTCGCGATGGGGAGGTGCGGGGTCTCTCGTTGCGGGCTGAGCAGTGGCGGGTCACATTCCTTGAGGTAGACGTCGCACCACTTGACCGGTTCGACGGTGTGCAGTTCGTCGCCGACGGCGAGCTGCAGATACGCCTCGTCCTTGTGTGAGGTACCGGTCGCGGCGAGGATCCCCACCGTCGTCCCGACCACCGCCACGAACACCACGACGACCGCGAGGACGATCGCGATGGCCTTCTTGTCACCGGAGTTGAGCACGCTCTAGTGATATCCCATCCGCTTGGTCGAGGCGTCACCCGGTCCGGAGGGGTACCGCGTCGTGGGTGCCTCGGAGCCCGGCTGTCCCGGTTTCGGTGCCGAGGGGTTGGGGTGCGGGTTCGGCTGGTGTGGCGTCGATGCGTGGGGGTTCTGGGGCCGCGGGTTCTGGGACTGTGGGTTCTGGTGCTGTGGGTTCGGGGTCGCACCGAAGGGCATGGTCGGTGCCGCCTGCTCGGGACGTTCGCCACCGAGCCCGGGCACCAGCGACCGGCCGCGGTCGGTCATGACGGTCTGGATGAGCCCGAGACCGAGCAGCACCGACACCACCGTGAAACCGATCCACAGGGTCGTCGGCAGCAGTACACCCAGCGCGGCGCCGAGCACCCAGCACAGCTGCAACACGGTCTCCGACCGGCCGAACGCCGACGCCCGCGATTCCTCCGGAAGGTCGTCCTGGATGGACGAATCCAGACACACCTTGCCGATCGCGCTGGTCCCGGAGGCGACGAATGCGGTGAGGACGGCGAGGAGGATGTTGCCGAAGATGGCGGCCAGCACGGCCATCGTGAAGCAGGCGGCCGTCGCATAGACGACGATCTTCGCCGGGTTCTTCAGCTCGAGCCGGGTGCCGGCACCGTTGCCGATCATGTTGCCGACGCCCGCCGCGGCACCAACCGCTCCGAGCATCGCCAGTTGCCGCCAGTCGGAGTGCACACCTTGCTGGGCCTTGGCGTAGAAGGCGATGTAGAGCGTCAGGAAGCCGGTCAGGATGCGGATGGTGCCGTTCCCCCAGAGCGCGGCGACCACCCGCCGGCCCAGCGGCTGGCGCATCTTGGCGGCGATGGCCTTCGCGCCGCCCCGCACACTGCCGCGGGTCGAGGTGTGCGAGTCGGGTGCGTGATAGGTCAGCGTCGTCGGGATCTCACCCTCGGTGACCTCCACCCACGACGGAATCCGCATGCACAGGTAGGCGCCGATCGCGGCGACGATCGCCAGCCACAGCATCGCGCCCGGGAGGTGGAAGGGCAGCACCTTGGCGAGCAGCAGCTCGAACAGGGCGGCCACCGCGCCGCCGATCATCGTGCCGCCGATGAGGCCGAAGGTGGTCAATCGCGAGTTGACCCTCGGCAGGTCGATGGACGGTGGCACCACACGGGGCGTCACCGCCGATTTGAGCACCCCGAACGATTTCGACAGGACCAGCAGCCCGAGCGCACACGGATACAGCACCCACGGGTCGTAGGTGAGCTGCTGTGCCGCGACGTCCCACGACACATTCGCCATGATCAGCAGCGCGAGCACCACACGCGCCGCGAACGTCGCGGCCATCGCGACCCGCCGTCCGTGCTGGAGGCGGTCGAGGGCCGGCCCGATCAGCGGGGCGATCAGGGCGAAGGGCGCGATGGTCAGGGCCAGGTAGAGCGCGACGCTGACCTTGGACTCGGCGGTGGCGGCGGAGAAGAACAACGTATTCGCCAGGGCGACGGCCATGGCGGCGTCGACGGTGAAGTTGGCGATCACCGGCAGGGTGAGGGCGGTCAACCCGGACCGGTCGGCGCCGTCGGCGGTGGCGGCCCGGTGGATCTTGCCGATTCCCTTGGCCGTCAGTTGCCTGCTGCGCATGGCGGCGACGCGGGCAACGGTGATCTTCTTGGGGATCTGCGCTTGCTCGGGGTCGGTGGGCAGTGCCGCGGTCGAGCCCGACGGGCGGTGCGAGGTCTCCTGGGGATCGGTGGGAGCGTCGTGGAGCGGCGGCAGATGCGGATTGTGGGTCCGTGGCGGCAGGTACGCCTCACCGCGGTTTCCGCCCGGCGGGTTACCGTGCGGACCGGCGCCGTTGCCGCCGCGGCGACGCGGACCGTCGGCGGGGTAGTTGGCCGCACCGGGATGGTCGACGGGGTTGCGTCGGGTACGCGCAGCGGGCTGCGGGGTGTCGTTCCCCCCAGGCGCGGTGGCGTTGTCCTTCGGCGTCCGTCCGATCACGCGTCAATTGTTCCTCATCGGTGGCCGGGCCCGCCGCATGCCGTCATCCGGTGGTGTCGTGGGCGACCTTGTGTGCCTCGACGTGGGCGAGTGAGGCACACTGGAACGGTGACTGGAGTAGTGGACGGGCCGCGGTTGCTCGACGCCGTGGACATCGCCCGGGGCGCGCTCATCGATGATGGACACGAGCCGGGGGCGCATCGTGCGGCGGTGGCGGAAGGGGAGTGGGCGGCTGCCCACTATTTCGACGCCGACCTGGTCGGATACCGCGGTTGGCAGTGGTGCGTGGTGGTGGCGGGGGCTCCCGGTGCCGACACGGTGACCGTCAGCGAAGTGGTGCTGCTGCCGGGCGAGGGCGCGCTGCTGGCGCCGGAATGGGTGCCGTGGAATGAGCGGGTCGCCGCCGGTGACCTGTCCGCGGGTGACCTGCTGGCCGCCGACGCCGACGATGTGCGACTGGTCCCGGGGTATGTGGACACCGCCGACGGTGTGGACCTCGCCGACGGTGCCGATCCCGATCAGGTCGCCGAGGTCGCCGGCGAACTCGGTCTGGGCCGCGAACGTGTGCTGAGCCGGGAAGGTCGTGACGAGGCCGCCACACGGTGGTACGAGGGCGACCGCGGTCCCGATTCCGAGATGGCGCAGGCGGCACCGTACGCGTGCTGCACCTGCGGTTTCTACATCCCGCTGTCGGGGACGCTGCGGGTGGCGTTCGGTGCCTGCGCCAACGCGTACGCCGCCGACGCCCAGGTGGTTTCCGCCGAATTCGGTTGCGGGGCACATTCGTCGGTCGTCGCGCCCTCCGGTGAGGGATCACCGGCCTACGACGCCTTCGATGACGGGGTTCTCGAGATCGTCGCGGTCGGTGCGGGAACCGGCGCCCAGGCGGACCCGTCGTCCTGAACCGAGACGAGAGTGGTGCCGGCGATCGCGGCGCCGCCGCCGACGATCCCTTCGCGACGGCGTCCCTGCGCGCGGCGACCCTCGCCGCGTGGCGTGATTCGCCGACCCGGATGGCCGAGGACCGCGCCGCCGAGGCGGACCTCGCCACCGTCGGATACCGGGATCGGCTGTTCGTCGAACTGATCGCCAACGCCGCCGACGCGGCCGGGGCCGTCGGGGTCGGCGGTGTCGTCGGCGTCTGGGCCGACGATGACGGTGCCCTGCATGTGGCCAATACCGGTGCGCCGCTGACGGATTCGGGTGTGCGATCGTTGCTGGCACTGCGCGTCTCGGCGAAGGGCGATGCCCACGATCCCGATGTGATCGGGCGGTTCGGTGTCGGGTTCACCGCGACCGCCACCGTCGCCGATCGGATCGAGATCCGGTCGCGGAGTGGATCGGTCGTCTTCGACCGGGAGCGTGCGGCGAATGCCGCAGCAGCGGGCATCGAGACCGCCGCCGTCCCGGTCCTGCGCCTGGCCTGGCCCACCGATGTCGCGCCGGCACAACCCTTCGACACCGAGGTCGTCCTGCATCTGCGACCCGACGTCGACGTCGGAAAACTCCTCGAATCCGCCGCTGATCAGGCGCCCGGGCTCCTGCTCGCGCTGGCCGGTGTCGATCGGATCACGGTGGCCGACAACGATGTCGAGATCGAACGCACCGCTGTGCCGGAAACCGATCCGGCCATCGGGTCGACGATGCGCAGACTGGTGATCACCCGGACGGCCGGCCCGGAGACCCGGACACCACAGGTCTGGACGGAGGTCGCCCGCCCGCCGTCGCGATGGCTCATTTCGCGTCGCGCCGACGGGGAGTCGGTCGAGCCGATCGCCCGCGACGTGCTGTGGGCGCCCACGCCCACCGAGATCGAGTTGTCGCTGCCGTGCCGGTTGATCGCCGACCTGCCGCTCACCCCGGACCGTCGGCACCTCCACCCGGATGCCGACATATCCTCGGCCGCAGTCGGATACACCGATGTGATGCGCTGTATCGCCGGTGCGGAACGGTTGTCGCTGGTGCCCTCCGCGCACCGGGCACGCGGACGTGTCGACGCGCAGTTGATCGAGGCGGTACTCGACGAACTCCGGGTGACGTCGTGGCTGCCCGGCATCGACGAGTCATCGCTGGTGCCTGCGCGTGCCGTGGTGCTGATCGGCCTCACCGATGCCCTCGCGGAACTGCTGGGTGACGCATTCGCCGATCTGGTGTCCCCGGAACTGTCTCTGGCGCAGCATCTTGCGTTGCTCGAGTCGCTCGGCGTCGAACGGCTGGGTCTGGCCGGTCTGGCGGAACGCTTGGCCGGCCTCGAGCGTGAACCACGCTGGTGGGGACGGCTCTACGAGGCGCTCGCACCGTTGGTGGCCACCCCGCTCGACGTCGAAGAACTTGCCGCACTGCCGGTTCCACGCGCCGATGGCCGGACGAACTTCGGTGTGCGCGGCCTGTTCTCGGCCGGTGCGGTGAGTATCCCGCTGCGCTGGATTCACACCATCGCGCCCGACGCCGACCACCCCCTGCTGCTGCGTGTCGGCGCGCAGCCGCTCTCGATCCCGGAGGCACTCGCCGATCCGGCGCTGCGAGCCCTCGTCGAGGCGGCCGTCGACCTCGCCGACAGCGGCGAGGATGACGACGAGGTCACCGGTCTCGCCGAGGAGGTGCTCGCCCTGCTCGCCGCCGATCCGGACGTCCCGACCCCGGAGTGGTTGTCCCGGATTCCGTTGCGCGACAGCGAGGGAGAGTTCCGCAGTGCCGACGAGATGGTGCTCGCGGACTCGCCGCTGCTGGCCGTGCTGGTCGAGGATCATCCGTTCTCGCTCGTCGCCGACGAGATGGTGGGACGTTTCGGCGTCGGGACGCTGCGCAGGCTCGGCGTCGGCTGGGGGTTCGCCGTGGTGCGTGACGACCTTCCGACCGGTCCCGATCACGAGCTACCCGACGAGGAACAGTGGTGGGACACACTCTCCGCTGCACCCGAGTCGATCTGTGCGGTAAGAGATCTCGATCTCGTGGATCCCGACAAGTGGCTGGCGGCACTCACCCTGCTGGCCACCGACCCCGACATCGCCGCAACGCTCGACGACCGGGCCGGTTACACCGCCTGGTGGCTGCGGAACTTCGCCGAGATCGACGGACTGCTCCTCGGTGAGTACCGGGCACCCTCCGACACGTCGCTCGACGGTGTCCTCGATCAGTTGGATCATCCGCACGCCGACGCCTTCGCCGCCGCGGTGGCGTCGCTGCCGCCCGCGTCCTCTGACGAGGCATCGCTGCTGATCACCCGGGTGGGCGATCCGCGACGGCAGGTCAGCCCCGGCGTGGCGCGCGGGGTGTATGCCGCCGTCGTGGACGCCTGCCGCGCCGGTGCGGTGGACTGGCGCGACGTCGCCGAACCCGAGGGGGTCCGGGCGGCATCAGGTGCCGCGACCGGATCGGCGATCCTCGATGCCCCGTGGTGGGCGCAGGCAATCGACCCGGACGACCTCGTCGTCGGACCGGCCGATGCCGACGGTGCCTCCCTGCTGGCCGATATCCTCGACCTCCCCACGGTCGGGGAGGCCTTCTCCGCCCGCGTCGACGATGAGGGGCGACCGGCCACCGGGTCGTCGACGGCGGCGGTGCTGTTCACCGCGGAGACCGGCCGCGCACTCCTCGGACAGGTCCGGGTACACGATGAGCTGTGGATCACGCTGTCGCGCAACGGGACCGATCACAAGATAACCGTGCGGGTGCGCTGGTGGGTCGATGATCGGGGTATCACCCATCTCGGCGTCGGGCGCTGATCAGCGGGCGTCGATACCGGTGGTGAGAATGGCCGCCAGCTGCCGGTAGGCCTGCGCGTCGTCGAGACCGGTGGTGGCCGCGACCTCGCGGCGCTGGATGCGGCTCATCATCGAGGCGGCCAGATCGGCGGCGAAAGCGGCGTTGACATCCCGGAACTCACCGGAGGTGACGCCGGCATCGATCAGCTCGCGGACCCGGGACGCCGCGGCGGCGGTGTTGCGTTCGTAGAGTTCGCGGGTCGGTGTGAAGGCGTGCAGATCCGCCATGAACCTCGGCGATGCGGGCGTGAGGGCATCGCCGACCGCGATCAGGTAGGTGATCACCGCGTCCCGCGCCGACGACGCCTGAGCGACCTTCTCCTCGACGGAATCGGTTGCGGTACGGAAGAAATGGGCCACGGTCTTGGTGACCAGCTGCTCCTTGCTGTCGGCAAGGGTGTAGAGCGTCGACTTCGAACAGGTCAGCCGGGCGGCGAGATCGGCCACCGACAGGTGCGCGAACCCTTCGTCGAGCACCAGGGTGAGGAGCGCGTCGAACAGGGCACTGCGACGTCGGGTCGCGAAGTCGGTGGCGGCGGGGCGGGGCATGCTGCCTCCTCTTCGTCGACGGGGTTGATGCCTCTCGTCCGAGAATAGTACTGTCAGGCGTACTTGAGTACTATTTGTGAGCCCGAGAGGTGATGACATGGCGGTGGACCGGCTACTTCCCGACGACGATGCCCGCGACCTGATCGCCCTGACCCGCGACATCGCCGATAAGCGACTGGCGCCGATTGTCGACGATCACGAGAAGCGGGAGGCCTACCCCGACGGCCTGTTCGCGGAGCTGGGGGAGGCGGGCCTGCTCGGATTGCCGTATCCGGTGGAGTGGGACGGCGGTGGGCAACCGTATGAGGTCTACCTGCAGGTGCTCGAGGAACTCGCGGCCCGGTGGGCGGCGGTGGCCGTGGCGGTCAGTGTGCACGGCCTCGCCGCGCATCCGCTGTTCACCTTCGGCACCGAGGAACAGAAGCAGCGCTGGCTGCCGGATCTGTTGAACGGCAGACTGATCGGCGCCTACAGCCTCAGCGAACCGCAGGCGGGCTCCGATGCCGCGGCACTCGTGTGCCGGGCCCGACCCGCCGATGGTGGCTACCGGGTGACCGGCACGAAATCGTGGATCACCCACGGCGGGATCGCCGATGTGTACAACGTCTTCGTCCGCACGGGTGAGGGGTCCAAGGGCATCTCGTGTCTGCTGGTCGCCCGCGACACCGACGGGCTGAGCTTCGGCAAGCCCGAGGAGAAGATGGGTCTGCACGCCGTGCCGACGACGTCGGCGACCTACGACGACGCGTTGGTGCCCGCCGACCGGCTGCTCGGGGTCGAAGGTCAGGGTCTGCCGATCGCGTTCTCCGCACTCGATTCCGGCCGGCTCGGTATCGCCGCGTGTGCGACGGGGCTGGCGCAGTCGGCGCTGGATGCCGCGGTCGAGTACGCGCAGGAGCGGACCACGTTCGGCCGCAAGATCATCGACCATCAGGGCCTGGGATTCCTGTTGGCCGACATGGCCGCCGCAGTTGACTCGGCGCGCGCCACCTACCTCGACGCGGCGCGCCGGCGCGATGCCGGACAACAGTATTCGCGTGCCGCAGCCACCGCGAAGCTCGTCGCCACCGATGCCGCGATGAAGGTGACCACCGACGCCGTGCAGGTGCTCGGCGGCAACGGCTACACGCGTGACTTCCGAGTGGAACGCTACATGCGGGAGGCGAAGATCACCCAGATCTTCGAGGGCACCAACCAGATTCAGCGCCTGGTGATCAGCCGGTCACTGGCCACCGCGTGAGTCGCCTACGGTGAGGGCATGACCGCACCCCTGGCCTTCGGCGAACTCCGGATCGATGACGGCGTGACGGAATGGATGGTGCAGGGGCGTTCTGAGCCCTGGATAGGCGTCGCGCACACCATCACCTTCTTCGGCAACTCGCTCACCATGACCGTGATCTCCGCCGTCGTGGTGGCGTTGCTCGCGTTTCGCCGTCACTACGCCGAGGCCGTTCTGCTGGGCGTCGGCGCGCTGATGGGATCGGTGGTGATGGTCGCGCTCAAACATCTCTTCGCCCGGACCCGTCCGCCCGTCGACGACCGTCTCCTGCACATCGAGAGCTACTCGTTTCCCTCCGGCCACGCGATGATGTCGATGATTGTCTACTGCCTCCTCGCGGTGGTCGCCTACCGGACCATTCCGTGGGTACGCGATCACCCCTGGATCATGCTCGCGGCACCGATCCTGTCGTTCGCGATCGGCGTCACACGCGTGTATCTCGGTGTTCATTGGACCACCGACGTCCTGGCCGGCTGGGTGTGCGGCGCACTGTGGGTACTGCTCTGCGTGTGGTTGTCCACCAGGGTGACGTTACGGCCGTCGACCTCCCGGACGTGAACCACCCAGATTGATCCACTCGGACGATGGGCACGGACATCGACGATGCGATTAACTGGGTCGATGTCGGATTCGGATTGGCCGCCGGGACAGCCTGAGCCGGGGCGCAACGACTCGACCGAATTCATCCCGCGACCCGCGCCACCCACCAACATGGCCCCGATGCCACAGTCGCAGCGGCCCCCGGATCCGACGACTCCACCGCCTCCGGTCGGCAACTACGAACCGACCATGGCGCGCCCGATCCCCACGGGTGGCTTTCCGGCGCAGGATCAGTACCCGCAACCCGGCCAGTACCCGCAACCCGGCCAGTACCCGCAACCCGGCCAATACCCGCAGTCCGGCCAATACCCGCAGTCCGGCACCGGGTTCTACGGGTATCCGCCGCAGCCGCCGGGATCACCGGCGCCGCAGATGCCACCCCAGCCACGACGCCGCCGTATCTGGCCGTGGGCGATCGCCGGCGTCGCCCTGCTGTGCGTGGTCGGTCTGGTGGTCGGTGGCGTCATCCGCTGGGTGGCGGGCGACGACAATGACGCCGAACGCCAAGCACTGCTGCCGGGGCAACTCACCGGCGCCTACCCCAGCGCGCCGAGTGCGGCGTGGACGGTCAACGCCTCCGACGCGGGTGGGGAGCAGTTCCTGTCGGTCGATCCGAGCCGGTCCGCTTACGGCACCGTCGGCGCGGTCAGCGACGGGACCCACCTGGTGACGATGGTCGGGTCGACATCGTCGAGCGAGGGTCGGCGGGTGGTGGGAATCAACCCGGCCACCGGTGAACACTGGACCGCGGCCCGCGCCGTCACAGGATGCGCGGATGCGATCGTCGGCGGCCAGATCGCCTGCTACGACGAGAGTACGGTGACCTTCTTCGACGCGGCGACCGGACGGGTCACCGCCACCGCACCCAGTTCCGCTTCCACCTCGTACGAGATCGCCCTCAACGGCGACGCCGCCTACCTCCGGGACTTCGGCGGCGGGAGTGGAAGCATGCGGATCAGCAAGATCTCCCGGCAGGGACAGGCCGAGTGGACCAAGGCGTACACGCTGACCGACGGCGCGCCGGGCGGCGACTCCTCGTCGTTCACGGCGACGCCCGCGCTGGTGGCGAGTGCGCAGACCTCCCTGGTGGTGGTCTCGGCGGTCGACGGCCGCGAGATCCTCAACCGACCCGGATTCTCCACCCTCGAATCACTCCCGGACGGATCCATCGCGGCGGTGTCCGGAACCGGCTCGGGCGGGACGTTCCAGGCGGGCCCGGTCGTGGTGGTGCGCCCCGACGGCACCGTCGTCGAGATCCCCGGAAGGGCGGTGGCGGCCGCGACGGTGGTCACCCCGGAGCAGCGAGATCACCTGCTGGTGGCCGGCAAGTGGACCTCGGCGAGCACGGCCCAGAGTTCTTGGGCCACGTCGCTTTCCGGGGAAAGCTACGAACTGAGCGCCGCCGAGGTGATCGTCGCGGACAACCGCGAGATCCTCACGCGGGTGGGGCAGCAGATCGTCGCGAGCGATACCGCGACCGGCCGCCAGGTCTGGACCGCCGAACTCGGCACCGGATCGGGTTACCAGAACACCGGCGTCACCGACGGCGCCCGGCTCATCGCCGGCGATTCCGCGTCCGGACTCCAGGCGTTGAATCTGACGGACGGGTCGTCCGCGTGGAGCCTGCCGTCATCGGCGCTCGGCGCGACGTCGAATATGGCACCCCGGGTGTTCGCGGTCGGGAAGAGTTTGGTGACCCTGACCAGCACCACCATCACCGGCTTCGCCCCCACCGGCGGCGACGCCACCGTCCCGGGTGCGCCGACCACGAAGGCCCCGGCCCCGGAAGGTTCGGTGACGCACTGTAGATCGGCTCCGACGTTCACACCGGAGAAGTTCCGGACCACCTCCGCCGGGCTGGTGGCGACGATGAAGGTGGTGGCGACGTGTCCCGACGGAGACGTGATGTCCGGTGCAGCGACCCGCATTTCGATCTCGGACGCCGGAAAGCTGGTGGCGTCGGGGTTGTTTGATTTCTCCCGTGCCCCGACGGCCATCCCGTCGAGTGATGACGACGCGAGCATCACGATGGACCTGACCTATCCGCCGGGGTCGTTCTATCGGACGCCGGACACGCTCGGTCAGGCAAATGGCACCGCGAGCGGCCAGTTCACCGTCGACTGCGACCCGGGTGCGCAGACCACCAACCAGCTACCCGCGCCGCAGTCGGGGTCGACGGCGCCCCCGATCACCGCGACCGGCCCGGCCGTACCCGCAGGCACCGACATTGTCGCCACCACGGGCGACGCGTTGCGGGCGCAGGCGGACTCCGACCGCGCCTTCATCCTCGCGAACCTCAACAATCGGTGGGTCGCGCAACTCAGTTCCAAACGACCGGGCCTGTACGCGGACGGCAAGACGTGGGACAACCAGGCGATCCTGGACGAATTCCTGGGTCTGCGGCTCCGATTCAACGACGTCCGTCTGCTCTATTCGACCGAATGGAGCGTGTTCAGTCAGCCGGGGTGGTGGGTCACGGTGGCCGCGCTGACGTTCCCCGGACCCGATCAGGCCAACGCGTGGTGTTCGGCGCAGGGCTTCGACGGCGATCACTGCTTCGCCAAGCTCGTGTCGACGACGGCGCCGGCCGACGGTTCCACGCGCTACCGCTGAGCGCCCCGGACAGCAGTCACCCTCAGAGGGTTGCGTGACAGAGCTCACCCCGCTACGGTCAAGTTTCATATTTGATACACGGATGACTTCTCGGGAGGGTCGAAGTGGATGGTGTGACGGTGGCGGGAATCGTGGTCGGGGCGGTTCTCGCCATCGGCATCCTCGGAGTCCTCGGGCTCCTCGTGGCGCGCGCGATGGCGAAGCGTCCCGATCGGGCGAAGTTGCGGAATGTGCCGGTGGCCGAACTCGATTCCTTCTTCGCCTCGCAGGCGAGCTTTGGTACCTCGGTGGAGGTGACCACCGCGCTGTCGCGGCCCGAGGTGTGGCAGCGACTGACCGAGAGCCCCTACCTGTCCGCGCTGCCGCTGTTCACCGGCCCCGTATGGAACGCCGGCCGTGCCGGGGTGTCGGCCGGGGATTGGTGCACCGCGTCGGGCACCTTCGTGTCGGCCGAGCTCCGCGTCGTCGAATCCGTTGCGGGCGAACGGCTGTCCCTCGTGGGTTCGGGTGTCTCGATTCCGCTGGCGGTACGTGACGCGGCCGAGCGGTTCACCATCGCCGACGGTCCGCGAGCAGGGACGCTGACGGTCCGGTGGGAGGTCGGCGGCTCACCGAAGTGGATCGGCTTCCTGCCCTGGCGTTGGGGCGCATCGTTCGCCAAGCCGGTGCTGTCGGGTGGGCTGAGTCACGTCCTCCAACTCGAATCCGCGGGCCAGACGGCCTGAGAACTCGCGGCCGACTCGGCTACGGCTGGTAGTCGGCCACCCGCTCGGGGATCACGAGCGACGGAAGCATTAGGCGCAGTTGACTTTCGGTGTACGCATCGATGGTCAGATGTGGCGCGAAGTGCCAGTGTTTGAGCGCCCAGCCGTGGGCCAGCATCATCAGATCGAAGACCACGAGGTCGGCGTCGACGTCGGCACGGATGAGTCCGGCCGCGACGCCGGATTCGATGGCGTCCCGCATCGGAGCCGATGTCTCGACCTCGAGTTGTTTGATCGCCTCGCGGCCGTCGGCGTCGAGGGTCCGGCTCTCCCGATAGGTCAGGACGACGGCGTCGCGGTTCTCGTCGACGATCTGTAGGTACTGCCGGAAGCCCGCGATGAGTTGACGCACCGGATCGTCACCTGCGACGTCCATCGCCGGTTGCAGGCGGTCGCGGAACTTCTCCAGGATGTCGACGATCGCGGCGAGCAGGATGTCCTCCTTGCCGCCGAAATACTTGTAGAACAGTCCGACGCTGACGCCCGCCTCCTCGGCGAGGGCCTGCATCGACATCTGGTGAAAACCGGTGCGCTCCATGACCGCCACCGCGGCGTCGAGAAGTTGCCGCTGGCGTGAGGACACCCGGACCGCCCGCACCGCATCCTCGACCGCGGTGTCGGCCACCGATCGGGCCGCGGCTGTCTTGGCCATCCGTGTCTCCTCTGCTGGTTGGGCCGGTGAATCGTCGTTCACAGTGTATGCGACGACGACGAACGCCTCAGATGCCGAGGTCCTTGGCGATGATCGTCTTCATGATCTCGGTGGTGCCACCGTAGATCGTCTGGATGCGGGCGTCGACGAACGCTTGCGACACTGCGTATTCGCGCATGTAGCCGTAGCCGCCGTGCAACTGCAGGCAGCGATTGGCGGTGCGGAACTGCAGTTCGGTGGCCCACCACTTGAGTTTCGCCGCCCGTGCCGCGGTCAGCTCACCCGTCACGTGCTCGGCGATGCAGTCGTCGAGAGAGGTTCGGGCGATGTCGAGTTCGGTGGCGATCTCGGCGAGCACGAACTGGGTGTTCTGGAAGGAGCTGATCGGCGAACCGAAGGCGGTGCGCTCCTTGACATAGTCCATCGTTCGGGCGAAGACACCCTCCGCGGCCGCGACCGCTCCGATGGCCAGACTCAACCGCTCCTGCGGAAGATTGTGCACGAGTTGGTAAAAGCCCTGCCCCTCCTCGCCGAGCCGATTGGCCACCGGCACACGCATGTCGGTGAAGCTCAACTCGCTGGTGTCCTGCGCGTGCAGACCGATCTTGTCGAGGTTGCGGCCGCGTTCGAAGCCCGGCGTGTCGGCCTCGACGACGAGCAGGGTGAGCCCCTTGTGCTTGTCCGGGCTGGTGCGGGTGGCCACCACGAACAGATCACCGTTGCGGCCGTTGGAGATGAAGGTCTTCGACCCGTTGACGACGTAGTCGTCGCCGTCGCGGACCGCGGAGGTGCGGATGCCGGTGAGGTCGCTGCCGGTGCCGGGTTCGGTCATCGCGATGCCCAGCACCGTCTCACCCGACACGACGCCGGGCAGCCACCGCGCCTTCTGCTCGTCGGTGGTCATCTCCACCAGGTACGGCAGCACCACGTCGTTCTGCAGCGAGAAGGAGATGGCTTCCGCTGCGGCACCGGTTTTCGCGGTTTCCTCGATGACGATGGCGTTGTATCGGAAGTCGTCGACGCCGGGTCCGCCGAACTCTTCGGCCACCGGGAATCCGAGCAGGCCGTTCTTGCCGGCCTCGGTGAACATGCTGCGATCCCACAGGCCCGCGGACTCCCAGTCCTCGTGGTGCGGCGTGATCTGTTCGGCGACGAACCGTGCGACGGTCTCGCGGAAGTGCTTGTGCTCGATGTCGTGGGTGAGGGATGTCATGGTGGGTCTCCTGGGATAGGGGGTCTCGATACGCCCCTTGTTCCTCGGGGCTACTCGACCGGCGGGGGTAGGCGCCGGCTCAGCGGAAGGCGTTCTCGCCGGTGAAGGCCTGGCCGAGGACGAGTTGATGCATTTCCGGGGTGCCCTCGTAGGTGAGCACCGATTCCAGGTTCACCATGTGCCGGATCACCGGGTACTCCAGCGAGATGCCGTTGCCGCCCAAGATGGTTCGTGCCGTGCGGCAGATCTTGATGGCTTCCCGGGTGTTGTTCAGCTTGCCGAAGCTCACCTGGTCCGGGCGCAGGCCGACGGTATCCTTGAGACGACCGAGATGCAGGGCGAGCAACTGGCCCTTCTGCAGTTCCAGTGCCATGTCGGCGATCTTGGCCTGCGTCAGTTGGAACCCGGCGAGGGGCTTGCCGAATTGCGTTCGCTGCGCGGCGTAGTCGACGGCTGCCTGCCATGCGGTGCGTGCCGCACCGATGGAGCCCCAGATGATGCCGTAGCGGGCTTCGGTGAGGCTGGACAGGGGTGCCTTGATGCCCTTGCCCTTGTGCAGGTTGTCGTCGCCGGGCATCAGTGCATCGGCGGGCAGGCGCACATTGTCCAGGACGATTTCGCCGGTGGTCGAGGCTCGCAGGGACAACTTGTGCTTGATCTCCGGTGTCGAGACCCCCGGCGTGTCGGTCGGCACGATGAATCCGCGGACGCCCACCTCGCCGTCGCCGAGATCGGTCTTGGCCCAGACGACGGCGACGTCGGCGATGGGCGAGTTGGTGATCCACATCTTCCGGCCGTCGAGAATCCAGTCGCCGCCGTCGCGGCGCGCACGTGTCTTCATCGCCGCGGGATCGCTACCGGCATCGGGTTCGGTGAGGCCGAAGCATCCGATCGTGGTGCCCTCGGCCATCGACGGCAGCCACCGGTTCTTCTGTTCCTCACTGCCGTTGTTGTAGATGGAGAACATCGCCAGCGAGCCCTGCACCGACACCATCGAGCGGATACCGGAGTCGCAGGCCTCGAGTTCGAGACTGGCGAGACCGTAGTGCACCGATGATGCTCCGCCGCAACCATATCCATCGAGGTGCATGCCGAGGACGCCGAGCTGGCCGAACTCCTTGAAGAGGTCACGGGCGCCGGGGATGCCGCCGGCCTCGAACCAGTCGGCGATGTGCGGGGTGACGTGTTCGGCGAGGAAGCCGCGGACCGAATCACGCACCGCGAGTTCGTCGTCGGAGTAGCCGAGGTCGAGGTTGAGGGGATCGATCGCGGAGAACTTGGGTGCGGAGGTGGTGGCGCTCATCGGGTGGCTCCTGTCGAGGATGAGAGTGCGGAGTCGGGGGAGGTGAACTGGCCGGCGGCCATCTCGGTGGCCGCGGATTCGGTTGCCTTGTAGTGCAGCTTCTTTCCGGTGGCAGAGACGGGGAGGGATTCGATGACCCGGTAGGCGCGGGGCCGCTTGAACTGCGAGAGCATCGGATGGGTGCGGCAGTAGGCGTCGAGTTCCTCGGGTGTGGGGTGAGCGCCTTCGACCGGCACGACATAGGCGACGACGAGTCGGCCCCACCGGTCGTCGGGGACGCCGACGACAAGGGAATCGGCGACCTGCGGGTGGCCGTTGAGGGCTTCCTCGACCTGCACCGGGTGCACGTTCTCGCCGCCGGAGATCAGCATGTCGTCCTTGCGGCCGACGATGGTGACGAATTCGTCGGCATCCCAGGTGGCCAGATCGCCGATATGCAGCCAGCTGCCGTTGTACTTCGCCTTCTCCTGAAGGGGAGAATCGTAATAGGCGGCAGCGCACTTGGGTGAGCGGATGATGACCTCACCCACCTCGGAGCCGTCGCGGGCGACCATCTCGTCGGGATCGGCGAGGTGACCGTCGTCGTGCACCACGACCACCCGGACATCGTCGTCGATGCAGGCGCGGCCGGCGGTGCCGGCGTGATCGGGCAGGTCGGTGGGTCGCAGAAAGGTGTTCCAGAATCCCTCGGTGGAACCGTAACCGTTGAAGATCCGCGGGGTGAGGATGTTCTGATAGTGCAGTGCGGCTTCACGTTCCAGTGGTGCGCCCATGGTGACGATACCCCGCAGGCTCGACAGGTCGCGAGGCTTGGCCTGCTGCGCGGTGGCGAGCATGGCGAGGTTCGTCGGGGCGCCGATCAGGAAGGTCAGCTGGTACTTCTCCACCCAGTCGAGCACCACCTCGGGGTCGAAGGCGCGCATCGGCACCAGCGAGGAGCCCAGGTAGAAGGTGGGATTGGGTCCGGCGCAATACAGTCCGCCGCGGTGGAACCACGGGGTCATGTTGAGGGTGCGGTCCTCCGGCGAGAGCGGGAAGGCCATGATCACGTCGTGTGCGGAGAAGATCTCGATGGCGCTGTTCATCGGCACGGCCTTGGGCATGCCGGTGGTGCCCGAGGTGTAGAGCCGCGTGGTCTCGTCGAAGACGCCTCTGTCCGATTGCGGCACAGCCGAATCCGAGGGTAGGTCATCGAAGCGGATGGAGACGGGTCCGTCCACCAGTGACCCGGTGCCGACGCCCACCAGGATCTCCGGTGTGTGGTCGGCCAGTGCGATCGCCTCGGTCACCATGGTGGTGTAGTCGGTGTCGTAGATGTACACCTTGGGGCGGCTGACGTCGAGGATGACGGCGGTCTCGCCGGCGGCGAGCCGGAAGTTCACCGGAGATCCGACCGCGCCGGCGACCTGGGTGGCGAGGTAGAGTTGCGCGAACTCCGGGCCGTTGAGCAGTTGGTAGGCGACGACGTCACCGGTGTTCACGCCTACCGCGGCCAGTCCCGCCGCCACCGTGTCGACGTCGGCGCCGAGTTGCGCGTAGGTCCAGGTGGTCTCGGTCACCGGGTCGATCATCGCGATCGCGTTCGCGTAGCGGGAGACGTTGCGGCGGAAGCCGTTCAGATAGGTGAACTCGTTCTCGAAGAACGAGCGGTAGGCGTGTGCGTCGTAGACGTAACTCATGGCGGATCTCCAGTGATCTCTCGGGTGACCGTTGGCCTAGCCGGCCATGGTGAGTCCGCCGCTGACGCTGATCACCTGTCCGGTGATGAACGACGCTGCGGGGGAGGCGAAGAACAGGACGGGTGCGGCGACCTCGTCGGGGCGGGCGAGGCGGCGGAACGGGATCGCCTTGACGAGAGCGGCCTTGAGCTTCTCGTCCTGCGCCTGGAACAGCGGGGTGTCGGTGGGGCCGGGGCAGACCGCGTTGACGGTGATCTGGTAGCGGGCCATCTCACGCGCGAGGGACTTCGACAGTGCGATGACGCCGCCCTTGGCGCCGGCGTAGATCGACTCACCCGAGCTGCCGACGCGTCCGGCGTCGGAGGCCAGGTTGATCACGCGGCCACCCTGCCAGTCCTCGACCTTGGATGCCTCGACCATGCCGGGCAGGAAGGCGCTGGCCATGTGCACTGGGCCGAGGTAGTTGATGGCGACGACCTTTTCGGCGAATTCCGGTGTGGCGTTGAGGAACTGGTCGGTGCGGTCCCAGCCGGCGGCGTTGACCAGGATGTCGGGCACACCCACCTCGGCGTTGACGGCGTCACGCAGGGCGTCGACCTGGGTGCGGTCGGAGACATCGACGCTCATCGGGACGATGTTGGTGTTCTCGGCGGCGGTCTGCTTGGCGGCGTCAAGGTTGAGGTCGGCGGCGATGACCGTAGTGCCCTGTTCGGCGAACGCGAGGGCGATGGCCTTGCCGATGCCGGATGCGGCTCCGGTGACGACGGCGATGTTGTTGCTGCTCATGGTTTCTCCGGTGTGGTGAGGTGGGATCGGGGCTCAGGCGCCGACGTACTTGTTGAATTCGGGCATCCGCTTCTCGGCGAATGCGGCGGCACCTTCGAGGCCCTCGGGGGAGTGGGTGAACAGATCCAGCGAGCTCATCGCGAGATTGGACAGGCCGGCCTGGTGGTCGGTGTCGGCGTTGAAGCTCTGCTTGAGGAAGCGGATGGCGGTGGGGCTCTTCTCGGCGATCTCGGCGGCGACCTTCTTGGCCTCGTCGAGCAGGTCGGCGGCGGGGACGACCCAGTTGACCAGGCCCCAACGCTCGGCGGTCTCGGCGTCGTACTGGCGGCACAGGTACCAGATCTCGCGGGCCCGCTTCTCGCCGACGATGCGGGCGAGGAAGGCCGAGCCGAATCCGGCGTCGTAGGAGCCGACCTTGGGGCCGGACTGGCCGAAGCGGGCGGTGTCGGCGGCGATGGTCAGGTCGCACAGCACGTGCAGCACGTGGCCGCCGCCGATGGCCAGGCCGTTGACCGCCGCGATGACCGGCTTGGGGATGTCGCGGATGGTCTTGTGCAGGTTTCCGATCTCGAACATGCCGCTTTCGGACGGGCCGTAGTCACCGGTCTCGGCGCGCTGCTTGACGTCGCCGCCGGTGCAGAAGGCCTTCTCGCCGGCGCCGGTGAGGATCACCGCTTGGACGTTCTTGTCGGCCCAGGCGCGACGGAAGGCGTTGATCATCTCCTCGACGGTCTTGGCGCGGAAGGCGTTGTAGCGCTGCGGCCGGTTCATCGTGATGATCGCGGTCGGTCCCTCGACGGTGTAGTCGATGTCTTCGTAGTTCATCTCGGTGCTCCCTGTGTTCGGTCCCTGATCGCCGGGCGGTGATCAGCACTTCATGGTGAATGAACGTACATTCACTCCGACGGCGTGTCAAGGGTCACATCGAGTATTTGGAGAGGGTAGGCGTAGAAACCCACCTGCCGCCGACCGGCTGTTCATGTGCTCCTGGGGATATCGTTCGAGTGATATCGGCGGTGGTTAGGTGTGGCCATGACCATTGCCGAGTTCGAGCGAGGTGTGGCCGCCGGAGAGCGAGCCGATCAGGTCAGGGAGCAATACAGCGCCGCTGGTGTGAGGAGCGGGTTGGTGCATTCCTGGCAATCGCTCGGAGGCACCATCCGGATGTCGATCATGTTCGCCGGCGTCGATCGCGGAATCCGCAACATGGATGCCACGCCACCTCGACATCGTCGACGCGATCGCCGCCGGCGATGCCGGCAAGGCTGCGAAAACCGATGCGGAGCGTATGGACGCTGCGGCGAATACTTTGATTGCGTGACCGGGAGCGGCCGACCGCTGTCGGCGGATCGCGCCACCCGGTCACTCGGTGAGCGGTAACGCCGCGTGCCGCAGAAACCGATCGACGAGTTCGCGGCAATCGGCCGCCGACTCGTCGATCCGCGCGGCAACGGCGGCGGCCATCGCAGCGCGGTCGACGTCGCCGGAATCGTGATGGCTGCGACGGATGAACCCCTGATACCAGGAGGTCAGCACCTCGGGAGTGACCTCCGGATGAAACTGAACCCCGAGGTGTGGGCCCGAGACGAAGGCCTGAACACCTGCGTCATTGGTGGCGATCACATCGACGCCGTCGGGCACGGTGATGGTGTCGATGTGGGATTCGAGCCACGGTCCGGGGCCGATGAGATCGGGACGGGTGCTCTCGACCTCGACGAAACCGTGTTCGGGGTGTGTGCTGCGGGCCACCGACCCGCCGAGTGCGATCGCCAGCATCTGCGCGCCGAAGCACACCCCGAGGGTGGGTACTCCCTGATCGACGGTGTCCGACATCAGTTGTCGCGCATCGTCGATCCAGGGCAGGGTGTCGTCGAAGGCGGATTCGGGTGAGCCGGTGACCAGCACGGCGTCGAAGTCGGAAGGATCGGGGCTCGGCTTCGGTGCATCACAATCGAAGCAATGGATGGCTACGTCGTAGCCATGCTCGGTGAACGCCGGAAGCAGTGTCCCCAAAAGGGATTCGCGATAGTCCGATCGGAGCGCGAACTCCACCACCAGCAGTCGATGCGGCATGGACCGTCCCCTTCAGTATCCCGATGACTCTGCCGATCCTAACCGCCACCGTTCAGATCGTGTTCACCAACTCGGTCAGGTGCGCGGCCACCGTGGTGGGCGCGTCGAGTGTGAGTAGCACTGCGGCGCCGCCGATCTCGCGATAGCCGGCGTGAGGAAGAAGGTCGGCCAGGGCGCGTCCGTGCGTGGTGGGCATCACCTTGTTGTCCGGCGACCAGACAACCACGGCGTTCCCGTCGAACCCCGACAGTGCCTCGGTGTCACGGATCAAACTCGCCGGGTCGAAATCGGTTGACGCGTACTTCGCAAGATCGCGGGCGATACCGGGAATGGTCAAGACCGGATCGGTCCACCTGCGGGCGAGGTCGTTGTCGAGGGGGCGGGCCGTCATCCAGCCAAACACCATCGGTGTCCGCCGGAACAGGGAACTACGAATCTGGCGAGCCGCGAGGGTGAGCCCGCCGGGTAGCCGGGCGGCGATGGATGCCATTCGTCCGGGCAATCCCGGAGGAAAGTTGTCGAAGGCCTCGCACGGCAGGATCATCATCGAGCCCACGCGATCGTCGCGACCGATCGCGGTCAGGAAAAGCGCACCGCCCCAATCGGTGTGGACGACCGTGACGTCGTGGAGATCAAGAGCGTCGAGGAAGTCGGCGACCAGATGGACGAGTCCGGTCAGCGACAGATCGGCGTCTGTGTTCATCGGAATCCGGTGGGCGCCGAGCGGTAGTACCGGGCGGAGGTAGTGGAACCCGTCGGGCAGGAGTGGCATCACCGGATCCCATAGGGCTCCGTCCATGAACAACCCATGCAACAGCACGACGGGATGGCCTGCGCCCTGGTCGAGGTACTCGATGGTTCCCGCCGGGAGGTCGACGCGGCGGCGTGTGGTCGTGGTGGGCATCCGGCCTCCCATGGGTGATGGAGTGATTGCTCTAGAGTAACCACTCTGGAGCGTGTGGTCTAGAGTGAGATCATGCGAAATGACGAGCGGATCACCGTAGCGATGGGTGAGTCGCTGCGACGCAACGGTTACGCCGGAACCCCGATCAGCCAGGTGATCGCCGCGTCCGGGATGCCGAATGGGTCGCTCTATCACCACTTTCCGGGTGGCAAGCGCGAACTGGCCGGCGTGGCACTCCGGCGAATGGGCGCCGCCTACGGCGAACTCGTCGGTGGGCTGCTCGCCGAGGGCGACGATCTACCCGCGACGATCGAGGCCGCCTTCACCGCGGCGGCCGACGACATCGAGCGGTCCGACTGGATCAACATGTGCCCGGTCGGCACGGTCGCGGGGGAGACCGCGGACTCCGAACCCGCGTTGCGTGAGGTCGCGGCCGCGATCTTCGGTACCTGGATCGACGGGGCGACGGCTCTCTTCGCGTCGCGGGGCCTCGCCGACGCCGAAGCCCGCGCCTTGGCCTTTGCCGTGATCTCGGCGCTCGAGGGCGCCTTCGTTCTCGCGCGAACGCTGCGCTCCGGCGAACCACTGATCGCGGCGGGCCGCGCGATGGGTGCGGCGGCCCGCGAGAGGCTCGACGCTCACCGCCGCTGAAAGTGTTGGGCGAGTACGAAAGTGGGGAGGAGTAGTTCGTACCCCGGGTATGTGGTCATCCATGGGAAACTGTTGGGGGACGAACCTGCCGGTGGGGGAGGAATTCTCAGGGAAACCGTGGTCCGCCTCCAGATCCGAACGGCCGCGACACTGCTGAGGCGGCCTTCCGGTCGCATGTCGGGCGCGGCGACCCGCGAACCCGGGGGCGCGCGATAGCGTGACCACCATGGCGCAACGAGCAGAACCGGACTGGGTGCAGCACGTCATCTGGTGGCAGATCTATCCCCTGGGGTTCACCGGCGCCCATCCCGATCCCCACGGTCACGACGAGCACCGACTGCTGCGGATCCTCGGATGGCTCGACCACGCCATCGAATTGGGCTGTTCCGGGATCAAGTTGGGCCCGATCTTCGCCGCGGAGAGCCACGGTTACGACACCGTCGACCACTTCCGGATCGACCCGCGGCTCGGCACCGACGACGACTTCGACCGACTCGTCGCCGAGGCCCACGGTCGCGGACTGAAGATCCAACTCGACGGCGTGTTCAACCACGTCGGCCGCGGTCATCCGCTCGCCGCGGCGGCACTGCGGGACGGGCCGGACAGTGACGCCGCGCGGCGCCTGCGTACCACCGGCAGCGGTGACGACCGGCGATTCGTGCCCTTCGAGGGCCACGACATCCTCGTCACCCTCAATCACGACGACGACGAGGTCCGCCGCATCACCGTCGACGTCATGCGGCACTGGCTGGACCGCGGTGCCGACGCCTGGCGCCTGGATGCCGCTTACGCGGTACCGACCCGATTCTGGGCGCAGGTGCTTCCCGAGGTGCGCACCTCTCATCCGGACGTCTGGTTCGAGGCCGAGGTCATCCACGGCGACTATGCCGGGTTCGTCGCCGACAGCACCGCCGACACCGTCACCCAGTACGAACTGTGGAAAGCAATCTGGTCGGCCATCAACGACCGCAATCTCTTCGAACTCGCCTGGGCCATGACCCGCCACAGCGAGATGCTCGAGGCCTTCGTGCCGGCCACCTTCATCGGCAATCACGACGTCACCCGCATCGCCAGCCAGATCGCCGATGCGCGCCACCTCGACCACGCGATCGTGCTGCTCGCTGTCCTCGGTGGGACACCGTCGGTGTACGCGGGCGACGAATACGGCTTCACCGGCGTCAAGGACGAACGAGTCGGCGGAGACGACGAGGTCCGGCCGCCATTCCCATCGACCCCCGGCGAACTCGAGTACCCGGACGAACGGATCTACCGACTTCACCAGCGGCTCATCGGATTTCGCCGACGCTATCCGTGGCTACACCGGGCCACCACCGAACAGCTCACGCTGGCCAATGAGCATGCCACCTGGGCGGTGACCGCCGACGGACAGCGTCTGGAGTTCACCCTCAACCTCGGCGACCAACCCGTCGGCATCGACTCCGCGTCATTGCTCGACTCCGACGACGCCACCCGCGACACACCCGGGTCCGTCGCACCGCACGGATGGGCGATCTGCGGGGGCTGAGAGGCGCGATGCGCAGGCGCGTGTCAGTCCAGCCCGCGCTGCGCCGTGCGATCCCCACGACGGGACGCGGCGCGCTGGATCAGGAAAATCGACGTCCCGAGCACGCCCACACCCAGACCCACCAGGCAGACGGCGAGCGTCCGTCCACCGCCCCACCCGGTGACACCGACGACGATGGCTGCGATCAGCCACGCGGTCATCCCGACCGCGATCACCGGTTCGGGCGCACGCAACGATCGCGGCAGTTCGGGAACGTCGGCTGCATCGGACATGTGCTCAGGGTAACTTTCGGGTGTGTCCACCGAATCGTCGAGTGAGCCGAACCCGCCGGACCTGAGCAAGTCAGACCTGAACACGCCCGCGCCACCACAGGGCGAATCGGGATCGCCGGCCCCGAACCCGCCGACCAACGTCATCGACCGCTTCTTCAAGATCAGCGAACGTGGATCGACGATGACCCGCGAGATGCGTGGCGGTCTTGTCACCTTCTTCACGATGGCCTACATCGTGATCCTCAACCCGATCATCATCGGTGGCATCCCGGGTGAGCCGCACAACGCCGACGTCCTCGGCAATGTGCTCCCGCTCGCACAGGTCGCCGCCGTCACCGCGCTTGTCGCCGGCGTCATGTCGATCATCTTCGGTCTGGTCGCCAACTACCCGTTCGCCATCGCCACCGGTCTCGGCATCAACAGCCTGCTCGCGGTGACCATCGCGCCGGAGGTGACGTGGCCCGAGGCGATGGGCCTGGTCGTCATCGACGGCATCATCATTGTGGCGCTCGCGGTCACCGGCTTCCGGACCGCGGTGTTCAATGCCGTTCCCGCGGAACTGAAAGCGGCGATCGCCGCCGGCATCGGCTGCTTCATCGCCTTCGTCGGATTCGTCGACGCGGGCTTCGTCAAACGCATTCCCGACGCCGCCGGCACCACGGTGCCGGTGCAACTGGGCTTCGGCAACTCGATCACCACCGTGCCGACCCTGATCTTCGTGATCGGTGTCCTGCTCATGGGGGTGCTGGTGGTCCGGCGCGTACCCGGCGGCCTGCTGATCGGCATCGTCGTCACCGCCATCGTGTCCATCATCCTGGAGTCGGTCCTCGATCTCGGTTCGAGCGCGACCAACCCCGACGGCTGGGGATTGTCGGTGCCGGCGATCCCCGATTCCTTCGGTGGCCTGCCGAATCTGGGTCTCGTGGGTGACGTCGACCTGTTCGGGGCGTTCACCCGTATCGGTGTCCTCGCCGCCTGCGTGTTCGTCTTCGCGCTGGTCCTGTCGAACTTCTTCGACGCGATGGGCACCATGACCGGACTCGGCAAGGAAGCCGGCCTCGCCGACGAGAAGGGCAACCTGCCCGGCATCGGCAAGGCGCTCGTCGTCGAGGGCACCGGTGCGATCGCCGGCGGTGTCGCCTCCTCGTCGTCGAACACGGTGTTCGTGGAGTCCGCCTCCGGTATCGCCGAGGGCGCCCGCACCGGTCTTGCCAACATCGTCACCGGCGTGCTGTTCCTGATCGCGATGTTCCTCACCCCGATCTACGAGGTGATCCCCAGTGAGGCGGTCGCACCGGCACTGGTCATCGTCGGTGGCCTGATGATCGCGCAGGTCCGCAGCATCGACTTCACCAACTTCGCGATCGCCCTGCCGACCTTCCTGACCATCGTGACGATGCCGTTCACCTACTCGATCGCCAACGGCATCGGCGTGGGCTTCATCAGCTGGGTGGTGATGGCCACCGCGGCAGGTAAGGCGCGGACCATCCATCCGCTGATGTGGCTCGTCGCGATCGTGTTCGTCGCCTACTTCGCCCGGCAACCGATCTCTGACTGGATCGGATGATCACACAGAAAGTATGAGACGCGATTCGGCGTGGTCCGGACGATGGACAATACGGCCGAGGAAGCTGCGAGGAGCCTGAATAGAATCTAATATTCAGCCCGTGGAAGCAACTTTGCCGAGCGATGAACGTCTCGCCGGATCGCTGGCCCTGGCCATCGTCCGAATGGCACGTCGGCTGCGTCTGCGCCGCGACCACGAACTCGTGTCGCTGACCCAGCTGTCGGCGCTCAACACCCTCTATCAGGAGGGCTCGATGTCGCCGGGCGCACTCGCGGCCGCCGAACGCGTCAAACCCCCGTCGATGACACGGGTCATCGCCTCCCTTGCCGACCTGGGAATGGTGCGCCGCGAGGCGCACCCGACCGACGGCCGGCAGGCGATCGTCACGCTCGCATCGGCCGGTGAGAAGGTCATCACCGACGAGGTGGCCGCCCGCAAGGCCTGGCTCAACGGTCGTCTCGACGAACTCTCCGACGACGAACGCGCGACCCTGTGCGCCGCGATCCCGGTGCTGGAGAAGATCATCGTCAACGACATCTGACCTCCGGCGGACGTCAGAAGAAGGTGCCGGCGAACGGTGCCCGTCCGGTGGCGAAGGACTGCTCGAGCGCCGTCAACGTCTCCGGGGAATCGGTCCACAACCGGTCGGCGGCAGCAAACTCCCGCGCCGGGATCCCGCCGAGGTAGATGCTCGACAGCACCGAGATATCAAGTCGCACAGTCGGTTTCTCGTCGGTACGAATCACCGCGGCCGCGCCGCTTCGAACACTGACCGCGAACACCCCGCCGCGGTCGACAAACGCGTCGGTGACCTCGATGACGACATCGAGATCGGCGGCATAGCGACGCGCCGACAGTGCCGCCGGCACATCGAGGATGCGCAGCCACATGGTGTCGGCGATGCCGGTGACCTCCGCCGACCGCAGGTCGACCAGCTTGTACGGCAGCGGATCGTCGGTGGGGATCGAGGCGGTCAGCGACGGCACCAGATCGAGGGAGATGAGCACGCGCCACAGTTCGGTGTGCGCGTCATCGGTGACCGCGACGACCTCCGACACCTCCGCACGCACCTCGCCGTCGGCGACACCCTTGAGGATGCGATAGGAGGCATATCCGTCCTGGTGGAGCAGATAGTGCAGGCCGCTGGCCGCCGGTGCCCGCTCGGAGTCGCGATCGGCGAGGATCGGCGCCCACCACTGTGTGGTGCGGCCCAGGGCGCCCGGCCGGGTGGCACACCAGCGGTCGTGGATGTCGGCGACCGCCGCGGCGACCTCGTCGGGCCGGGCGAATCGCACGCCGGTGCGCTTCGGTGCCGCGGCCCGCATCCGGGGTGATCCGCCGACGTGAATCCGGTGGGCGAACGTCGCCGGACCGAATCCGTAGCGTTCGTAGATGGTGCCCTCCGACGCGGTCAGGATGGCGAAGACCTGCCCTTCGTCGAGCCATTGCGTGAAGAGCTCGGTGATCATCCGGCGCAGGATGCCGCGTCGACGATGCGTCGCGGCCACCGACACCCACGACAGGCCGGCCGCATCTGACCGCGCGCCCCCGGGCAGCGTCATGGTCATCCGATAGAACATCGACACACCCACCAGAGGATCCCCGGGTGTGTCGTCGTCGCGCACGACGACGATGTCGGCGTCGGATACCTTGCCGCGCAAGTCATTTCGCTCGTCATCGGGGAGCGGATTGCGCATCGCGAATGCGCGGGCGTCGGCGTCGATGATGTCGTCCCAGTCGTCATCGGTCGCCCGGGCCAACCTCAGTCCGTCGATGGTCGTATCTGCGCTGCTCACGCCATCCACCGTGTCACATCGTGGTCGCCGTGGTGCACATCGGCCCACATCGTTTGGCGATGATCCCGCCGACGAAGGGTTTTGGCAGACTGGACTGCCGTGTCCGATGCACCCGTGACCTCCGTACGTGCACCCGGCGATGGGCCGCTGCCGGTGCGTGTCGTCGACATCGAGGATCCCGACGATCCGCGTGTCGACGATTTCCGCGACCTCAGTTCGGCCGACCGCCGTCCCGACCTACCCGCGATGCCCGGGGGTGGCCGGGGCCGCGGTCTGGTGATCGCCGAGGGCGTGTTCGTCGCGCAGCGGATGATCGCGTCCCGGTTCGCGCCGCACGCCTTTCTCGGGGTGGGTAGACGTCTGGACGAGCTGGTCGGCCACATCCGCGTCGACCCGGACGCACCGGTCCCGTTCTATCGCGTCGGCGCGGAGGTGATGGCGCAGATCGTCGGCTTCCACCTCAACCGCGGTGTGCTCGGCGTGGCGCGGCGGCCCGCGGCACTCGGCGTCGACGAGGTCCTCGCCTCGTCACGGACCGTGGTGATCCTCGAGGGCGTCAACGATCACGAGAACATCGGTGCCATCTTCCGCAACGCCGCCGGACTCGGCGTCGACGCGGTGCTCTTCGGTGCGGGCTGCGCCGACCCGCTCTACCGGCGCAGCGTGCGGGTGTCAATGGGACATGTCCTGCTGGTTCCGTTCGCCCACGTGGATGGCTGGCCTGCCGATCTCGACATCGTCCACGATCGCGGCTTCACCACCGTCGCCCTGACCCCCGATGCCGAGGCCGTCCCGCTCGCCGAGGTCGTCGATGCACCACGGGTGGCGTTCCTGGTCGGGGCGGAGGGACCCGGGCTGAGCGCGGCGACGATGCAGGCCACGACCCGCACCGCCCGGATCCCGATGAGCCGCGGAACCGATTCGCTGAACGTGGCCACGGCCGCGGCCATCGCCTTCTATGAACGGGCCCGATCGGGCACGATGGACGCGTGAGCGAACCCGAGCCACCCGCATGGACCATCTACGCGCGCGAACCCGAGCGGGTCGTGGCCGGGTCGAGTTCCGGCGCCGATCTGGAGGGCTGGCGGCACACCGAGTCGACGCCGTGGGTGCTGGGGCTGATCGTCAGTGCGTTCGGTGTCGCATTCGGGGCGGTGCTGATGCTGGGTCTCTACGCCCTGATCGGATCGTTCGCCCGATGGGCAGGATTGGTCGCGGTGTTCATCGTCGGTCCGGCGATCGGCTGGACACTGTGGGACTTCCGCTTCCGCCCGGTGTGGCGCTGGATCGTCTGGGGATCGCTGACCGGTCTGTTGGCCGGGATCGGCTCGGCGGTGGCGCTGTTCGTGCTGGGACGCTGAGCCGCCGGGCAGCCGGCCCGTCAGTCCTTCCCGAAACCGAAGTAGCGGGCCAGTCGACCACGACGACGTGGCTCCACCGGCAACCCGGTGTCGGGATCGAAGTCGGCCGGTCCGGCCTCGGTGGTCGGTTCGGTACGCGCGGATGCCGAGTGATAGCGCGCCAGATCGTCGGGCGTCGGTTGGTAGTCGGCCGGGTGGATCGCGAAACCGGTCACCGGGATCAGTGACGGATCGGTGTCGGTCGGTGCGAGCGGGTGGGTGAACCGGAATCCGAGCCAGGCGCGGTTGGCGTCCTCGGCCATCTGCTGCGGATGGAACGGCAGCGCGAGGGGATCGGGTGCGGCGCCCTCGGCGTAGCGAAGCGGGCGCTCACCGGCCCAGAAGGGCCGTTCGAACGGCTCCGGCAGGCCCTGATCGTCGAAGAGGTCGACCGGGGTCGCCGAGAACGACCGCTTCAAGGTCCCGTTCTCCCACCGCGCGAACGTCCCGGTACCGGTTTCCGGGTCGGTGGAGAGCAGGACCGCAGCCGCGCTGGGCTGGATACCGGCGATGGTGCGGGTGAGGTCGGTCGGCCGTTCGGTGGCGAACAGTGAGCAGGAGATCACGCTCAGCGGGCCGTAGTGGCCGGCATAGACGTGCGAGTCGTCGGCCGTCATCGCCGAAGCCAGATCCGTGTCGATTACCGGGAGCAGCGTCGCATCGCCATAGAGGGCCGTTGCCAGGCGCCCCGCCGCGGTGACGTCGTTGACGATGCCGGCGCGGATCATCGCGGCCGGATCGTCGGTGTCGATGAACCACAGTGTGACAGCGCGCGCCGACATCGTCCCCCTCTAGTTGTTCGGATGGCTTCGGACGCCGAGGAGGACGTCCTCCCAGGCGGGTACCGCTGGTTTCCGCGACTTACGGCGCCGCGGCGCATCCACCGGGGTGGGGGCCGGTGGCGCCGGTTCCGGTTCGGGTGCCTCGTGGGCGCCGGTGTGGGTGATTGCGGTGTCCGCGGACTCGGTGTTGCCGCCGGCCGTCTCATCGGTCTCGGTGCGGTAGGTCTCGTTGCGGTCGATTTCGGTGTGATCGATCTCGACGACCTCTGCCTCGACGATCTCCGGTTCGCGCGACACCTCGGGACCCGTGGATTCACCCGTCCCGGCCTCGTGACCCGACGCCTCGAAGTCGAGTGCGTAGGTGCCGAATTGGTCGAACGGTGCACGTTGCGGATCGCGCCGGGTGGTCTGTTCGCCGATGAGGGAGTCGGCGTCAAAGGTGACCTGCTCACGCCCGGTGTCGTCGAAGTCGACGGTGGGCGCGATCGGCGGTGCGGCCACCGGGGTGAGTCGGCGCCGCGGTTCGATGAGTTCGGGGTGGGTGAGTTCCTCGGCGAGATCATCGAGGGGTTCGGCGGTACCGCCGTGCGAACCGGGCAGGTAACGCCAGTGCGCGCGGTGCTCGGAGTGCCCGACATGCCAGGACACCTGCACCGCCCAGTAGCCGTCCTCACCCTTCCAAGCGTCCCAGGAGACCTCGTGCGGGTTCTGTGCGAACGCGACCAACGACTCGGCGACGACCTCGCCGAGCGTGGCCGCAGCCGGACCGTCGTGGCGGATCGGGTGGGACTGCCCGGCGAGTTCGGCGGCACGGGAACGTTCGAGCAGCACGGGATGGGCGAAGCGCTCGATCTTGTCGACGCCGACCCCGGCGATCGCGGCGACCTCGGCGACGGTTGCGCCGGCGCGGATCCGTGATTGGATCTCGCGAGGTCGCAACGTGCTGGTCATCTCGATCTCTATCTGACCGAGTCGGGAGAGGTCGCCACGTGCGGCGGCTCGCAGCCGTTCGTCCGCGGCAATCGTGAACTTCTCACCCGACTCGGCATCCTGGCAGATGACCTGGGAGCCGTCGGCGCCGACGCCGACCACTCGGAGCTCGCGCATCTGCTCCTCCTCTGGTTGACCACGAGTGCGGGCATTGGAGCCAGGGTAGACCACCGCGACACGCGCACACCGCGGGACACGCGGGATATTCGCAGTTCAGCTTGACAGCGCTCACCTGCGCACTGACAGCGCCCGATCAGTCCTCAGAGGTGTTCGACGACGTAGTCGATGCTCTCGGTCAGTTTGCTGATGTCGTCGGGATCGATCGCCGGGAACATGCCGATGCGGAGCTGGTTGCGCCCGAGCTTCCGGTACGGCTCGGTGTCGACCACCCCGTTGGCGCGCAGGGCCTTGGCGACCGCGGCGGCGTCGACGTCGTCGCTGAAGTCGATGGTGCCGACCACCTGGCTGCGCAACGCCGGATCAGTGACGAAAGGTGTTGCGAATTCCGACTTTTCGGCCCAGTCGTACAGCCGCGAGCTGGAGTCGGCGGTCCGCGCGACGCACCAGTCGAGCCCGCCGTTGCCGAGCATCCACTGGATCTGGTTGTCCAGCAACAACAGGGTGGCCAGCGCCGGGGTGTTGTAGGTCTGGTTCTTGCGGCTGTTGTCCACCGCGGTGGGCAGCGACAGGAACTCGGGGCACCAGCGATCGGTCTGAGCGATGCGCTCGATCCGCTCGATGGCCTGCGGGCTCATCAGTGCGAGCCAGATCCCGCCGTCTGCGGCGAAGCACTTCTGCGGTGCGAAGTAGTAGACGTCGGTGTCGGCGGCGTTCACCGGCAGTCCGCCGGCGCCGGAGGTCGCATCGATCGCGATGAGAGCGTCATCAGCGCCCTCGGGCCGCAGCACCCGGACCGCCACGCCGGTCGAGGTCTCGTTGTGAGCCCAGCCGATGAGGTCGACGCCACCGAAGTCGTCGGCGGTCAGGGCGGCCGGGTCGGGTGCGGTACCCGGATCGGTGGAGATGACCGCGGGGGAGTCCAGGAAGGGTGCCTTCTTGGCGACGGTGGCGAACTTGGAGCTGAACTCGCCATAGGTCAAATGCAGCGAGCGGCGCTTGATCAGGCCGAATGCGGCGGCATCCCAGAAAGCGGTGGTGCCGCCGTTGGACAGCACGACCTCATATCCCTCGGGCAGGGAGAAGAGTTGGGCGAGTCCGTCGCGGACCGAACCGACGACGTTCTTCACCGGCGCCTGGCGGTGGCTGGTGCCGAAGACCGACGCGCCGACATCGACGAGGGACTGCAACTGTTCGGGGCGCACCTTGGACGGGCCGCATCCGAAGCGCCCGTCGGCGGGCAGCAGGTCGGCGGGAATGGTGATCGGGGTGGCGGCGTCGCTCATGGGCGCAATTCTAGGGATGTGGCGGTGGCCACTGCGGGTCACCCCTGGTCTGAACGCGCGATCACGCGGCCCGCGTCCCATCCGGGTGCGTGGCATCCCGCGGGTGGGAGCGGTGGATCGATGCCTGCGGTGACGAGCAGCCAGGCGGCGACCGAGTTCGAATTCCACATCTGGGTGGTGCCGGGTGCCCGACGGCCCCAGGTGAAGGCCGGTACCCGCGCCGTGGCGTCGATGATCCGTTGCGCGGTGCGGTCGTCACCGGGGATCGGGCACCGCGCCAGTTCGGCGGCCAGGTCAGGAATGAGACCGTCACGCCAGCAACGGATCTCGTACCGGAAATAGCGAGACCGGCCCAGCAACCGGAGTCCGACGGGGCCGGTGACCCGCACACCACGATCGCCCGGCGGTGCTCCCCACACCGGCGCCTGCTCGATGATGTACCGCGAGCCGGCGGTGACGACGGTGAGTGCGGCGTGCACCGGTTGCGCGGGCCGCTCGTGGCGGGTCCGGGCGGAGACCGATTCGTAGACGCGCCCACATCGGGCCACGACCCGACCACCCGCGCCCAGCGGTATCCAATGCAGTGTGACGCTCATTGTCGACTCCTCATCCATGGGGCGCCGTTCGCAGTAATACTGACCGATGACCCGGTGCCCGACGAACCCGGTGCCCGACGCCGTTCTCGCCCCGAGAGGAACCACATCATGACCGATGCGGTCGATCACATTGTCGACGTGGCAGGCCTGACCAAGCACTTCGGTCATTTCCGGGCGCTCGACGGCCTGGATCTCCGCGTCCGCGCCGGTGAGGTTGCAGGTTTCCTCGGGCCCAATGGTTCGGGGAAGTCCACCACGATCCGGGTGCTGCTGGGTGTGTACCGCCGCGACGGCGGCACCGTGCGCGTCTTCGGCCTCGACCCGCACTCCGATGCGGTCGCCATCCATCGTCGACTGGCGTATGTGCCCGGCGACGTCAACCTCTGGCCGCAGCTGACCGGTGGTGAATGCATCGACGTGCTGCTCTCGTTGCGTGGTGTCCGCGTCGACAGTGGGATGCGGAAGACCGATCTGATCGAGCGTTTCGAACTCGATCCGACGAAGAAGGCGTCCACCTACTCCAAGGGAAACCGGCAGAAGGTCGCGCTGATCGCCGCCTTGGCCGCCGACGCCGAACTGCTCATCCTCGACGAGCCGACCTCCGGGCTCGATCCCCTGATGACCCATCAGTTCACCGAGTGCGTGCGGGAACGCGCCGCTGCCGGGTCGGCCGTGCTGATGTCGAGCCACGTCCTCGCCGAGGTCGAGCAACTCTGCGACACGGTGACCATCATCCGCGATGGCGCGACGGTGCAGGCGGGCACCCTGACCGAACTTCGTCATCTGCGCCGTTCCCGCGTCACCGCGGTGATCGACGGCACCGCAACGGATCTCGCGGATGTCGCCGGCGTGCACGACTTCGCGGTTCGCGACGACGAGGTCACCTTCACCGTCGACGACACCGGCCTGGCCGCGGTGACGCGGGCGCTCGCGTCGCACGACGTGCGGTCGCTGTCGGTCGCCCCACCGAGCCTGGAGGAATTGTTCCTCCACGCCTACGGCGAGGAGGTGTGACGCCGATGACCGCCGCCACCTCGTCGCACACACGCCGGGCCGACTCCCGAACCTCGGTCACCGCAAGGCATTTCAGCGGCTACCGACTGCTGCTGCGGCTCGCCGTCCGGCGTGAGCGGATCATTGCCCCGGTCACCGTGGTCATCTTCGTGGTCCTGGACCTCGCGACCGCGGCCTCGATCGCATCGGCGTACCCGACGGCGGAGAAACGCCGCGAACTCGCCGCCGGCCCCGGCGCCAACTCCGCCTTCCGCTTCCTGCTCGGTGACACGATCCACCTCGACGCGACGGCGTCGGCGGTGGTGTGGCGCGCCGGGCTGTTCATGATCGCCGCGGTCGGGGTGTGCGCCGTGTTGATGGTCGTGCGCGGCACCCGGAAGGAGGAGGAGCTCGGGCGCGTCGAGCTCATCCGCGCCGGCGTCGTCGGTCCGCTGGCGCCGCTTGCTGCTGCGGCGACGGTCGCCGCTGCGTTCAGTGTTGTTGTGGGACTGGCGATGTCGTTGGTGCTCATCCCGTTCGGCGGGGGTGGCGTGGCGTTGCTGGTGGTTTTTGCGCAGTACGCCGGCACCGGTCTGGCCGCGGTCGGGCTGGGGATGCTCACCGCGCAGGTGGCGGCGACGAGTCACATCGCCAATCTCGTCGGATCGGCGATAGTGGTCCTCGGCTACCTGCTGCGCGGTGTCCCCGACGCGACGGGAGGCTGGGCCTGGCTGCGGTGGGTGTCGCCGGTGGGCTGGGCCGAGCTGGCCGATCCCTTCGGCGCGGACAACCTCGTGCCGTTCATGGCGTCGCTGGGTCTGCTCGTTCTCGGTGCCGGATCGGCGGCCTGGGTGTCGATGCGCCGTGACCTCGGCGGCGGAATCATCGCGCCACGGGCCGGGCCCGAGGGCACCGCACGGATTCCGACGGTGGAGGCACTCGCCGCGCGCCTATCCGCCCCGCTCCTGCGGTCATGGGCGGCCGGACTGGCGACCTACGCGCTCATCGTCGGATTCATGCAACCGTCGGTGGAACAGCTCGCCGAGGGAAACGACCTCATCCAGCAGGTCCTCACGGCACAACCCGGTGACATCGGGCTCGGCACCGTCTTCGCGGTCACGATGTTGTCGGTGCTGGGCGTCGTCGCGAGTGCCTGGGTGGTCAATCTCGCCGAACGTCTCCGCGCCGAGGAAGCCGGCTCCCGCACCGAGGTGATCCTCGCGACGCCGACGTCACGAGGCCGGTACTTCCTGGCCTACGCCGCGGTCGCCGCGCTGGGGCTCGTCGTCGTGATCGCCGTCGCCGCCGCGGGCATGGTGATCGGCAACGGCATCGCCGGGGGCGGCTGGGTGACACCCACCGTGCACATCGCGCAGACCGCGGCGGTGCTGCTGCCCGCGGCACTCGTCATCGGTGCGCTGGTCCTCGCCCTGTACGCGTTCCGGCCTGTGCTGGTGCACCTGGGGTGGCCGATCGTGGTCGCCGCGCTGTTCCTCGGCCCGCTGTCGGGAATGTTTGAGCTGCCCCAGTGGGTGTGCGACATCTCGCCGTTCACCCACGTGCCGCTCGTGCCGGTGGAACCGATGCGATGGCTGCCGATCGTGGTGATGGCGCTCGTATCGGCAGCCATCGTGGCCGGTGGATGGTCTCGGTTCCGGTGGCGCGACGTGGGGTGAAGCGTCAGCCGACGAGGCTGTCCTTGACCTCGAGCGCCTTGTCCTTGGCCTCGATACCCAGCCGTGCAACCACGGCGGCCCGGGCAGCCGGGTCGAGTTCGTCGATGGTGTCGGCGATCTTGTCGGTTGCCGCGTCGACGATGGTCTTCTCGCGCTTCAAGAAGACCGCCACCGCGATCACGAGGCCCAAACCGAGGACGATGAGGGCGATCTTGACGTTCTTCGACATGAGTGAAGGTCCTTCCAATCGTGGGGGGTCACGGCCATCGTGTCCTGAGTTCAGCATGCCCTATCCGGCGGCGGGAGAGGTGGAGGTGCGATTTCGTGACACGCGCCGACCATTTCGGGGACGTGTTGGCATACCGGTCACTCTCCGCTGTCGGGTTGTTGCCGGCCGCATCGTCAAGATCGGGACCGGATGCCGACGAGTTTGTGACATCCGAACAATCGGGGCGTGCAGTCATGATCCACTCATAGAGGTTCGATGTATTGGTCGACAGGACCGGGAATCCTGAATTCCCGATGATTCCTGCCGCACCACGATCGAACCTTTTCTCGTGCTCACAAGGAGTGCGAGTACGGGAGAAATCCCAGGATAACTGGTCCTGGGCAATGTCGTCATCGTGGCAGTTCGATGACCCGTATTGCCGCATCATGTCTCAATTTGAGATGAGTCCGGGTATAGGAACAAAGGTCCCGAGTAAATGGACAATTTTGTGACACCGCGTCTATCATTTGGACCATGGGAAATTCGATGCCGGCCGATGCTCGGACGGTTATCCGCAACGTCAAGGTATTCGATGACATTCGTGATGGTCTCGTCGAGAATGCCGATGTCATCGTCGACGGTTCACATATCGGCGCGGTGTCGACCTCACCCGTCGGGGACGCTCCCGGTCACGGCACCGTAGAGATCGACGGAGGGGGCCGATTCCTCAATCCGGGCATGACCGATGCCCACGTCCATCTCATGGGCAATGCGAGCAACTATCTCGACTTCACCATGCGCGCAACGGGTTTGCTGTTCGTCGACGGTTCCCGATCAGTGATCTCTCCGTCTTCGCCGACGCGGACAAGAACATTCCGCTGATCATGAAAGACATTGTCGCCGTTAAGAACTCGCTCTGAATCGACGCCACATCCCAGCAGTAGTACATCTCAGAAAATCAGCGAGCAGCGCCCGGCGCGGCCGCCATGCCGAAATGGAGACACTGACGTGACGATCTCCGAAGGGGACGATGCGGTCACCGGACCGATCGATACCCGATCACTCGGGACCGACGTCCCCACACCCGCGGGTCAGGATGAACCCATCATCGTGGCCGAGGGTATCGGGGTGAAGGCCTCGTGGGGCCACATCTACGGCCCCGTCGACGTCACCGTCCGACCGGGAGGTGTCACGCTGCTGGTCGGTTCCGGTGGTCGTGGCCGGACCGCGTTGTTGCTCACCCTGGCCGGACGGATGAAGCCGACGTCGGGGCGCCTCACTGCGTTCGGGCGCACCAACAAGGCCCACCACCTGTTCTCGCAGGCGGCCGTCGCCGACATCGACGAGGTCGACGAGATCGAGCAGACCATTCGCGTCCACGATGTGGTGACCGAACAGATCCGTTGGGCCGCACCGTGGTACAAGTGGGTGCCGCAATCCCGGCAGGATGATCTCGAGCGGATCTGCCGCCCGATCTTCGGTGAGTACTCACTGCCGTCGATGGACGCCTACGTCGAGGAACTTCCGGAGCTGACCGCTGCACTGTTCCGGATCGCGGTGGCCAACATCCGGCGGCCACCGCTGCTGGTGGTGGGCGGGGTCGATCGACTGACCCGCGTCGACAGCGCCCACAAATTGTTGCAGCGACTCGTCGAAGTGGGTCGCGACCAGACCGTGATCACCGCCGACGTCAACGGCGGCTTCCAGGATCTGCCGCTGCGCGATGTGATCAACGTCGACAACCTCACCGACGACGAATTCGTCCGTCTCGACCCCTCAGAACGGATCTGACCATGCTTGCCGCATTCTCGCCGGGCAGCGATTTCAAACGGTATTACCGGGGTCGCATGCCTCGCCTCGCGCTTCTCGTCATCATCCTCATGCCCCTGATGTACGGTGCGCTCTACCTGTGGGCGTTCTGGAATCCCTTTGACGCGGTGAACAAGTTGCCGGTCGCACTGGTCAACTCCGATCAGGGTGCCACCGTCGAGGGGCAACCACTCAAGGCGGGCGATCAGGTGGTCTCGGGGCTGATCGACTCCAAACAGCTCGATCTGCACGTCGTGTCCGAGGAGGAGGCCGCCCGCGGCGTCGCCGACGGCAAGTACTACTTCTCGATCACTCTGCCGGAGAACTTCAGTTCGTCGCTCGCATCGCCGACGAGCGGAGATGCGCATTCCGCACAGCTCATCTTCACCTACAACGATGCGACCAACTACCTCGCGACGGTGATGGGTCAGGACGCCGCGCTGCAGGTCGTCGAGCAGGTCGGCGCGCAGGTGGGGCAGCAGACCTTCGACATCGTCCTCAACGACGTCACCAAGTTGCTGCCCAAGCTCAAGCAGGTGCAGAGCGGCGTCAACCAGCTCAACACCGGTATGAAGCAGGCCAACACCGGCGCCCATGAGCTCTCGACCAATCTGGTGACGGCGAAGAACGGTGCCGCCGAACTCGCCGGCGGCCTCGGCGAACTCAACACGGCCGTCGACTCGGCGACCACCCCGTTGCTCAATGCCCTCAACGGACAGGGCGGGCTGAGTCCCGCCGAACTGGGTGCGCTCACCAACCGGCTGGCATCCAACACCACTGCGGCAACCGATGCTCTCAACAGTGCGGCCTCGACCCAGTCGCAGGCCTCGACCGCGCTCACCTCGGTGATCAACCAGTTGCGCCAGAGCGGCGACCCCAACGCGGCGGCCCTGGCGAATGCGCTGGCGCCCGTGCAGAGCTTTGTCAGTACCCAGGGGCTCGGACCCGACGCGACGACACAACTGGCACAGGTGCGGACCGACGCCAACGTGCTCAACGCCCAGTTATCCAATCCGCAGAGCACCTTGCGCACCGCACTCGATCTGTTCCAGAGCGGTCAGTTGCGCAGTGACGTACAGGCGGCGCGGGCTGCGGCCGGGGAACTCAGTTCCGGCGCAAACCAACTGAGCACCGGACTGGTGGAGCTGAGCGACGGCGCCAACCAACTCGCGGACGGCACCACGCAATTGGCCACCGGCACACAACAACTCGCGACCGGTGTCGACGAGGGGGTCAAGGCGGTGCCGTCCTGGTCGCAGGAGCAGAAAGATGCCCTGGCGAAGACCCTGGGACAACCGGTGGCGCTCAAGGAGGTCACCCTCAACGAGGCCAAGACCTTCGGCACCGGGTTCACGCCGTTCTTCTTCGGCCTCGCCCTGTTCGTCGGATCGATCATCGTGTGGATGCTCTTCAAGCCACTGCAACCGCGCCCGATCGCCCAGGGACTCAACTCGTTCCGTGTGGTGCTGGCCTCCTATGCGCCGGCCTTCTTCGTCGGGTTCCTGCAGGCGAGCATCCTCTACCTGGTGGTCGTGTTCGCCATCGGTCTGCGGCCGACGCATCCGATAGCGACGTTCGCCTTCATGTTGCTGATGGTTGCGATGTTCCAGGCGATGATCCAGATGTTCAACGCCGTCTTCGACGTCGCGGTGGGACGTGTGGTGACGCTTGCCTTCCTGATGATCATGTTGACCTCGGCGGGTGGAATCTATCCGGTGCCCACCACCACCAAACCGTTCCAATACATCCACTGGGTGGATCCGATGACCTACACCGTCACCGGTTTGAGACAGCTGACGGTGGGCGGGGTCGATGACAGATTCTGGTGGGCGCTGCTCGTCGTGATCTCGATGACCGTCGTCTTCCTCGCGATCTCCACACTGGCCGCGCGAAGAAACAGGCAATACAACATGGATCGCCTCTATCCGCCGGTCGAGGTATAGGGAGGTCCGCGACGACACGACCGATCACTGTCCGACATCCGACCATCGACCCGCTCGACACGTCTGACCCCATATCTGGAAGGAAAGAGCAATGACCGCACAGCACACCAATGCGCGGACCACCACCAACGAGACCGAATCCCTGACCCTGAATCCGGTGTTCGTTCGTCCGGGTGAGTCGACGGAGTACCCGAAGTTCACCATTCCGGACGGAATGAGCCTGCCGGAGACGGCGTATCAGATCGTTCATGACGAGGCGATGCTCGACGGCAACGCCCGGCTGAATCTGGCGACGTTCGTGTCGACGTGGATGGACCCCGAGGCGCGTCAGCTGTACTCGGAAACCTACGACAAGAACATGATCGACAAGGACGAGTACCCCCAGACCGCCGCCATCGAGGATCGGTGCTGGAAGATCATCGCCGACCTCTGGCATGTGCCGGATGTGGACAACTCCATCGGCACGTCGACGATCGGGTCGTCGGAGGCGGCAATGCTGGGTGGGCTTGCGCTCAAGCGGCATTGGCAGGCGCGCCGCAAGGCCGAGGGCAAGCCGATCGACAAGCCGAACCTGGTCCTCTCCACCGCCGTCCAGGTGTGCTGGGAGAAGTTCCTCAACTACTTCGAGGTCGAACCCCGCTGGGTGCCCGTCTCCGAGGATCATTTCGTGTTCGACGGACACGAACTCGAGAAGTACGTGGACGAGAACACGATTGGCGTCGTCGCCATCCTCGGTGTCACCTTCAACGGCCTGTACGAGCCGGTCAAGCAGATCGCGGAGAAGCTCGACGAGATTCAGGAGAAGACCGGACTCGACGTCAAGATCCACGTCGACGGGGCGTCGGGCGCGATGGTGGCACCGTTCTGCCAGCCCGACCTGGAATGGGATTTCCGGGTCGATCGGGTCGTGTCGATCAACACCTCCGGACACAAGTACGGCCTCGTCTATCCCGGCCTGGGATGGATCGTGTGGCGCAACACCGACGCGCTGCCGGAGAGCATGGTGTTCCACTGCAGCTACCTGGGCGGCAACATGCCGACCCTGGCGTTGAACTTCTCGCGCCCCGGCGCGCAGGTGCTGTTGCAGTACTACAACTTCCTGCGGTTGGGACGTGACGGATACCGGGCGATCCAGCAGGGGTCGATCGATGTGGCGACGTTCCTGTCGTCGGAGATCGCCAAGCTCGGGCCGTTCGATCTGGTCAGCCACGGCGACACGATCCCGGTGTTCGCCTGGAAGCTGAAGGACGGCTACACCGACAAGTGGAATCTGTACGACCTGTCGGATCGCTTGCGGCTCAAGGGCTGGCTGGTACCGGCGTATCCGATGGCCGACGGTCTGGCCGACTGGACCCTGCAGCGCATCGTCGTGCGTGCAGGACTCAGCCACGATCTGGCCGTCGCGTTGCTGCGCGATCTGGAGGGCGAGGTCGCCTTCCTCGACAAGCTCGAATCGCCGTTGCCGCGCGAGGGCACCGGGTCGCACTTCCACCACTGAGTTCGGTATCCGGAGTTCTCCTCCACCGAGTTCTCCACCACCGAGTTCCCGCCGGTTCCCCGGGCATATGTCCGGGGGACCGGCACCGAAACGGAGCAAGCAACAACACGAAGGAGTGCGGGGCGACATGACCACGACGACGGAGATTGCCCGCTGGCGGCGAGCCGTCCTGGTGCCGACACTGACCAAGCAGTGTTCAGGATTCATGATCGGGTCCAGCCTGTTCGCGCTCGGATCGGCGCCGTGGATCGGTCTGTGGATGGGCGCGGCCAACGCGAACATCTGCTTCTTCATCGGCGCATGGTTTTTCACCACCGCCGGTCTCATCCAGCTGTTGCTCAGCGGTGCCGTGACGGTTCCGGTCTCCTACGCGCCGGGCACCATGGTCCGGGCCGAATGGTTGGCCGCATCCACCCAATTCTTCGGAACCCTGATGTTCAACGTGAGTACCTCGGCCGCGCTCACCGCACATACGCTCGCCTCCCAGAAGCACCTTGTGTGGTCCCCGGACGCCGGCGGGTCGGTGGCCTTCCTCATCAGCGGAGTGTTCGCCATCGTGGCCTACACCCGGGTCAACACCTTCTGGAATCCGTCCGATGTCGGATGGTGGTCTTCGCAGATCAACTTCATCGGTTGCGTGGCCTTCGGTGTGTCGGCGGTGGGTGCCTACATCACCCCGGGTGGCGCCACCGTCGACGCCGTGCTCGCCAACTGGGGAACCTTCATCGGCGCGGTGTGCTTCCTGGTCGCATCCCTGATCGTGTTGCCGCAGTGGTCTTCTGGCGACGGACGCGGTAGAAATCCGGCCCAGGGCCTCGCCTCATCGAGTGGGAAGTGACACCATGTCTGCCGGTGATGACCACCCCGGACTGACCGCCGACTTCGTCCGGTCGTGGCAGTCCCGCATCGGTGCCTTCGATCCGCTCGGGAACAACCCGACCCGGCACATCTACCGGGCCGGACGCGATGGACTCGCCAATTACATTCCGGCCCTGGAGATCACGCCGATCGGAGATCCGGACGACTTCGAGGAGATCGCCTACTGGCGTCCACTCTCGCAAATCCTGGTCTTCGTGATCCTGACGACTCCGCGAACCACCGCACGCACTGCCGCGACCAACCGGGACTTCCCGTCGCCGTATGTGATGGCGGGAACCCAGACCCTGCCGGGCACCGGCGTGGTTCGGCAGGGGGGTCACACCTACACCTATGACGACCCGCAGGGCCTGGTCATGGTGAACAACGAGGACATCTACGCCCACACCTGCCTGGACGTCGCCGACATCGTCGGTGTCTGGATTCCGGTGGAGTTGCTGTACCCGGATCGTGGTCCGACCGTGCAGATGCCGATCATCTCCGCGACGCCTCTCGCTCGTGCGACGGCCCAATTCCTTCGGACCTTCGCCTTTGATGTGGCGGTGCGTGGCGCCGACGTCGACCTCAAGGCCGAGATGGCCGCCGTCGACCTGGTGCGTTCCACCATGCTCGATCAGAGTTGTAGTGGCGGCGACGAGGTCGACCGCACCGAGCAGGTGCTGGCGAGCGCTCGCGAGATCGTCGACCGGCATTACCGCGACCCCGCGTTCTCCACCGAGACCCTGGCCAGTCTCCTTCATCTGAGTCGTCGTCACCTGTATCGCTACTTCGCCGACACCGACGAATCGCCGTCGGATCTGATCGTGGAACGACGGCTGGCCAGGGCCCGTGAACTCCTCGAACGCACCGAGGGGCTCGGTCTGGCCAACGTTGCGGCCTCGTCGGGGTTCACCTCGGTGGCAACGCTGCGCAACAGGTTTCGGACCACCTACGGCGTCACCCCGGACGAGTATCGGCGAGCGAAGACGGGTCACTCCTCCGCCGATCAGACCTCGTGATGAGCGGCCCCCTCGGCGGGGTCGACGGTGTCGGGCAGGAGGGCGAGAAGACCGCCCAGAAAGGGCTTTCGCTGCGCAGCGGTGGGCGGGGGTTCACATTGCGGGGGCGGCAGGGGCTGGCGGCCTTCCTGCCTGACCTCCGGGTGACCGCGGAGCCCCCCGATCAGTGGTCCGCAGTCATGCGTTACCGCAGGTTGAGCGCGCTCGACACGTTCTCGGCGTCGTTCACCCCGGATGTGACCTCACGAACCGATGCGATGATCCGCGACTCCGCTGATCGGCGACTGGTGTTCGCGGTGTGCTCGACGGGGCCCATGGAGTTCACGATCGATGGCTTGGTGACCACCTTCATGCCGGGGCAGTTGATCGCACTGAGCGGGTCGACGCCGTTTGACTGCGTCGTGCGGGCGCGCGTTGATCCGGCCGGCCTACTCATCCCGAGTCAGACCATCGGCTCGTCGTTCGATCACATTCGTCAGCCGCTCGTCCCACCCGATCGGCATCAACTGCTGACCCGTGCAACCGCGCAGTTCATCCGTCGCTTCGCCATCGACGCGTCCACCGGATCGCGGACCGTCGACCCGCGCACCGAGTGGGCGGTGATCGGTCTGGTCCGGTCGATGTTGGATGAGTGTGGCGGCTCCGGCCGCACGCTTGCCGATGATGCCATCCTGGTCCGGGAGGCGACGTGTCAGCTCGTCGAACGGCACTTCGCCGACCCGGAGTTCACCTCGGATGTGATCGCTGCCGAGCTCTACATGAGTCGCCGACAGCTGTACCGCCATTTCGACGGCGCCGAGGCGACGCCCGCCGCGTTGATCGCCGCCCGTCGCCTGCAGGAAGCGCGGCGGCTCCTGTCGGGGCCCGGGCCGATCAGTATCGACGACGTCGTGGTTCGCTGCGGCTTCACCTCGGCGGCGACGCTCCGCAACCGGTTCCGAGCCGAATTCGGTGTGACGCCAAGCGCTTTCCATGCGGCGCAGAACGCCGGGGACGTGTCGGCCGACAACCCGTCGATGCGGCGGATCGATCGCCCGGGCCGCCCGGTACTCGACGCCCACGACGAGCCGCGCAACCCCTTCGAGCGTGAATGAGCGTTCGGCACGAATCGCGTTGTGCGGCGGTCACAATCCCGGCTTGACCAGGTCACCCCACCCTGCCACGTCCTCGGGCCGTCGAGGCGCGGCACCGGTGTAGACCGCGGCGGGGCGCACCAGCTTGCCGAGTCGCTTCTGTTCCAGGATGTGGGCACACCATCCGGCGGTGCGGCCGCAGGTGAACATGGCGGGCATCATGTGGGTGGGGACCTCGGCGTAGTCGAGGATGACCGCCGCCCAGAACTCGACGTTGGTCTCGATCGCCCGGTCCGGTCGCCGTTCCCGCAACTCGGTGAGCGCGGCCTGCTCGAGAGCCGCGGCGACCTCATATCGTGGAACTCCGAGATCGGCTGCGGTGCGGCGTAATACACGGGCCCGCGGGTCCTCGGCCCGATACACCCGATGGCCGAATCCCATCAACTTCTCCTTGCGATCGAGGATGCCCTTCACCAATGCCCGCGCATCCCCGGTCCGCTCCACCTCCTCGATCATCGGGAGGACGCGCGCCGGAGCGCCGCCGTGCAACGGACCCGACATCGCGCCGATGGCACCGGACAGGGCCGCGGCGACATCCGCACCGGTGGACGCGATGACGCGGGCGGTGAATGTCGACGCATTCAGGCCGTGCTCGGCCGCACCGACCCAATAGGCGTCGATGGCCGCGATGTGTTTCGGATCCGGATCGCCCTTCCACCGCGTCATGAAACGTGCTGTCACGGTGTCACATTCGTCGATGACACGCTGGGACACCGCGGGCTGGTGGATACCCCGGGCCGACTGCGCCACATAGGACAGCGCCATCACCGAGGCGCGGGCGAGATTCGCGCGGGCGGTGGCGTCGTCGATGTCGAGCAGTGGGCGGTAACCCCAGATCGGGGCGAGCATCGCCAGGGCCGCCTGCACGTCCACCCGGACGTCGCCGGTGTGGATCGGCAGCGGGAACGGTTCGGCGGGCGGCAGTCCGTCGCCGAACTGTCCGTCGACGAGCAATGCCCACACGTCGGCGAAGGTGACCTTGTTCTCCACCAGGTCCTCGATGTCGACGCCGCGGTACCGCAGGTTGCCGCCGTTCTTGTCGGGTTCGGCGATCTCGGTGGTGAAGGCCACCACGCCCTCGAGGCCGGGGACGAAGTCATCCGGAACGGTGTTGGCCATGCTGCGCGCACCTTTCTGGCACTGTCGCTGTGCCGAATCGTGCGATGCCGGGCTGGGGCATCGTTCGTCAAGCCGTCGGTCGTTCAAGCCGGTCGTTCAAGCCGTCGGTCATTCAGCACTGTAGGACAGCCCATCGGCTGTGGCATACCGGGGAGCGGCGGGGGTTACCGACCGCCGCTCATCCAGTGACGAACTCGTCCCGGGCGTCCGCTGGACCCGGCGGTGGTCACAGACCAGGAACTCGGCGTATCGTCGCCGTGATCCTGGAGTAGCGTTCTCCGCGTGAGCGACGCTGACGGTTTTTCGGCTGAGGGTTTTCCGGTGGAAGGGGGTTTTCCGGCGGAAGGTTTTCCGACGGCGAGTGTTCCGGCGGGGGGTATCGGGGGCGGTCGGGCGCCGATCGATCTGCCCAACATGCGTGTGGGCTACGGCGGCGGAATCCCGCCCAACGTCGGCGACGGCGATCGTGCCGCCGGTGCCGACGGCGTCCGGGAGAATCTCGATCCGAGCTGGCTGCGCGGCGACCCGCCCTGGCTGGATCTGTTCCACGTCTGGCTCACCGAGGCCGTCGACGCGCGGATTCCGGAGCCGAATGCGATGGTCGTGGGCACCGTCGACGCCGAGGGCCGGCCCGCCACCCGGACAGTGCTGTGCAAGGGTGCCGACGCGGCAGGAGTGGTCTTCTTCACCGGCTACGACTCCGACAAGGGTCGCGACCTGGAGGCCAATCCCTTTGCGTCGGTGACCTTTCCGTGGATTGCACTAGAACGTCAGGTGCATTTCCGTGGTCCGGTGGTCAAGGTGTCGCCGGCCGAAACCGAGGCCTACTGGCGGATGCGGCCACGGGGCTCGCAACTGTCGGCGCTGGCGTCCGCGCAGTCGCGGCCCATCGGCAGCCGCCATGAGTTGGAGGCGCACGCCGAGCAGGTGGCCGCGGAGTTCGGCGGTGTCGACGGGAGTGTGCCGGTGCCGGTGCCGCCCGCGTGGGGTGGGTATCGCGTGGAACCGGTCAGCGTGGAGTTCTGGCAGGGCCGGGCGAATCGGCTGCACAACAGGGTCCGGCTGACCCTGACCGACGGGGTCTGGGAGGCGTCGCGACTCCAGCCGTGACCACAACTCACGACCTTCGTGAGTTGTATGCCGAGGTCGCCGATTCCGGCATATCGGCCGACCGGCCGTCGGCGACCGAACCCGATCGTGAGCCCGGCTAAAATACCTCGGTGCGTAGCCTTCTCGCCGACACCACGTCGCTGCAGAACCCGTATTTCCGGCGGCTGTGGCTGGCCAACATCGTCACCGTCATCGGTGCTCAGCTCACCATCGTCGCGGTGCCCGCGCAGATCTACCAGATCACGGGTAGTTCCTGGTATGTCGGTCTGACCGGTGTGTTCGGGCTCGTCCCGCTGGTGGTTTTCGGCCTGTGGGGTGGTGCCCTCGCCGACGTCCTGGACCGTCGTCTGATCCTGGTGTGCACCACGGTGGGTCTCATCGGGTGCTCCGCGCTGTTCTGGCTGCAGGCCGCCCTCGGCATCGAGAACGTGTGGATCATCCTGGTGCTCTTCGCTGTTCAGCAGGGCTTCTTCGCGGTCAATCAGCCCACGCGCACCGCGGTGCTGCCGCGTCTGCTGCCCAGCGGGCAGCTTCCCGCAGCACTGTCACTGAACATGACGGTGATGCAGGCCGGTGCCATCGCCGGACCACTCGTCGGCGGGGCGTTGATCCCGGTGCTCGGATACCCGGTCCTCTATCTGCTCGACACCCTCTTCCTGATCCCGACCCTGTGGGCGGTGATCCGGCTGCCGAAACTGCCGCCCGAGAGCGACCTGGCGCCCAAGGTCGCCGGCCTGCGGTCGGTCATCGAGGGCCTGCGCTACCTGGCCGGACACCGCGTGCTGATGGCCTCGTTCCTCGTCGACCTGATCGCGATGGTCTTCGGTATGCCCCGCGCACTGTTCCCGCAGATGGCCCACGAGAACTTCGGTGGACCGTCCGGCGGCGGATGGGCGTTCGCATTGCTGTTCATCGCGATCTCCGCGGGAGCCGTGGTCGGCGGTGTCTTCTCCGGGTGGGTGAGTCGGGTGCAGCGGCAAGGCCTCGCAGTGATCGTCTGCATCCTCATCTGGGGTGCGGCGATTGCGGTGGCCGGCGTGGCGGTCGGCTTCGCGGGCGGTGCGGCGCTGCCGATGCTGCCGATCGTGCTGGTGCTGCTGATGATCGGCGGTGCCGCCGACATGGCCTCGGCCGCCTTCCGTCAATCGATCCTGCTCGCCGCCGCCAACGACGAGGTCCGCGGCCGGCTGCAGGGTGTCTTCATCGTCGTCGTCGCCGGCGGTCCCCGGATCGCCGACGTGCTGCACGGTGCGGCCGCGGCCACCGCGGGTGTCGCATTGACGACCGCGCTCGGCGGCGTCGGCGTGATCATCGCGACGCTGATCGCCGCGATCGCGATCCCGTCCTTCGTCCGCTATCGCGTCGGCCAGCACGCCTGAGGCGTGCTGCGGCGTTGACAGCGCTCTCTCACGCGTTGACAGCGCTCAACACACCGTTCACGGCGCTCAGCGAGGCTCTCGGTTCGGTGCGACCATGGGAGCCATGACTGCGACCGTCGAGTCCTCGGTGGATTCCTTCCATGTGCCCGTCATCGACATCACGGCGTACACGGCCAATGGTGATCCGGCCGATCGTGCGGTGGTGGCCGCGCAGATCGACGACGCGGCCAGTTCGGTGGGTTTCATGCAGATCGTCGGCCACCAGGTCCCGGCGGTGGTACTCGACGAGTTCACCGCGGTGATGGACGATTTCTTCGCGCTGCCGCTCGAGGAGAAGAAGGCCTATCGGACGCCGCCGGAGATCAACCGTGGCTATGCCCCGCCCAAGTCGGAGTCACTGTCGTTGAGCCTCGGAGTGGAGTCCGCGGGACGGATGAACGACTTCTTCGAGGCGTTCAACGTCGGGGTGGAGGCCCGCGAGTATCCCGCCCTCGCACTGCCCGATGATCACTACGCCGACAACACCTGGCCGTCGGTCGATCACTTTCAGGCGGCGGTGTCCGCGTACTTCGCGGAGGCGCGACGGGTCGCGCGCACCCTGACGCGCATCTTCGCCGATGCCCTGGACCTGCCGCCGGAGTTCTTCGACGCCTATACCGACCACTCACTCGACGTGCTGCGGATGAACAACTACGCACTGCCACCCGGCGAGGTGGACATCGACGGAGAACTCACCGGCATGGGGGAGCACACCGACTACGGGATCGTCACCGTGCTGTGGGCCGATCAGGTCAAGGGGCTGCAGGTCCTTGATCACCACGGAAACTGGCACGACGTGGCCCCGGCCGACGGTGCGCTCCTGATCAACCTCGGCGATCTCATGGCGCGGTGGACCAATGAGCGGTGGATGTCCACGCTGCATCGGGTGAAGCCGCCGATCGTCGACGGCACCATCGAACGGCGACGGTCGGCCGCGTACTTCCACGACGGCAACATCGACGCCACCATCTCCACCCTGCCGAGTTGCGTCGGCGCCGGCAGTCGATACTCACCGATCACCGTCGGCGAGCACATCGGCGCCAAACTTGCCGGATCTCGTGCCGGACAATCCAATCCGTATGCGCAACGTGACGCCGCCCGAGTGCGACAGGCGATGGTGCGCGGACGCGGGCAACAGTAGGTCAGTCGCCGGTGACCATACCGGGGTACGTTGCCCGACGTGCGGCGTGCACCGGGCAGTAGTGAATCGGGTTGTCGCGCTGGGATTCTGAGGGGAGATTGCGCGCCGGGGTCTGCACGAGTGGTGCGTCCTTCGGGACGCGGCCGTTGACACGGTCCCACGCATCGCGTGGACGCGGGTGGCGCAGATACCGTTTCGCGGTGAGCCGGTTCATGACGAGGTTGATCGCCTTGCCCAGCAGCCGGAACAGCTTCTCGTCGCGTTCGGTCCACGGCAGATTCATCATCTCGCGGATCGGCTCGTCGTAGAACCCGGTGGTCAGCCAGAGGAAGGCCTTCGCGTTCCGTGGCGCGATGTGCCGGCGCCAGAGCCGTTTCGGGATGAACGACAAGAACGGCGGCGGGGGCAGCGTGGAGATGTCGAGGACTGTCCGGACCGACTCGTGATCGCGAAGAACATTGCGGCACATGTGGTCCCAGTACTCGAGGAAGTCCTCGTAGGTGTCCGGTACCGGACGCATCGAGACGCCGTACTGTGCGTACCAGGCCTTGGATTCCTCGAACAGTTGCCGCTTGTCATCCTCGGTCAGCCACGGCCCGAAACGTTCACACAGACGGACATTGCCGTACCAGAAGGTGGCATGCGCCCAGTAGAAGACGTCCGGGTCGAGTGCGTGGTAGCGCGAACCGTCGGGCATGGTGCCCTTGATCGTGCGGTGATAATCGCGGACCTCGTGGCCGGTCTCTGCGGCGCCGTCGGTGGCAACGGGATCGAAGATGACACCGCTGATCGGATACAACGAGCGCATCAGGCGTTCCCAGCGTTCGCCGAAGAAATCCGAGTGATCCCAGACGGCCTGGCCGAGTTTCGGATGCATGTTCTGCATCGACCCCGCCCACAGTCCCTGGAACATGCCCGTCCAGGTTCCCCAGGTCTCCCACGTCTTGGATCCTGGTCCCAGCGGGGCGTACTCGTCGCGTGCGGTGTCGGAGGAGGTGGTATCGGCGACCGCCGAGGCGATGGTGTCACTCGCGTCGGTGGCGGGGGCGGGCGAAACCTGCGTCATGAGACGAAAGTTTAGAAGCGTCTCATTTGGGTGTCAATGTCGGCGCGCACCGCCTACGGGTATCCCCAGATTCTGGGGTGGTCGTGCTCGTCAGAATTCTTTGTCGGTGTCCGTCTTTGCAATGATGGTGAGATCGAATAGTGCTTCGACGGTCATCTTGTACGAGGGGGCGACGGTGAGCAGCATTCCATGGAGCGCGCGGATTCGTGGGGAACACGCCCGCATCGCCGACGGTGTCTACCCACTCACCCCGCCACGCCCGAAACGACGCAAGAAGCGATACCCCGTCGTGCCCGACGACGGCGCACCACCACCCTTCTGAGGTGTCGGCGTTGACGCCCGCGGTATCAGCGCGCCCGGAAACGCAGGAGGTCTCCGGCTACGAGTTGTGCTGCCTGCGACAGCGCCGCCGCCGTCAGCACGGCGACGACGGGATAGCCGCCGGTGACGGGATGGTCGGCGAGAAAGATCACCGGCCGTCCTCCGGGCGGGATCTGGATCGAGCCGTGCGCAACGCCTTCCGACAGCAGTTCCGGCAGTTCGGTCCGATGCTCCAGAAGCGGTGCGGCACTGGGCTCCGGCCGAACCAATCGCACCCCGACGCGGTCGGCCTCGGCGCTCGCCTCCCACACCCCGGTGAAGAGAATCTCGTGGCTCACCACATGCGCATGCCGTGGCCCGGTGACCGCATCGAGTTCCACCACCTGGTGATGATGGTCCGTGCGGACTGGCGCGAAGGTGGCCGCCGGCCACGCCGACGCGGCGTTCCCGACGGTCAGGGTGTCGCCGGCGACGATGGCGGGTGGGCCCAACCCGGACAAGGTGTCGGTCGACCGGGACCCGAGGACCGCCGGTACGTCGATCCCGCCCCGCACCGCGAGATAGTTCCGGCATCCCCAGGTCGGTGTAGAAATACTCAGTACCGCACCGGGTTTCACGGTGGCCATGACACCGAGGCCGATGGGAGAATCATCGATCATGACCCGTGAGGCGGCGCCGGTGACCGCGATGATCGTCTCCCGGTCGGCTCGAATCCGCAACCCGCCCAGTGTTGTCTCGATTACCGCGGCCGACTCATGGTTTCCCACAAGGCGATTGGCCAGACGTAGTGACACGCGGTCGGCGGCACCGGACACCGGGACCCCGAGATGGGCGTACCCCGAGCGTCCGAGATCCTGGACCGTGGCCAGCGGACCGGGGGAGATGACCTCGAGTGTGCTCATCACCGGATCTCGTCCGCCTCGAACCGCACCAGCGTGCCCGGCGCGAGGAGCGACGGTGGTGTCGCGCTCTCGTCCCACACGGTGATACCGGTGTGCCCCAGCAGGTTCCAGCCGCCCGGACTCGACCGCGGATACACCGCGCTGTAACCGGCCGCGACGGCGACGGCCCCGGAGGGGACCCGGGTGCGTGGCTCGCTGCGGCGGCGCACCCGGGTGAGGGGATTGTCGGCATCGTCGTCGGGAACCAGATAGGCGAAACCCGGGGCGAATCCCATGAACTGCACCCGCCAACGGGTGCGCGTGTGCAATGCGATCACCCCGGCAACCGTCGTGCCCACCTGTTGCGCCACGTCGTCGAGGTCGGCGCCGTCATAGCGGACCACGATCCGTACCTCGTCGACCGGATCGCCGGAGCCCACCTCATCGCGGCCCGCGCCCCGTAGTACGCGGGCGATGCCCAGCGAATCCGCGCCGGAACCCCCCTCGAACTGCACCAGGACGGTCGTCGCACTGGGCACGATCTCGGTGAGGGTTGACAGGGCTCCGGCCGAATGCGCTTGCCGGAGAACGCTCTCGGCGTGCCGTACCGCGAGGGTGGGGTCGTCGTCGGCGGAGAAGTCGAGCAGCACCGCATCGGGACCCGCGGGCAACTCGTTCATGTCAGCCGAATCTAGCACCCCGGGATGGCACACTGGGCCTGCAGTGAACGGGTTGGCGGGCGAGGTGAACGCGGGAGTGGCTGGATGAGAGAGATCGTCGTCTGCGGCGAAGCGCTCGTCGATGTGGTCGCCACCGGCGCCCCGGCACCGAGCGGTCGGCTGCCCGCCCTGCAACCCGCGCTCGGCGGCGGCCCGTTCAACGTCGCCGTCACGCTCGGCCGCCTCGGGAGCGCGGTGTCGTTCTGCTCGGCGGTGTCCACCGACGACTACGGCGAGGCGATCGTCTCGGCGTTGGGACGCAGCGGTGTCGGCACCACCCTCGTGCAGCGTCGCGCCGAGCCGACGTCGCTGGCGCTGGCCACGATCGGCACCGACGGGGCGGCGCACTACTCCTTCTACATCGACGGCACCGCCGACCGCCTCGTCGCCGACCCCGGCTCGTTCGCGCCGACGGTGTCGGCGGTCTGCTTCGGCACCCTCTCGCTGGTCCTCGAGCCCGGTGCGTCGGTCTACGAGCAGGTGATGCGGCGCAGCCACGGCGAGGATCGCCTCGTCGTGCTCGATCCGAACATCCGTGCCGCGGTCATCGACGATCCGGACGCCTATCGGCGGCGGTTCGCGTCGTGGGTCGAGGCCGTCGACATCCTCAAACTCTCCGACGAGGATGCGCGGTGGTTGGCGCAGGGTCCGCACGGCACCGGTCCGCAGGATTGGCTTCGTGCGGGGGTGAGCGTGGTGTTCGTGACGGCGGGTTCGGCCGGCATCGACGTCGTCACGGCCACCGGGCAGTCGCGCGTCCCGGCTCCGTCGGTGGCCGTCGTCGACACCATCGGTGCAGGTGACAGCATCATGGGTGCGGTATTGCATCAACTCGACCGGTGGGGTGCGTTGGCGCCGACGGCGGTCGCCGAACTCTCCCCGCAGCAGTGGGAGGACGTCGCGCGGTACGCCGTGGAGGTGGCGGGAATCACGGTGTCGAGGCAGGGGGCAGACCCTCCGTGGGCGAGCGAGCTGCGAAGCGACTAGGTTAGGTTACCGAGAGTCCTGAAATGGACGAGTTCTAGAGATCTCGCATCTGAGCGAAGGGGTCCACGAGTGTCCGCTGAAACAGTCCCGGCCGATAAGCAAAGCGAATCGGACTCGGCAACATTCACCTATCCCGGTGGGCAACTTGAGCTCCCGATCCTGAAAGCCACCGAGGGCAGTGACTCGGTGGCATTGGGCAAGTTCCTCTCCGAGACCGGTCTGACCACCTTCGACGGTGGTTTCGTCAACACCGCGTCGACGAAGTCGGCCATCACCTACATCGACGGCGATGCGGGCATCCTGCGCTACCGGGGCATCCCCATCGATCAGCTGGCCGAGAAGTCCACCTTCATCGAGGTGAGCTACCTGCTCATCTACGGTGAGCTGCCGACCCCGTCGCAGCTCGAGGAGTTCACCACCAAGATCCAGCGGCACACCCTGCTGCACGAGGATCTCAAGCGGTTCTTCGACGGCTTCCCGCGGAACGCGCACCCGATGCCGGTGCTCTCCAGCGCCGTCAACGCATTGAGCGCCTACTACCAGGACTCGCTGGACCCGAAGGACCCCGAGCAGGTCGAACTGTCAACGATCCGCCTGCTGGCCAAGCTGCCGACGATCGCGGCCTACGCGTACAAGAAGTCGGCCGGTCAGCCGTTCCTGTACCCGGACAACTCGCTGAGCCTCGTCGAGAACTTCCTCCGGATGACCTTCGGCTTCCCGGCCGAGCCCTACGAGGTCAATCCCGAGGTCACCAAGGCACTCGACATGCTGTTCATCCTGCATGCCGATCACGAGCAGAACTGCTCCACCTCGACGGTGCGCCTCGTCGGATCGTCGCAAGCCAACCTGTTCACCTCGATCTCCGGTGGCATCAACGCGCTGTGGGGTCCGCTGCACGGTGGCGCCAACCAGGCGGTCCTCGAGATGCTCGAGGACATCAAGAACTCCGGTGGCGACACCAAGGAGTTCATGACCAAGGTCAAGAACAAGGAAGCCGGCGTGAAGCTGATGGGCTTCGGACACCGCGTCTACAAGAACTACGATCCGCGTGCGGCGATCGTGAAGAAGACCGCCGACCAGATCCTCACCGACCTCGGTGTGCACGACGATCTGCTCGACATCGCCAAGGGCCTCGAAGAGGTGGCGCTGTCCGACGACTACTTCATCGAGCGCAAGCTGTACCCGAACGTCGACTTCTACACCGGCGTCATCTACCGGGCGATGGGCTTCCCGACGCGCATGTTCACCGTGCTGTTCGCGCTCGGCCGTCTGCCGGGCTGGATCGCGCACTGGCGTGAGATGAACTCCGACCCGAGCGGCAAGATCGGCCGTCCGCGTCAGCTCTACACCGGCTACACCGAACGCGATTACGTCGGCCTCTCCGATCGCTGAACGATCTCCGATCGCGCAACGATCTCTCTGACCGACACCCACCAGACCGACGACTCAAAGGAGAGTCCCGTGACCAGTGCCGAGAAGCCCGAAGTCGAATTCCCCGAGGGTGAGGCCCCGGCCGAACTCGAGGTTGTCGATCTGATCGTCGGAGACGGTGCGCAGGCGGGGCGCGGCGACGTCGTCGACGTGCACTACGTGGGTGTCGATTTCGAGTCCGGTGAGGAGTTCGACTCGTCGTGGGATCGCGGGCAGTCGGCGCGCTTCCCGCTCGAACGGCTCATTCCGGGCTGGCAGGAAGGGATTCCGGGGATGGCGGTCGGCGGTCGTCGTCGCCTGACGGTGCCCCCGAACCTCGCCTACGGACCGGCCGGGGCGGGCCACCGGTTGTCGGGGCGCACCCTGGTGTTCGTCATCGACCTGCTGGGCGTGGGATAGATCCCGACGCACACGCGGAATCGCGACGGGTCGGAGACGGCCCCGTCGGCGCTTCTGTGGCTTCGGCGAGATCTCCGTCTGAACGACCTTCCCCCGCTCGGCGCCGCATTCGACGGTGCCGAGCGGGTTCTCGTCTGTTTCGTCCTCGATCCGCGGCTGGAAAGCTCGTCCGGGCAACGGCGATTGGCGTTCCTCTACGACTCGCTCCGCGAGATCGATGACAAACTCGACGGCCGGCTGTTGGTGGTGCGCGGACGGCCCGACGAGCAGATCCCCCGACTGGCCGACACCATCGGTGCCTCGTCTGTGCATGTGAGCGAGGACTTTTCGCCGTTCGGGCGGCGCCGCGACCGCTCCGTCGAGAAGGCCCTCGGCGATGTCGGCGACGGCGTACCGTTCGAACCCCTCGGCTCCCCGTACCTGGTGTCACCGGGCCGGGTCACCAAGTCCGACGGGTCGGCCTACAAGGTCTTCACCCCGTTCTTCAAGCAGTGGCGCGATCACGGGTGGCGCACACCCGCCGCTACGTCGGTGGACGTCGCGCGACTCATCGATCCCGCCGACATCACCAAGTCCGGACGAATCCGAATCCCCCAAGCGCCCACCGAGATAGATCTCGCTGCCGGAGAGGATGCGGCGCGAGAACGGTGGCGGGACTTCGTCGACGACGACCTGGCGGGGTACGACTCCGACCGCGACCGGCCCGACCTCGACGTGACGAGCCGGATGTCGGCCTACCTCAAGTTCGGCAACATCCATCCCCGAACCCTGGCGGCCGACCTGGACGGCCGCAGTACCGGTGCCCGGGCGTACCTGCGCGAGTTGGCTTTTCGTGACTTCTATGCCGATGTGCTGTTTGGATGGCCGGATTCGGCGTGGCACAACTGGAATCGGCAGTTCGACGACATCGACCTGGACACCGATGCGGATGCGGAGCGTCGATTCGAGGCGTGGACGAAGGGCGAGACCGGCTTCCCGATCGTCGACGCGGGGATGCGTCAGCTGGCGCAGACCGGGTTCATGCACAACCGGGTCCGGATGGTCGCCGCGTCGTTCCTGGTGAAAGACCTGCACCTGCCGTGGTGGTGGGGTGCGCGATGGTTCCTCGATCAGCTCCTCGACGGTGACATGGCGTCGAATCAGCATGGCTGGCAGTGGGCCGCGGGCACGGGAACCGATGCGGCCCCGTACTTTCGGGTGTTCAACCCGGAGGCGCAGGCCAAGAAGTTCGATCCCGACGGCCGCTACGTCGCGGCCTGGGTGCCCGAGTTCGGCACCGACGACTACCCCGACCCGATCGTCGACCACAAGGCCGAACGCGAGGAGGCGCTGCGACGCTACGGCGAGATCTGAGCGCTGTCAACGGTGAGGTTGGCGACGTTTCGCCGATGCCGCCGGCGGCGCGAGGCGGTCTCCGCTGACCAGCGCCCCGGCGTGCTTCACTCTGCGCAGCAACGGCACCAGTTCGTACCCGGTGATGCCGTCTATGGTCGAAAGTGTCTCGGTGACAAAGGAATAGAGATCGTCGGCACCTGATCCGATGATGTTGGCGGTCAGGTTCGCCCGTCCGGTGACCGCTGCCGCGAAGGGGATGCGGGGATTGTTGCCCAGGGTCTTGCCGACGGCGGCCAGATCGCGGGGCGCCACGGTCAGCCACAGCGCGGTGGTGCGTAGCCCGATGGCCGCCGTCGCCAGATCCACGTGGAAGTAGGCGACGCCCGTGGCGATGAGGTGCTCGACGCGGCGGGTGACCTTTCCGTGGGTGCTGCCGATCGTCCGGGCCAACGAGGAATACGGCGTCCGGCCGTCGCGGCTGAGTTCGTCGATCAGGATGCGATCGGTGCGATCCGGTATCGGCGGTGACACGGCCGAGCCGCCGGTCCGGATCGACGTTGTCAGCAGGGCCTCGCTCTGCTCCGCGGTGAGGACGTCGCTCCACGTGTCCTGATGCTCACCCGCGCCGCCGATGAAGGTGTGCAGGATCTCGGCCGACATCACGTCGAGCACCGGCGCGGTCTGGGGCAGTGTTCGGGTCAGCAGTTCGTGGGCGTGCGCGTCGGGGTCGGTCCGCAGGTTGAATGCGACCTCCCAGCCGGCGCCGTAGATCGATACCCAGGACACGTCGTCCCGTTCGGCGACGGCATGCGCGATGGTGTCGGCGCCCTCGGGCCGGCATCGCACGCGGACCAGCCACGCCGGACCGCCATGTCCGCCCAGTGAGGCATTCAGTGTGACGCGCAGCAATCCGTCGCGGCGCATCCGCCGATACCGTCGCGCCACCGTCTGCTCGGCCACCCCGAGGATCTCCCCGAGTTCGCGAAACGAGACCCGCGGAGAGATCTGTAACGAACGAGCGATTTTCGCGTCGACTTCGTCCAGAGTGGAGGAATTCAGCGCCACGCGAGAGGTCATGATCAATAATCTACACCGCGAACCTCACGCCGTGACCGTGAGTGAACTCCTGCAGGACACTGAATTCAGCAGGCCCGCATGGCTTTTGACGTCAGGAACGGGCAATCGACGCGAAAGGTGCATTTCATGCAGAGAAAATGGTGGACGCTGGTCGTCGTCTGTGCCGCGACATTCATGTTGCTGCTCGACGTGACCATCGTCGTCGTCGCGCTTCCCGACATCCAGCGCGCCCTCGGCGCAAGCTTCAGTCAACTGCAGTGGGTCACCGACGCCTACGCGCTGGCGCTCGCATCGCTGCTGCTCACGTCCGGGTCGATCTCGGACAAGTTCGGCCGACGCCGGATCTTCTCGATCGGGCTGGTGATCTTCACGATGGGTTCGCTGCTGTGCGGCGTGGCGCAGGACCCGACGATGCTGATCGTCTCCCGGGCCCTGCAGGGTATCGGCGGTGCGATGCTCTTCTCCACCTCGCTCGCCCTGCTCGCGGCGACCTTCCACGGTCGGGAGCGCGGAGTCGCGTTCGGCGCGTGGGGAGCGGTCACCGGGGTGTCGACCGCACTCGGCCCGATCCTCGGCGGTGTCCTCACCACCGGACTCACCTGGCGGGCCATCTTTCTGGTGAACCTGCCGATCGGGATCATCGCGCTGCTGATCACCCTGCGCATGGTCGACGAGTCACGTTCGCCGCATGCGCGTCGCATCGACCGGGCGGGCGTGCTCACCTTCACCGCCGGGCTCGTCGCCCTGATCTACGGCCTCACCGAAGCCGGGCAGCGGTCGTGGACCGATGGTTTCGTTGTCGGCTGCTTCATCGCGGCCGCGCTCCTGTTGGTGGCGTTCGTCGTCGTCGAAATGCGGGTGGCCCAACCGATGTTCGATCTCTCGCTGCTGCGTACCCCCACCTTCACCGGGGGACTCATCGCGGCGTTCACGATGAACGGGTCGCTGTTCGCGATGCTGCTCTACATCGTGTTGTATCTGCAGAATTCGTTGGGCTACTCCGCTTTCCAGACCGGACTCCGTCTGCTGGTGATGTCCGGGTGCACGATGGTCGTGGCAACCATCGCCGGTCGTGCCTCCGACGCCGTCCCGGTGCGCTGGCTGATCGGTCCGGGATTGCTGATCGTCGGGGTGGGACTGTTCGTGATGGCCGGCCTCGACGCCGACTCCTCGTGGACGCATCTGATCCCCGGCTTGATCGTCGCCGGCATCGGCAGCGGTCTGGTGAATCCGCCGCTGGCCGCCACGGCGGTCGGCGTGGTGGGAGTGCACCAGTCCGGAATGGCCTCGGGTATCAACACGACCTTCCGGCAGATCGGAATCGCCGTCGGTATCGCGGTCTACGGATCGATCTTCAGTACCCGGATCGCCTCGTCCCTGCACGACAACCCCGCGGGCGGTATCCACGCCGCATATGCCAGTGGCCTCGACCTGCTGTTCCTTGTCAGCGGGGCCGTCGCCGTCGTCGGTGGGGTGTGTGCGCTCATCCTGATCCGGGGCAGAGATTTCGTTCCCCACGGGCCGTCGGCACCCGCCGCCGCGGGTGCCGATGCGGCCGTCACCGGGTCATCGACAGCATCTCCGACCACGTGACCCGGCTGCCGGTGCGCAGGATGGATCGTTGATAGATGCGCGCCGCACCCCAGGTGGCGATCGCGCACGCGGCCACCATGAACAGCAACGACACGACGATCTGGACGGTGTCGGTGTCGCCGGTGGCGATCCGGATCGGGATCAGTACCGCAGAGAAGGGCGGAATCCAGGTGAGCACACTGATGAAGGTGGAGTCGAGAGCCTGGATGCCGAAGATCCCCGCGTACATCACCGCCAGCGACAGCACCGTGAGCGGCATGATGGTGGAGCCGAGTTCCTCCTGCCGCGACACCAGCGCGCCGGCCGCGGCGTACAGCGTGGCGAAGAACAGGAATCCGAGGACGAACCAGATCAGTGTGGCCCCGAACATCCCGATCGCGGTCCCGGCGATGGTCAGCATGCCGGTGGCGATCCCGGCGATGAGTGCGGTGGCACCGAGGATGACCACCTGACCCAGTGCGACGATCCCGATGCCCAGGATCTTGCCCCACATCAGGTGCAGTGGTTTGACGGTCGCCAGCAGCAATTCGACGATACGGGAGGTCTTCTCCTCGACGACGCCGACCGCGATCATGTTGCCGCCCAACATGATCGCCATGATGAGCAGCATCGAACCGACCAGTGCCACGACGATGCGTTGCGCGGTGTCGGGTGTCTGGGGTTCGGTGTCGACGGTCTGGATCACCGCGCGTGGCAGATCCGCGGCATCGACGCCGCGCTGCGCCAGTCCGTCGGCGAGGGTGGCCTGCTCGATCGAGGTCCGAAGCACGCTCGAGAGGTCTTCGGACAGACCGGTTTTGCTGATCAGGGTGTAGGAGTTGTCCGGGCCGACGACGACGGCGGCGTCGACATCGCCGGCCGCGACCTGGTCGCGCGCCTGCGCATCGGAATCGAGCGCCACCACCGACATCGGGGTGCCGACGGCCTCGCCGATCTCGGTGACGGTCACCGACAGTGAGCGATCCGCGCCCACCATGCCGATGCGTTCGCTGTCCTCGCCGCCGCCGCTGAACGCCTTCCAGACGATCAGCCCGACGACGATGACGAGCATCAGGGCCACCGTGCTCAGTACGAAGGACTTCGTGCGGGCGCGGGTGGAGATTTCTCGCTGGGCGATCAGCCAGACCGACGTCATGGCACCGGCACCGGCACCGGCGTCTGCGGACGTGGGCGTGGGACGAGTGGGTGTGGGGGTGTTCATGCCGATACCACCTCTCGGAACATGTCGGTCAATGACGGTGTGGACGTGGCGAATCGGTGCACGGGTCCGGTGCGCAACGCGGCGGCCAGGACGGCCTGGTCGTCGATCGTCGCGGGATCGACGCGCAACAGCGTGGTCTGTCCGTAGGTCGCCTCGAGCACCCCCGGAATCCCGTCCGCCCAGGGCGTGTCGATACCGGGTCCGGCGACCTCGAGGGTCATCCCACCCCGTGCACGCAGATCGTCGACGGTGCCCAGCGCACGCATCTCGCCGCTCGCCACGATGCCGACCCGATCACACAGTCGTTGCACCAGGTCGAGCTGATGGGAAGAGAAGATCACCGGGATGCCTTCGGCTGCTTTCTCTTTCAGGACGTCACTCATCACGTCGACGGCCACCGGGTCGAGACCGGAGAACGGTTCGTCGAGAACCAGGACCGCCGGATCGGCGATGAGTGCGGCGGCGAGCTGTACGCGCTGCTGATTGCCGAGCGACAGGTCGGACACGTTGTCGTCGAATCGTGCTGCCACACCGAGACGTTCGGTCCAACGTCGGGCGGAGTCCGCGGCGTCGGCCGCGGTCAGTCCGTGCAGCCGGGCGAGGAATCGGAGCTGCTCGCCGACCTTCATCTTCGGGTACAGGCCGCGTTCCTCGGGCATGTAGCCGATGCGGCGCCGGGTCGCCAGGTCGATCGGACGGTCACCGAGTGTGACGGTTCCGGAATCGGCGGCGAGCACACCGAGGATGATGCGCATCGTGGTGGATTTTCCCGCACCGTTGCTGCCGACGAATCCGAAGATCTCGCCGGGCCGGACGGTGAAGGTCATGTCGCGCAACGCGATCACGTCGCCGTAGCGTTTGTGCAGGCCATCGATGATCAATGAGTCGGTCATCGCAGCCCTCCCTCCTGGTTGATGGTGGACGAACCTTGCGTGGACGAACTGGGCGTGGACGAACTGGGTGTGGGTGGCTCGGCTGTAGGTGGTTCGGCGAAGTCCTCGGGATCGGGGTCGGCCATCCACCAGGCGGTCAGCATCGACGGCAGGACCGCGGCGGCCAGCATCAGCGAGATCAGCAGTATCGCAACGCCATAGATCGCCTGCGGATCGACGTTGTTGAGATTGGACAGGCCGATGAGGACGAAGTACGGGATGAACATCAGGCTGAACAGGACGATGAAGGCGATGGATCGGGCCGAATTGCGTTGGGCCAGCTGGATCTCGTCGAGTGCGGTGATCGGGGCGTCGCCGATCGACCCGGTGATGATGCGCAGGATGCGCTGACATGCCAGGGTCGTCGCCGCGCCGATGAAGAACGGGATGAGGAACCAGTCCGAGGTGAAGAACGCGATGACGGATCCGACGATCATCACGACCACCGCCGCCGCCTGGGCCGCCACCACCAGGCGATAGCTCTTCCGGTTGCGCCAGCGGGGCAGTTGGTGGGCGGTGCGGGCGGCGAAGCGACGGTGCCGCCGGCCGCGCCACGCGTCATAGCGTCGCCACGCCGCGGGCTTCGCCGCTTCGGGGATCGCCGAGTTCGGGTCGTACATCGTGCACCTCCGGGGTCGGTGGCAGCTCGTGTTCAGCGGGTCGGGTCGGCCGGCCGCCGTGCGTAGAGTTCGGCCGACATCGCGCCGAACTCGGTGCGGCTGAACACGGCCTCGACCGGAAGATCGAAGACGTCGCAGATGCGAAACGCCAGGTCGAGGCTGGGATAGTGATCGCCGCGTTCCAATGCGCCGACCGTCTGGACGTTGATGTCGACCAGTTCGGCCAGCTGAGCCCGGGACATCCGTCGCTCGGCGCGCAGTACGCCGATGCGGTTGAAGATCGGGAGTTTCTCACCCCGTCGGACCGGACTCATAGAACCAAGTGTTGGGAAAACACAACAGATTGTCAACCCTGTATGTCGGAAAGTTGCCGAGTCAGCCGCGTCGGAGGTACTCGACGACGTTGCGGGCGGCCTCGCGTCCGGCCCGATTGGCGCCGATCGTCGACGCCGACGGTCCGTATCCGAGTAACTGGATACGCGGATCGGCGGCCACCGTGGTGGCCAGGCGTCCGGTCATCGTGATGCCGCCGCCCGGAGCCCGTAGATGCAGGGGCGCCAGATGATCGAGGGCGCTGCGGAATCCGGTGTTCCAGAAGATGACGTCGACGTCGAGATGCTCACCGGTCGGCGTGGTGGGTGAGGCAGTGGTGGCCGACGCGCAGTCCCAGCACACCCCCGTCTCGGTGATCCGGGTGAACATCGGACGCCACGCCAGGATGCCGTCGCGTCGCGCCGCCTCGATCGCCGGGGTCGACGACAGCCCGGTGACCGACACCACCGAGGTGGGCGGCAGTCCGGCGCGCACCCGGCGTTCGACGCGTGCGACGGCCTGTCGGCCCTCGTCCGGGGTGAACGGTCCCGGACGGAAACGTGGTTCGGTGCGTGAACACCAGAACGTCTGTGCGCCAGGGGCATTGCGGGCGATCTCGATGAGCAACTGGATGGCCGAGATCCCGGCACCGACGACGAGGACGCGGGTGCCGGCGAACTCGTCCGGCCCGGTGTAGTCGTGAGTGTGCAGTTGCCGGCCGGCGAAGTCGGCGATCCCGGGAATGAACGGGATGAACGGCCGATCCCAGGTACCGGTGGCGTTGATGATCACCCGTGAATGAACCACGCGCCCGTCGCCCAGCGTGGACACGAATCCATCGTCGTCGCGTTCGACGCTGCGGACGTGGACGGGACGTCGAACGCAAAGGTCGAACTTCTCTTCGTAGCGGCCGAAGTACTCCGGCACCGCCGTCGCCGCCGGATACTCGTCGCAGTCGACGCCGAGTGCCTCGGTCAGGCCGTATCCGGGCAGGTCGTGGACGTGATTGGCGCCGGCCAGGGTCAGCGTCGGCCAGCGGAACTGCCACGCCCCGCCGGGGCCGGGTGCATGGTCGAGGACCTCATATCGCCCCGACAATCCGAAGCGTTCCAAGTAGTACGCGGCGGATAACCCCGCCTGGCCGCCGCCGATGATGACAACGTCAGCGTCGAGGCGGTTGCGGCCGGTATCCGGGGCCGAGTCTGTCACAGGCACGACGTCATTCTGCGCCTGTCGGCATTGTCAGGATGCGGGGCGTGTTGAGAACGCGTCCCCGCTGGTACGCGACACCTGTGATCATGGCAGTTCTCGCCGTCGCCGGATGCGGGCTCTTCGACGATGGCATCGAAGATGTCTCTGATGTGTCGTTGCCGCGGCCACCCGCGGATTGTGCGCTCACGGCATCGGGAGCGACGATCACGTTGATGTTCCGCATCTGTACCCGGTGGGTGACGACGGTGGTCTCGCCAATTCGTCGGCGGTGTCGAACAGTACGTGCGATGTCGCGATCGACGATGAGGCGTCCTCGGATCTCGGCCGGCTCGTGGTCGGGAAAACCTACCCGGATGCGTGCATCGGTTTCATCGGTAATCCGGGCTACAAGGGCGTCGAACCGACGGGGGTCGCGTTCCGCTACGACGGCTTTGCCGATCTCTCGGACAAGCCGGTGTGGTGGCAGTCGTAGCAGGCGGCTGTCGGGTCTCGGTTGGGTAGGCTCTGTGGTCATGATTGCAACCAGTGCAGACGGTGCGGTGACCACCATCGAGCTCGATCGTCCCGACAAGCGCAACGCACTCAACGACGAGCTCCTCGACGCGCTCGCCTCGGCGTTCGAGGCGGCGTTGGACTCCGGAGCCCGCGCCATCGTGCTGACCGGTCGTGGCAGCGTGTTCTCCGCCGGTGCGGACCTCTCGGGCCCGGTCTACGACCCGGGCTTCCTCGATCATCTGGTGGGCACTCTACAGAAGATCGAATCGACGCCGGTACCGGTCATCGCCGCGGTCAACGGTCCCGCCCTCGGCGGGGGACTGCAATTGGCGATGGCTGCCGACCTGCGGGTGATGGCGCCGGACGCCATGGCCGGTATTCCGGCGGCGAAAATCGGTGTGGCGGTGGATGAGTGGACCATCCGTCGACTGGTGTCGCTGGTCGGTGCCGGCCAGGCCCGTGGGATGCTGATCGGCTGCGATCCGCTCTCGGCCGACCGCGCCCACGCCCTCGGATTCGCCAACCGCATCGGCGATCTCACCGACGCGCAGCACTGGGCGGCGATAATCGCCGAACTCGCGCCGCTGACACTGCAGCACTACAAGCTGGTGCTCAACGGAGACGGTGCGCGTGCGGCCGCACCCGCGGAACGCCACGAGGCGATGCTACGGGCCTGGAACAGTGCCGACATGGCCGAGGGACGCGCGGCCCGATCCGAGAAGCGCAAGCCGGTCTTCACCGGAAAGTAATTCGGACACAGAGGTATTCGGGTTTCCCCACGTCGGGCGCGTGTAACGCGACCGATACGTGAGTGATCGCTGGGAGAAACATGGCCACCCTAGGTTGGCGGAATCCATGTCCGATTGGGCGTCCGTCCACCAAGGAGTACGTGTGTCCCCAGAACCCCACCATCACCACGGCGTCGAGGAGTTCACCGCCGAGATCGGTGAGATCGAGAACGCCGAGCACGGCATCATCGCCACCGGTGCCGCCGCCGCGGCCGCTCGCGAGTCCCTGGAGGACTACACCCTGCGTTTCGCGCCCCGCAGCTACCGCAAATGGGGCCCGGGCGTGGTCGCGATCTCCGCACTCGGCGGTATCGCCTATCTCGCCGACTTCGCCATCGGCGCCAACATCGGTATCGCCAACGGCACCGGAAATGCGTTGTGGGGCATCCTGTTCTTCGCCGTAGTGATCGTGCTCACCGGCTATCCGCTGGCCTACTACGCCGCGCGCTACAACATCGACCTCGACCTGATCACCCGCGGCAGCGGCTTCGGCTACTACGGTTCGGTGCTGACCAACGTGATCTTCGCGTCGTTCACGTTCATCTTCTTCGCGCTCGAGGGTTCGATCATGGCCCAGGGCCTCAAACTCGGCCTGCACATCCCGTTGTGGCTGGGCTATCTCGCATCGTCGGTGCTGATCATTCCGCTGGTCATCTACGGCATGAACACCCTGGCCAAGCTGCAGGTGTGGACCACCCCGCTGTGGCTGATCATGATGGTCGCCCCGTTCCTGTACCTGGTGATCAGCCACCCCGAGGCCGTCGGGCAGTTCCTGGCCTTCAGTGGTGGTACCGATGCGAACAATCAGGCCGGACACGGTGTCTCGTTTGCCGGCACCATGCTGGCCGCCGGTGTGTGTCTGTCGTTGATCGCGCAGATCGCCGAGCAGATCGACTACCTGCGTTTCATGCCACCGAGGACCCCGGAGAACAAGCGCAAGTGGTGGACCGCGGTGCTGACCGCCGGCCCCGGTTGGGTGTTCTTCGGTGCCATCAAGCAGGTCGTCGGTCTGTTCCTGGCCGTCTACATCATCATGCATTTCGCCGAGCAGGCCGGCGTCGCCAACGAGCCGGTGCATCAGTTCCTGGCGATCTACGACGACTTCATGCCCTACTGGCTGGCGCTGACCCTGGCCGTCATCCTGGTGGTCATCAGTCAGGTCAAGATCAACGTGACCAACGCCTATTCCGGCTCGCTGGCCTGGACCAACAGCTTCACCCGTGTCACCAAGACCTACCCGGGCCGCTTGGTCTTCCTGATCTTCAACGTCGCCATCGCGATCGTGCTGATGGAGGCCGACATGTTCAGCTTCCTTAACGAGCTGCTGAACTTCTACGCCAACTGCGGTATCGCCTGGATCGTGGCCGTCGCCTCCGACATCGCCATCAACAAGTACCTGCTGAAGATCTCGCCGAAGGAGCCGGAGTTCCGCCGCGGCATGCTCTACAACATCAACCCGGTCGGTTTCGTGTCGGTCATCGTGGCGGCCGGTGCGTCGATCCTGGTGTACTTCCACGCCTTCGGTGACAGCATTCAGCCGTACTCACCGCTGGTCGCGTTGATCCTCGCGCTGGTGCTCCCGCCGATCCTGGCGGTGGCCACCAAGGGCAAGTACTACCTGCGCCGCACCGACGACGGCATCGACATCCCGATGTACGACGAGCACGGCAACCCGACCGACGAGCGTCTGCTGTGCTGCGTCACCGGAATCGAATTCGAGCGTCCCGACATGATCGCATCCGCGGTTCCGGGACCGAACGGGGAGAAGCAGTACATCTCCTCGCTGGCACTGTCGTGCGACAAGAGCGGCAAACACGTTCTGCCGGCTCAGGATTCGTCGACGATGACCTCCGATATCTCCGTCGACACCGATTCACCGTCGGTGGATGGGTCCACGACGGCGGACAAGAGCGACGCCTGAGGCGTCATGCCGTGCGGCGATGAGTTGCGCGGCGATCGAGACCGCGACCTCGGTGGGCGTGTGCCCGCCGAGGTCGAGTCCGAGTGGGGACCGTAAGCGTCCCAACTGTTCTGCCGTCACGCCCGCCTGCCGCAGGCGGGTGGTGCGGTCGGCGACGGTCCGGCGGGAGCCGAGCGCACCGACGAACCCGATGTCCGAACCCAGCGCCACGCGCAGCGTGGGCACGTCGAACTTCGCCTCGTGGGTCATCACGCACACCACGGTGCTCTCATCGACGCCGCCGTGAGCGATCTGGGCCGACAGGTACCGGTCCGGCCACTCGATCACCACCTCGTGGGCCGCGGGAAACCGTGCGGCGGTGGCGAAGACGGCGCGCGCATCGACGACCGTCACGTGGTAGCCGAGGTCGGCACCCAGCGCACTGAGTGCACGGACGAAGTCGTTGGCGCCCACCAGGATCAGCCGCGCCGGCGGTGCGAAGGTCTGCACAAAGGTGCGTGGCCGGGAGCCGGCCTGGCCCGGGTCATCGCAGTCGTCGACGCCGATGATGCCGCTGCGCCCGGTGGCCAGCAGGTCGTCGACGTCGTGATCCAGGCGCAGCCATGGGCCCTGTCCCGGGCGGGACGCCAGATGCCAACGGGGTGTGGCGGTCAGCGTTGTGGCCCAGGCCAGTGGGGCCCCGGCGTCGGCGGCGGCACGGATTCGGCGCAGGTCGTCGAGGCGATCACCATCGAGTCGTTCGATGAACACCTCGACCTCGCCGCCGCAGGTCAGGCCGACGGCGATGCCGTCGGGGTCGGCGTATCCGAATCGTTCGACGACCGCGCATCCGGTGCTCAGCACGTCCGCCGCCGATTCGATGACCGCCGATTCCACACACCCTCCCGACAGCGACCCGATGACCTCGTCGTCGGCGGTGACGACCATGGCCGTGCCGGCCAGGCGGGGTGCCGAACCGGTGGTCGCGACCACCCGTGCCAGCGCTACCGGTGAGTGCTCGAGGCGCTCGATCAGGGTGGGCAGGACATCACGCATGCGTCCAGTCTGAGCGTGCCCTCGCGGCTTCGCCAGTTCGGCGACCGAACTCAGCCGCCCAGAACCCGCTCGAGATACGGATTGGTGAACACCCGAAGCGGGTCGAATCGCTCTCGCACGGCGATGAATTCATCGAATCGGGGATATACCGACCGCAGATACCCCGCGTCGCGGGTGTGCATCTTGCCCCAGTGCGGCCGACCGCCGTGGGCGACCATGATGGCCTCCACGTCGGCGAAGTACGCCGCCGAGTCGGCCGCGTCGTCGCCGTGATAGCGGTGCACCGCGATGTAGCCGCTCGCCCGCCCCGACGCCGTGGACAGCATCAGGTCATCGGCGGCGGCCGCGCGCACCTCGATGGGGAAACTGACCCGATATCCGGTGCGCTCGATCATCGTCCGCACCTCCCGCAGCGCATCCGGGACCGCCTCGAGAGGCAGGGCGTACTCCATCTCGCGGAACCGGACCGTGCGTGAGGAGATGAACACCTTGTCGCTGCGGTCGGTGAAGGTGCGCGCCGACAGCACCCGCCCGGACACCTGGCTCAGGGTCGGTACCACCGCGGGCACCCGCGCACCCATGGCGCACATCACCCGAAATGCGCCGTTGGACAACAGTTCGTCGTCGATGTACCGACGCATCGACCCGGCGCCGGATCGTTCGACCTGCCCGTGGAGTCGGGTGTTGCTCTTGGCCAGCGTGCAGCGGGTGTGCGGAAACCAGTAGAACTCGTGATGATCCTGGGAGGCAACACGATCGAGGAAACCGTCGATCGCGTCGTCGACATCGAGGGGATACTCCTGCGCGCGGATGGAGAAGGCGGGGACGCACTGCAGGGTGAGTTCGACGACGATGCCCAGCGCGCCCAGGCCGAGGGCGACGGCGCCCAGTTCGGGATCCGCGGCATCGACCGTGATCACCTCACCGCTGCCGGCAACCAGTGTGGCGGAGACGATCTGAGTGCTGATCCCGCCGAAGCGGCCGCCGGTTCCGTGCGTACCGGTGGAGGTCGCCCCGGAAATGGTCTGGCGGTCCACGTCGCCGAGGTTGGCCATCGCCAGTCCGTGATCGGCGAGGAGCCCGTGGAGCTCGTGCAGATGGGTTCCGGCCCGCAGGGTCACCCGGCGGGTCTCGGTGTCGACGGCGACGAGCCCACGCATCCCCGACATGTCCAGCTGCATACCGGGGGCAAGCGCCACCGGCGAGAAACTGTGCCCGGCGCCAACGGCTTTCACCGTCGAGCCCTCATCGGCGGCGCGGGCGACGAGCGCGGCGACCTCATCGACGCCGGTGGGTCGCTGCACCGACGACGGCACGCACTCCACGGTGCCGCCCCAGTTGCGCCAGGTGGCGGGAGCGTGTGCAGAGCCGCGCGTATCCGACCTCGTCACAGAAAGCACTTCCCTTCTCCGCGGTAGGTGGGGACCACGGCGTCGACGGTGGCGGTGCCCGATGCGTCTCGGGTGATCATCGCGACCCGGGCAGATCGTTCGCAGATCTCGCCGGACTTGGTGTGCCGGAACCAGACCCGATCACCGATGGTCAGTGCCGAGGTGCCGGGTCCGTGCAGCGGGGTCTGCACCTCGCCGGCCGCTTCGGTGCCCACGTACTCCAGTGCGGTGGGCCACACCGGCCGGGGCAGACGGTCCGGACCGGGCGGGCCGGAGGCGATCCAGCCACCCCCGGCACATGTCACGAAGCCGGGGGCGGGGACCCGCACGACGTCGAGGCCGAAGGCCATCGCCGGCGCCGGATGAAAATGCCGGTAGGTGTCAAACAGATGCCCGCCGAACACCCCACTGCCGGCAGCGATGTCGGTGATCGACTGATCGCGTGCGGTGGCCTCCAACGATCCGGTGCCGCCGGCATTGACGATCTCCAGGTCGGCGACGTCGCGCAGCGCGGCGACGACCCGGCCACGGCGACGCCGGATCTCGGCCATCGACGCCCGCTGCATCGCCCGGACGATCCGATTTGTGAGGGGTTTGCCGTCGACCGCATTGCCCACACCGGCGACCTGCGCCTCGTACGACATCACCCCGACCAGATCGAAGCCGGGCCGCTCGGCGATGTGACGACCGAGGGCCAGTGCCTCGTCGAGGTCATGAATCGGCGAGCGGCGCACCCCGATGTGGATGCGTCGGCCCAGTCGCAGCGACGCGTCGAGGTCGACGGCCACCCGCACCGGGGGCCGGGTGCCGGGTGCGGCGACGGCGTCGATCGCGTCGAGGTGTGACACCGAGTCGACCAGGACGGTGACCCGCGTGGTGGCGACGTCGTCGGCGAGGAATCCCGCGAGGGCTTCCCGGCGCAGCGTCGGATATCCCATCAGGACGTCATCGATCCCGGATTCGGTTGCCAGCCACCGTGCTTCGTCGATGTCGTAGGCGAGGACGCCGGCGAATCCGGGGCGACCGACGATGTCGGCGATGACCGACCGGACCCGCAGCGACTTGCTCGCCAACCGGATCGGGACACCACCGGCGCGGCGCAGCAGATCGGCCACATTGTGTTCGAGGGCCGCGACGTCGATCGCGATCACCGGGCTGTCGAGGCCGGCGGCGTCGACAGCGCCGGAGAAACCCTCCCAGTAGGCGGCCGGATCACGCCGCCACAACCCGGGCTGCTCCGGACCCATCTCAGTCGGCGACGGCATAGGCCATTGTCTGTCGCACCAGGTAGTCCATCAGGGTGCCGACGACGGCATCGTCGGCGGTGCTCAGGTAGATGAGGGTGATCGAGATGAGCGACCCGACCATCACCGGGGCGATCTCACTGGTGGGGTGGGACCAGCGGATTCCCGCCTGCCGCGCGGAATGGGCGAGCCCCTCGGCGGCGACCGCGTACAGGGTTTCGTACATCCGTTTGCCGTCGCGTTGCAGTTCGGGGTGATTGTGCGCGTAGATCCCCAGCGAGATGGTCGCCTGCAGGCGACCAGGGTCGGCCTTGAGCATCGAGTAGAACGCGTCGAGCTGGGCGCGCATGGTGGTTTCCATCAACGCGAGCGTCGACCCGCTGCCGACGTCACCGGTGGACTGGATGATCCGCAACATCTGGCCGATGTCGGTGGGGACCGCGGTCTCCATCACCGCGCACAACAGTGCGGTGCGGGACTCGAAGGCGTAGTGGAAACTCGCCAACGGCATGTCGGCGTGTGCGCAGATCCGGCGGGTCGTCGCACCCTCGACGCCGTGGTCGGCGATCACGCGATAGGCGGCCTCGACGAGCGCTGCGCGCCGCTCGGTCACCGACATCCGTGCCAACGTGGTGTTCGCTTCCTTGCTCGCATGCGTACCGGCGGGATCGTCGGTGAGTGCAGGCCAGAATATTAGCAAGCGGGGGCCTCGGGCGCCTCGGTGTGTCGCCTTCAGGGGACCGCACGAGGAGATGTCCTACGCTGGTTCTCGTGACGACGCCCATCGAATGGATTCCGGCGGACGCGCTCGGACGAGCGGTGAGCTCCGCTGGTGCTCTCGGTGTCCGTGCGGTCGGTGCCGCCGTCGGTGGGCTCGCGTCGGCCGGTTTTGCCTCGGCCCGCGCCATCGGTGCCGATCCGGACAGTATCCGGCCCCTGGTGGTCGCCTCACCCAACTTCAACGGCACCGCCTTCACCAACCTCGAACCGCCGACCGCGGGAGTGGCGCCGGATTGGAGGTCGATGGTCGATATGGCCCGCCGACCGGGTCGCCCCGGAGCCGAGATCCGGGTCGAGCGACCGGTCTTCGCCGACGAACCGCGGACGCTGGCCGCGACCTGGCTCGGACATGCCTCGGTCCTCGTCGAGGTCGACGGCATGCGTGTCCTCACAGATCCGGTGTTCTCCAAGCGGTGCTCGCCGAGCCAGGCGGTCGGACCGGCCCGCATGCACCCGTCTCCGGTCACCGTCGCGGATCTGCCCGCCCTCGACGTTGTCCTGATCAGTCACGACCATTACGACCACCTCGACATGGCCACCGTCGTCGGGATCGCCGCCGCACAGCCCGACGCGGTGTTCGTCGCGCCGCTCGGGGTGGCCGCGCACTTGCACGCCTGGGGCATCTCCCACGACCGTATCCGGCAGGCCGACCTGTGGGGCTCCGTCACCCTGACCGGCCGCACCGGCACCACGGTGCGTTTCGTCTGCGGACCGGCTCGGCATTTCTCCGGCCGCATGTTCACCCGCGACCTCACCCAGTGGGCGAGTTGGGCGATCGTCGGACCCACCCACCGCGTCTTCTTCTCCGGCGACACCGGCTTCACCGAACGGTTCGCCGACCTCGGCGACCGGCTCGGTCCCTTCGATCTCACCCTGATCGCCGTCGGTGCCTACGATCCGTTGTGGCCGGACGTGCACGTCGATCCCGAGGAGGCCGTCGCCATCCACCGGATGGTGTCCGGATCGGCCGGCGCCGACGCGGTGATGTTGCCGATCCACTGGGGAACCTTCTCCCTCGCCCGGCATGCGTGGGCCGACCCGATCGTGCGGCTGCTGCCCGCCGCCGGCCGGAACGCGACGACGGTGATGGTGCCCCAGCCGGGTGGCTCGATCGATCTGACCCACCGCCAGGGCACCGGACTCACCGACCCGCAGTGGTGGGAGCGCTCCGCGTGAAGCCGACGAAAACCGCGCCCGGCGACCGGGCGCACATCGGTGGGCTGTCCGCCGACGAGGTCGCCCAGCGCGTCGCGGCCGGTCAGGTCAACACCATGCCGGACCGATCCGGCCGCAGCGTCGGCGACATCGTCCGCGCCAACGTGTTCACCCGCATCAACGCGATCCTCGGGGTGCTGTTCGCCCTCGTCGCGGCCACCGGCTCGTTCATCAACGGACTGTTCGGGCTGCTCATCGTCGCCAACAGCGGAATCGGCATCATCCAGGAGATCCGCGCCAAACGCACCCTCGACCGTCTCGCCATCGTCGGGCAGACCCACCCGAAGGTGCGCCGCGACGGGGTGGTCGCCGAACTCGTTCCCGGTGAGGTGGTGCTCGACGACATCATCGAGGTCGGCGCGGGTGATCAGATCGTCGTCGACGGTGAGGTGGTCGAATCCCTCGCCCTCGACGTCGACGAATCCCTGCTCACCGGTGAGGCCGACGCGATCGACAAGTCGCCCGGCGACAAGATCCTCTCCGGCAGTTTCGTCGTCTCCGGGTCCGGTGCCTACCGGGCCACCAAGGTGGGCGCCGACGCGTACGCCGCGCAACTCGCCGCGGAGGCGTCGAAGTTCACCTTGGTGTCCTCCGAACTGCGATCCGGCATCGACCAGATCCTCAAGGTGATCACCTGGCTGCTGATCCCGGCCGGCATCCTGACCATCGTCAATCAGGTGTTCATCAGCCAGAATGGTTGGCGGGCCTCGCTTCTCGGCATGGTGGCCGCGCTCGTCCCGATGGTGCCCGAGGGTCTGGTGCTGATGACCTCCATCGCCTTCGCGGTCGGCGTGGTGCGACTGGGCCGACGCCAATGCCTGGTCAACGAACTCCCCGCGATCGAGGGTCTGGCCCGCGTCAACGTGGTCTGCGCGGACAAGACCGGCACCCTCACCGAGAACGGGATGCGGCTGTCGGAGGTGCGGGGACTGCCGGATGACGCCGACAATGCCGACGAGGAGGCTTCGGACACCTCCCGCGCCGAGCAGGTGCTCGCAGCGCTGGCCGCCACCGACCGCAGTCCCAACGCCAGCGTGGCGGCGCTCGCCGAGGCCTACCCCAGCGCACCCGACTGGCAGCTGAGTGCGATCGAACCGTTCACCTCCGCCAAGAAGTGGAGCGGGATGTCGTTCGTCGACGCCACCGGCGCCGATCGGGGCAACTGGATTCTCGGTGCCCCCGACGTGCTGCTCGATCCCGACAGTGCCCCGGCCCGGCAGGCCTCCGAGATCGGTGAGTCGGGACTGCGGGTGCTGCTGCTCGGCCACACCGACGTCCCCGTCGACACCACCCCCGCCGACGGCGCGAACGTCCCGGGCACCCTGGTCCCGACGGCGCTGGTGGTCCTCGAACAGCGGGTGCGCGACGACGCCCGCGACACCCTCGACTACTTCGCCTCCCAGCACGTCGACGTCAAGGTCATCTCCGGCGACAATGCCCGTTCGGTGGGAGCCGTTGCCCAGTCCCTCGGCCTCGGATCACCGGACGCCGCCGTCGACGCGCGGACCCTGCCCACCGACATCGACGCGCTGGCCGACGTCGTCGAGAACGGGGTGATCTTCGGGCGGGTGCGCCCCGACCAGAAGCGGGCGATGGTCGCCGCGCTGCAGTCGCGTGACGACACCGTGGCGATGACCGGTGACGGCGTCAACGACGTCCTCGCGCTCAAGGATGCCGACATCGGGGTGGCGATGGGATCGGGTAGCTCGGCGGCCCGGTCAGTGGCACAGATCGTGTTGCTGGACAACAAGTTCGCCACCCTGCCCTACGTGGTGGGTGAGGGTCGCCGGGTGATCGGCAACATCGAGCGGGTCTCCAACCTGTTCCTCACCAAGACGGTGTACGCGGTGCTGCTCGCCTTGTTCGTCGGCGTCGCCGGACTGGCCGGCAAGATCTTCGGCTTCGATTCGCTCAGCTATCCGTTCCAGCCCATCCACGTCACCATCTCGGCGTGGTTCACCATCGGCATTCCCGCGTTCATCCTCTCGCTCGCCCCCAACAACGAGCGGGCCCGCACCGGTTTCGTCAAACGTGTTTTGCGGCAAGCGGTTCCGAACGGCATTATCGTTGGGCTGTGTGCCTTCATCACCTACGTGATCGTCAATCCCGGCGGTAAGGGCGTGACGCTGGGCGGTGACGGCGTCGATCTCCCTCCGGCGCAGACCCAGGCCGCCACCGCGACGTTGATCTGTCTCATCGCGGTCGCGCTCTACGTGCTGGCCGTCGTCGCGCGCCCCTATACCTGGTGGAAGCTGCTGCTGCTCGCGGTGTCGGTGGGCGCCTACGTGATCATCTTCGCCTGGCCGTGGACGCAGACCATGTTCAAACTCGACTCCTCGAACTGGCAGATGAACAGTGTGGCGTTCATCGCCGCGGCGGTCGGCATCGTCTGCGTGGAGATCGTGTCGCGGGTCATGCCCCGAATCATCGTGTCCGATGGCGGCGGACACCATCACGACCTACACTCGGTGGCCGCCGTGCACGACTCGACGATCAAGGAGTGATCTGATGGATCTCAAGGGACTGGTCGACAAGGCCAAGGCCGCACTCAGGGGAAACCCGAGCCTGATCGACAAGGGTGGCGACGCCATTGACAAGGCGACCGGCGGAAAGTACGCATCGCAAGTCGACAAGGCGCAGGACGCCGCCCGCAAGGCCGTCGGCGCCCCGGATGCCCCCAAGCCTGCCGATGCCCCGAAGCCTGCCGATCCGAACACCTCGGGCGAGCAGCCGAAGTAGCCCGCTCACTGCGCCCGCGGATGTCGGCGATAGGCCGACACCGTCGGATCGTCGGCGATCCAGAATCGCCACGCGACATCGGCGGCGCGGCGGACCCCCACACGGGGTCCGCTGTGCAGCCGCGCCGCGGAGACCGGCTGCGCAGGAAACCGCAGCGCGACCGGCTCCGGGCCACCCAGATCGGCACCGAGGTCGGCGGCGGTGATACCCAGTGCGCGGGCCAGATTGCCCGGCCCGCGGGCCAGGGCGGCATCGGCGACGCCACCCCGACGTTCCCGCGCCACGTCGAACCCGGCGATCACCTCTCCCGCGCGCACGAGCACGGCCGACGCCTCCCCGTCAGGGCCGGTCACCACATTCGCGCAGTGATGACCGTGGATGCGGTAGACATACAGCCGTCCGGCCGGCCCATACATGATCTCCGATCGGGGAGTCCGCACGTACGCGTGTGACGCCGGATCCCGTGGTCCCGCATACGCCTCGACCTCGGTGATCCGGACGGTGACACCGTGACCGACCAGCAGCGCATCCAGCAAGGACATCGCGACGACGTCGACCGGCGCCGTGGTGAGGGTGAGGCCCGGGTGCACGTGATCGCCTCGGACTGACTCTCCAGTAGGCTTTCGCACCATGGCCAAAACGAGTGACTCCATCGAGGTCGAGCTGTCACCGGAGGATACCTGGATCGCCGCGTCGGACCTGTCGCGGTTCGACGAGTGGCTGATCCTGCACGACGGCTGGCGCAGCGCCCTGCCTGCCCCGCACGAACTGCGCAAGGGCACCGCGGTGAGCTCCGTCGTCAAGGTCAAGGGCACGCGGGTGCGTTTCGACTGGGTGATCGACCGGTTCGTCGAGGGCAAGGAGGTGCGGCTCAAGGGTTCCGGCAAGGGCGGGGTGAAGTCCACCCTCGACCTCGCGATCGCCTCGACTGCGACGGGGTCGACCATCACCTTCACCGTCGAACTCGGTGGGCTGCCGTTGCTGGGCCCGATAGGCAAGGCCACCGCGATGGCGGTGTCCGGTGATCTGCACAAGTCACTGGACCGATTCCGCGAGGTGTTCGCCTGAGCGTCCCGCTACACTCAGCGGGCGATTTCCACATCCTCAGGGGGATATGACGTATGGGCCGGCACAGTTCGGAATCCGCTGACTCCGATTCGGGTGAGAACTCGACCGGTCCTCGCCGGCGGGTCGATCCGCCTCCCGTCACCGGGCCGACCCCTGCGGCGAAGCCGGGCGACTCGTTCGGCTTCGACCATCGTGAGGTGAAGTCCTCCCATCGGGGCGCATGGCTGTGGGGGCTGGGTGCGCTCGTGGTGATCGCGGCGCTGGTGGCGGGTGTGATCATCTGGCGCACCGTCGGCTCGTCGGAATGCGATGACCGGCAACGTGTCACGGTCGCCGCGGATCCGACGATCGCCGCCTCGCTGCGGGAAGCCGCCGCCACGGTCTCGGCGCAGGGCTGCTACGACTACACCGTCAACGCGGTGTCCGGTGCCGACGCCCCGGGTGTGCTGACCAGTGGTGATCAACGCCCCGACCTGTGGGTGCCGGATTCGCAGACCCAGGCCCGCCGGGTGTCCACGCAGGTGCGCCAGGATCTGAACCTGACCTCCGAGTCGCTGGTGTCCACCCCGACGGTCGTCGTCGGCAAGAAACTCCCGGAGCTGACCGGCTGGCAGCAGGTGATGACGCTGCCGGATCTGCGCACCGGCAGCCCGATCGTCACCAGCACGGGTGACGCGCCGATCGTCGGGGCCCTCGCCGAGGTGGATGCCGGCAAGCTGACCCAACCGGAACTGGTCAACGCCATGACCACATTGGCGGTGCAGCAGAACAATTTTCGCACGGTCAACGACAGCGAGGGTATGCGACTGAACCTCGCGAACACCTCCGACGTGCCGGTGGTGACCACCGAACAGCAGTACATTCTGTTCATGCGGACGCATCAGGGGTCGGACCTGAAATTCGCGATCCCGTCCGACGGCACCGTCCTCCTCGACTACCCGCTGGTCAACATCGCCCCCACCGCACGCGGTGCCGCGGCCGACGCCGCGGGCAAGGAGTTGGCGTCGGCGATCGCCGGAAGCGCCGGGGAACCGTTGGCTCAGGCCGGTTTCCGTGAGCCGGGCGGACGGGCTGCGCCCGGGGAACACCCGTACGGCACCGGTCAGCCGGTGACGGTGCTGACGCTGCGTGACCCGGCCGCCGTCGACAAGGCGCTGCGGCAATGGCAGGTGCTCGGCGTGCCGATCCGGACACTCGTCGTCCAGGACGTGTCCGGCTCGATGGAGGAATCGGCCGGATCCGGTTCCTCGACGCGGGCCGAGTTGCTCACCGAGGCGTCGCTGACCGGGCTCACCCTCTTCCCGAATAACGCCATGATCGGTGGGTGGGCGTTCTCGGTCGACCGTGGACCCGACGGCCAGGACTGGGAACAGCTCGCGGCCATCAAACGGCTCGACGCCCCCGCCGACAACGGACGCACGCACCGTGACGTGCTCGCCGCCGCGGTGAAGGCGGGTCTGGCGCCGGACAACCTCGGCGGCGGCACCGGCCTGTACGACACCACGCTCGCCGCGTTCAAGCAGGTCCAGGACACCTACGACCCGAACTACTCCAACAGCGTCATCATCATGACCGACGGACAGAACGACGACCGCGACAGCATCAGCCTCGACGACTTGCTCTCGCAGCTCAAGGAGCTCGAGGACCCGGCCCGGCCGGTGCTGATCCTGACCATCGCCATCAGCGACGACGCCGACACCGACGCGCTCAAGCAGATCGCCGACGCCACCGGGGGTACCACCTATGTGGCGACCACCGCGGACGACATCAGGTCGGTCTTCGTCAACGCCATCGCCGCGCGGGTGGAGGCGGCCGGACGGTGAGGCCGGGCCGGGGAGATTGCTGCGAGCTTTCTTAGGATCAGCTAAAAATATCTCCTCGGGGGAGGCGAAGCGGGTCCGTTTTCTCCAAAATGGGGAGCCATGACCCCAGCAATCCGGACCATGGTCCGCAAAGATGAGATCCTCACCATGACCCGCGCGGCGGGCGTGGTGGCCGCGGTCGCCGCCGTCGGACTGGCGACGGCCGCCTGCGGCAGTGACGACAGCTCCGCCTCCGACACCACCACCACCGGCGCGGCGGCCTCGGAGGCGGCGGGCGCATCGGGCACCGCATCGGACCCGGGCGCCACAACGGGGGAGTATCGCAACGGCACCTACACCGCCACCGGTCACTACACCACTCCCGGTGGTGAGCAGCAGATCGGCGTGACGGTCACCCTCGACGATTCCACGATCACCGCCGTCGAGCTCGATCGCAGTCAGACCCGGGGTACCTCCGCGGAATTCCAGCAGAAGTTCGCCAGCGGGATCGACGCCGAGGTGGTCGGCAAGAACATCGACGACCTCGACGTCAGCAAGGTTTCCGGATCGTCGCTCACCTCGGGTGGCTTCAACGATGCCATCGCCCAGATCAAGACCCAAGCCGCCGGCTGAGTGCGAGTGGGCGTTCGAGGCGCTCGGAACCCGCTGGGAGATCACCACCGACGTTCCCCTCGACGCCCACCGCCGCGACCTCGTCGTCGCCGAACTCGACCGCATCGACCGGTACTGGTCACGGTTCCGCGCCGACTCCACCGTTGCCGAGATGGCGCGGACACCCGGCCGATACGCCGTCGCCGCCGAGGACCGGGCGCTGCTGGACTTCTATCGGGAGCTCTACACGGTCACCGGGGGCTCGGTGACCCCGCTGGTCGGGCAGATCCTCGACGATGCCGGATACGACGCGCAGTACTCCCTCACCCCGGCGGCGACGGTGTCCGCGGCTCCGGAGTGGGATGACGTGATCGGTTGGAATGGAACATATCTCGACGTTCTCACTCCCGCCGTGGTGGACGTCGGCGCGGCCGGCAAGGGATTCGCGGTGGACCGGGTGGCGGCCATCGTCGCCGACGAGCTCGATCGCTACATCGTCGACGCCGGCGGGGACATGGTGATCTCGCCGCGCGACGAACCGGTGCGGATCGCCCTCGAGCATCCCCTCGACCCGACCAAGGCGATCGGTGTGGTCGCATTGTCCGGTGGTGCGCTGTGCGGTTCGGCGTCGAATCGTCGGACGTGGGCGGACTGGCACCACATCGTCGATCCCCGTACCGCCCGGCCCGTCGACGATGTGCTCGCCACCTGGGTCTACGGCCCGGATGCGATGACCGCCGACGGCCTGGCCACGGCGCTGTTCTTCACCGCGGCACGGCGATTGGTGGGTTGCGGCGGGCCGGCCATCCCTGTTCCGGCCGCTGCCACGCTCAGCGTGGGCAGCGATATCGCGGGATTCCGGTTGGAGCGCAATGACATCCCCACCCACATCCCGCAGCACGTGACCATTCGCAGCAACGGAACCGTCGACCACACCATGATCCCCGGATTGGAGCTCTACCTGTGACCCGCCTGACGCCCCGATGGCTCACGGTGCACCGTGCGGTGCTGCTGGCCTTGCTCGCCCTGGCCGCCGCGGCGTTCGTCGTCGGAGCCGTCGACGACGACTTCGCCTATACGCCACCAGAACTGGCGTCGACGCTGATGATCTCGCTGGTGGTCAGCGGAGTGGTGACCTACCTGTGTGCGGCCATCGTGCGCGTGCCGCCGAACGCGGATTCGTGGGCGATCACCGGGCTCATCCTGTTCTTCCTGATGCCCGGGGTCACCGACACCGCGTCCGCGGTGTCGGTGGTGATAGCCGCGGCGGCGGCCGCGATCAGCAAGTACGTCCTCGTCTGGCGACGGCGGCTGATCATCAACCCGGCGGTCGCCGGGGCCGTGGTGTCTTACGCCGTCGCCTACACGGGCGCGAGTCTCGGTGGGGTGCCGCTGAGTTCACCGTTCTGGTGGATCGCCGCCGAACCGCTGTTCTGGCCGATGGTGATCATCGGAGCGATGCTGGTGACAGTGCTCCGCGAATGGTGGCTCGTCGGGGTTTTCCTGGTGGCGACGCTGGCCACCGTCGGGGTGCTGGAGGCGACGCAGGGCGGTCAGGACCTGCAGTTCGTGTTCGTCTCCGCACCGACCCTGTTCCTCGCCGCGATCATGTTGCCCGAGCCGCTCACCGCGCCGACCACCCGAATCCATCGCGCAGTGTGCGCGATCATCGTTGCGGTCCTGATGAATTGGCAGCAGACCTTCGAGATCACCGACTCCTACACCCTGGAGTTCGTGCCGCAGATCGCGCTCGCGGTGGGCTGCGTCTATGCCTTCGTGGTGCGGCTGCTCGCCCAGCGTGGTGCGGGGCGGGTGCGCCTGGACACCACCGTCGAGCCGATCGCGGCGAACACCTACCGGGTACGCGCACAGGCGTCGTCGCCGTTGGCGTTCCGGCCCGGCCAGTGGGCGATGCTCAGTGCCCCGCGCTGGTCGGCGCCACTGTGGCACCGCACGCGCCGGGTGTTCTCCTACGCCTCGGCGCCGGGGGAGAACCCGGGCGAGTTCGCCTTCACGGTGGCCTCCACGTCGATGTCGTCGTTCAAGTCGGAGCTCATCGAGGCCGGCGGCGGTCGGCTCCACCTCGACGCCACCGGCGGTGATTTCGTGCTCCCACGCCGGCTCGGTGCCCACCCGACGGTGTTGCTGGCCTCCGGTATCGGTATCACGCCGTATCGGGCGATGCTGCGGAGCCTGACCGCGGGCGAGGCCCGGGATCTGTCGTGGCTGACCGTCATCCACGTCGTCAGCGTCGCCGAACGATCCGTCTACGACGACGACCTCGCCGTCATCCGCGCGGCCGGTGCAAGGGTGGAGGTCTCACCCGCGGTGGAGCTGACGACGGGGATCACCGAGCCGGGGCGTCTGGCCGATCTCGTCGGACCGGCGTTGTCGTCGGGCGACGCGCACTATCTCCTGTCGGGCAATCCCCAGTTCGTCGACCGCACCGCGGCCGCCATCCGGCGCGCCGACCCGTCGACGCGGTGGAAGCTCTGGCGCATCCACACCGATGCCTTTCTGGGGTACTGAGTTTCCGGATGCGGAGAACGGCGATGCGATTCACTCCGGTTGTGGCGCAATGCGATGCAGCACCGTGAGCACCTGATCGACGATCGGTGAGTCGGCATCGGCCCGGGCGGCCACCAGATCGATGGCGGCGTGCGGGACGAGGTCGGCGTAGCGGGCACCGGCGATGTCGAGAGCGGCGGTCGGTGCGGGCACGATGGCCACGCCCAGCCCGGCGGCGACCAGGGTGACCAGCGTCGAGGTCTCGGCCACCTCGTGCCGGATGCGCGGCACGATGCCGGCGTCGGCGAAGAGCCCCGCGATCACCGAGTTCATCACCGACCGGCCGTGCCCGGCATGTGCGATGAGGTCATCGTCGGCAAGGTCGGCGAGGGTGAGCGCATCGCGGTCGGCGAGCCGATGGCTGTCGGGGAGTGCGACGATCAGGCGATCGGAGCGGATCGGCTCGATCACCATGTCCGGCTCGGTGATCGGCGGACGGAGCAGCGCGAGGTCGATGCGCGCGTCGCGCAACGCGGTGAGCAGATCCGGCGCCAGCATCTCGCCGCGCACGCTGACCTCGACGCCGGGGAGTTCGTCGCGCAGTGCACGGACGAGACGTGGGAGCAGCGAGTACGTCGCCGACCCCACGCAACCGATGGTCAGATGGCCCTCGAGGCCGTCGGCGACGCGACGGGCCTGATCACCGGCCGCGTCGACGGCCTCGAGGATCGCGACCACCCGGGGAAGGTAGGCCGCGCCGGCCGGGGTCAGTTCCACCCGGCGGGTGGAACGGATGAGCAGGTCCACCCCGAGCTCGTCCTCGAGCCGGCGGATCTGCTGCGACAGCGGGGGCTGTGCGATGTGCAGCCGTGCGGCGGCGCGCCCGAAGTGCAGTTCCTCCGCGACGGCACGGAAGTAGCGCAGGTGACGAAGCTCCATGAGCTGCAAGAATACCCTCATTGAGACTCTGTGCATATCAATGCCTGTGAAATGGATACTTCCCAATATGAGATGCGGGTCATAACGTCGAGGTATGAGTTCAGGCACCGATGTCGTCATTTGTTCGCCGTTGCGCACCCCGGTGGGTCGCATGGGTGGTTCGCTGGCCGCGCTGACGGTCACCGACCTCGCCACCACATTGCTGCGTGAACTGGTCGGCCGCACCGGCCTCGGCGAGGGCGACGTCGACGACGTCATCCTCGGACAGGGATACTCCAACGGCGAATCCCCGGCCATCGGACGGATCGCCGCCCTCGACGCCGGCCTCGGCATCGGGGTCCCGGGAATGCAGGTCGACCGACGCTGCGGATCGGGCCTGCAGGCCGTACTCAACGGCGCCTCGCAGATCGCCTCGGGTGGCGCGGATCTCGTCATCGCCGGTGGCGCCGAATCGATGTCGAACGTCGAACACTATGCGCTCGGCCTGCGCACCGGGGTGCGCCAGGGCGGGGTGGAGCTGATGGATCGTCTCGACCGTGGTCGGCTCACCGCCGGCGGCACCTCCCACCCGATCGCCGGTGGCATGATCGAGACCGCCGAGAACCTGCGTCGGAAGTACTCGATCAGCCGGGCCGAACAGGATGAGCTCGCGGTGCAGTCGCATCAGCGTGCCGTCGCCGCCCAGCAGGCCGGACGTTTCGACGACGAGATCGTGCCCGTCACCATTCCCGGTCGGCGTGGCAAGCCCGACACCGTCGTCGACCGGGACGAGCATCCCCGCGTCGACGCGAGCATCGAATCGATGACCAAGCTCCGACCCATCCGCGGGCGCCTCGACCCCGAGTCCACCGTCACCGCCGGCAATGCGTCCGGACAGAACGACGGCGCCGCCATGTGTGTCGTTGCCACCCGAGCCGCGGCCGAGAAGGCCGGTTTGACACCACTTCTCGCACTCAAGTCGTGGGCGGTCACCGGCTGCGCACCCGAGGAGATGGGCATCGGCCCGGTCGGCGCCACCGCCGCCGCCCTCGGTCGCGCCGGACTGACCCTCGATGAGATCGACCTCATCGAACTCAACGAGGCCTTCGCCGCACAGGTGCTCGCCGTGCTCGCCGAATGGAAGGTCGATCCCACCGACGAACGCCTCAACCCCAACGGATCCGGGATCTCGCTCGGTCACCCGATCGGCGCCACCGGCGGCCGCATCCTGGCCACCGCCGCCTACGAGGCGCGGCGCCGCGACGCCCGCCACGTCCTCGAGACCATGTGCATCGGCGGCGGGCAGGGGCTGGCCGCAGTATTCGAGGTGATCCGATGAGCGCCGTCGAGGTCGCCGCCTACGTCAGCGGTCGCGACGACGCCCCCGTGGTGGTGCTGTCGAATTCGCTGGGGTCCGACCATCGCATGTGGGACGCGCAGCTTCCGGAGTTGGAGAAGCACTTTCGGGTCGTTCGCTACGACACCCGCGGACATGGCGCCTCGCCGGTGCCGGCCGGACCCTACTCGATCGACGACCTCGCCGACGACGTGGTCGCCCTGCTCGATCGCCTCGGTGTCGCCTCTGCTCACGTGGTCGGGCTGTCGCTCGGCGGGATGACCGCCATGCGACTGGCCGTACGCAACCCGGACCGGGTCAACCGAATCGGATTGCTGTGCACCGCAGCGTATCTCCCGCCGGCAACGGGGTGGACAGACCGCGCCGCCACCGTTCGCGCCGGCGGTTCCGGTGCGGTGGCCGACGCCGTGCTGACGCGCTGGTTCAGCCCCGGATTCCTTGCCGACGATGCGAACTCGGATCGGTTGGATCATTTCCGGGAGATGATCGCCGCAACCCCCGGCGAGGGTTACGCCGGATGCTGCGAGGCCATCGCCGCGATGGATCAGCGGGCCGACATCTCCGCCATCACCGCGGCGACCCTGGCCATCGCCGGTGCCGACGACCCGGCCACCCCGCCGGAGATGCTGGCCGCCCTCGCCGATTCCGTTCCGGACGCGAAGCTGCTCGTCGTCGACGACGCCGCCCACCTGGCCAATGCCGAACAGCCCGACATCATCACCCCCGCCCTCATTGAACACCTGGAGTACTCATGAGCCTCGACAAAGTAGCCGCATCGGCCGCCGACGCGGTCGTCGACATCCCTTCGGGCGCAAGCATTGCCGTCGGCGGCTTCGGATTGTCGGGTATCCCGAAGTTCCTCATCGACGCACTGCTCGCGCAGGGTGCCGGACAGCTCACCATTGTCTCCAACAACTGCGGCGCCGACGGTGCCGGACTCGGACTTCTCTTGGAGGCCCGGCGAATCGACAAGGTGATCGCCTCCTACATCGGGGAGAACAAGGAATTCGGCCGGCAGTTCCTCGCGGGTGAGGTGACCGTCGAACTCACCCCGCAGGGGACGCTCGCCGAGCGGATGCGTGCCGGTGGCAGTGGCATCGGTGCGTTCTTCACACCGACCGGGGTCGGAACCCTGGTCGCCGAGGGTGGGCTGCCGTGGCGGTATCACGCCGACGGTTCCGTCGCGCTCGCGTCGCCGCCCAAGGAGGTGCGGACCTTCCACGGTCAGGAGATGGTGCTCGAGGAGTCCATCGTCACCGACTTCGCGTTGGTGCGTGCCGCCGTCGTCGACAAGGCGGGCAACTGCTGCTTCCATGCCGCCGCCCGCAACTTCAATCCGCCGGCCGCAATGTCGGGACGGGTCACCATCGTCGAGGCGGAGAAGGTCGTCGAGGTCGGTGAACTGGGTCCCGATCAGATCCACCTGCCCGGGATCTTCGTCAAGCGGGTCGTCGAGCTCACCCCGGAGCAGGCCTCCGACAAGGGGATCGAGCACCGCACCATCCGACAGCGGCCGGACGAGGCCGCTGCGCTCGTCTGAGTGCGCCGCCGATCACCCACGATCCATCACCACGTTCGAGGAGGACACCATGACCTGGACCCGCAACGAGATGGCCGCCCGCGCGTCGCGCGAACTGCGGCCCGGCGACTACGTCAACCTGGGTATCGGCCTGCCGACACTCATTCCCGATCACATGCCCGACGATTCCGACATCGTGCTGCACGCCGAGAACGGCATCCTCGGTGTGGGTCCGTTCCCGTACGACGATGAGGTCGATCCGGACCTCATCAACGCCGGCAAGCAGACGGTGTCGGTGCTCCCCGGCGCGTCATACTTCGATTCGGCCACCAGCTTTTCCATGATCCGTGGTGGTCACGTCGACGTCGCCGTCCTGGGCGGGATGCAGGTGTCGGCGGGTGGCGACCTGGCGAACTGGATGGTGCCCGGCGCGATGGTCAAGGGTATCGGCGGCGCGATGGATCTGGTCAACGGTGCCGGTCAGGTGATCGTGCTGATGGAGCATGTGAGCAAGAAGGGTGATCCAAAGCTGGTCGCCGAATGCTCGTTGCCGCTGACCGGGCGGTCGGTGGTCAGTCGTGTGATCACCGACCTCGGCGTGTTCGACGTCACCGGAACGGGATTCGACGTCGTCGAACTCGCCCCGGGTGTGGACTTCGCCACGGTCGAATCGAAAACCGGTGCGCCGGTGGTTGATCGGACCGCCGAGGGGCTCGGCGGTCAGGACCGCGAGGCGGCCAGCTCGGCGCGGGATCGCAGTCCGAGCTTGGCGTAGATCCGGGTGAGGTGGTACTGCACCGTCTTCGGGGAGATGTAGAGTTCGGCGGCCACCTCTCGGTTCGACAGTCCGCGGGCGACCAGCGGGGTGACCGCCTCCTCCTGCGGGGTGAGATCTGTCGCGTCGTTGTCGGTTCGGGTGGTGGCGCTGCGGGTAGTGCTGAGGCCGCCGGCCTTCAGTTCGCGATCACACCTGTCGACATAGGTTGTGGCACCCAGAGATTGGAATATCTCGCGGCCGGTGGCCATCACCGTGTCGGCGGCACGACGTTTTCCGGCGCGGCGTAGTGTCTGCCCGTAGGCGAAGTTGACCCGGGCGAGGTCGTATCGGAGTGGGAGTCCGTCGAGCAGTTCGAGCGACTCGTCGAAGGCGCGCCGCGCGGCATGGATGTCGCCGGTGGCGCCGAGGTATCGCCCACGCGCGTAGCCGATTCGCGCGGCTGCGGACCGGTGTTTGCGTTGCGCGGCGAGTTCCTCGAATGGACGCAGAAGTGCGTCGGCGGCGTCGAGTTGTCCGTCGATGACCAGGGCGTTGGCCAGCACATCCACCCACGGCCACCAGCCGGGCTCCACCAGTGCCGGTGTCGTGTCCGCCATCCGTCGAAGCGGTTCGAGGATGCGAATCACCCGGCCGTAGTCGGCGTCCGCCTCGGCGACGTGTGCGCGGGCCAACAGGAGTGGGATGCGCATGATCTCGTAGTCTCCGGCGGGCAATGTTGCCGCGGTGATGTGGAATTCGGCGCGTTCCCGATCGCCTCGCATCGAGTGGATGTGTGCGGCAGTCCAGTTGAGCAGTGGCGTGGCGACTTCGATGCCACCCTTGCGGGCGAGTTCGCGTCCCTGATCGACGGTGACGAGCGCCGAATCCCAGTCGCCGGTGAGGAACTGAACGCGGGCGAGCCATCCGAGTGCCCAGAGGGAGATGCGGTTGGAACCGCCGAGTTGGGCCATGGAGACCGCTGTTTCGAGGCTACTGCGCGCCGCGCCGATCTCATCAATGCCCAGTTCCAGCCACCCACGCCCCATGGTGACGCGCTGCGCCTGCGGACCGAATCGGACGCGCTCGGCGAGTTCGGTGTAGGAGGCGAGTGCGCCGCCCGGATCACCGGACCACGCCTGTCCGAGACCGCGGATGGCGGCGGCTTCGATACCCGCCGACGAGGTGTCGCCGGCCATCGCGATTGCGCGGTCGGCCCAGGCGACGAGTTCATCGCCGCGGCAGCGCACCAGATTGTGCAGGACGTAGCGTTGCGCGATGAGTGCGGCGACGTCGGGTTCGCGTTCGAAGTTGACGATGCCCCAGGCACGTTCGAGTCGGAGGGCGGCCTCGGCGGAACGACCACGCAGGATTGCGAGGTAGGCGAGGGTGGCGTCGCGCAGCGCGGTTTCACGGAGGCTCTCCACGGTCGGGACGAGGGCGGCCGCGCCGACGCAGTCACCGGCTGCGAGCAACGCGTCCACCGACAGGGTGGTCCGTAGTTCGCTCTGCAGTCGGTCGGAGGTGAGGCGGCCGGCCTGCCGGTACAGGTCGGCCGCCGCGGCCCATTCGCCGTCGGCGGCGCGGGTTCTGGCAAGGGCGTCGAGTTGGTCGGCGAGTTCGGCGTCGGGGACAGGGGATGCCGCCACGCGATGTCCGAGACTGCGGACCGGGTCCTCGATGAGGTCGGCTGCGCGACTGTGCATCTCACCGACGCGCCGAATGCCCATGACCTGCAGCACCGCCGTGTGGATGAGTGGATTGGTCGGCCGGGGTCGGGCGTCGGCGGGTGTCAGTGCGACAGTTGTCTGAATCAGGCCGCTGTTCAGTGCATCATCGAGAGCGGCCATGGCATCGTCGATGTGCGCCAATTCGATTGCTGTTCCCAGGGAGTCACCGTCATCCAGGATGCAGATTGCCTGAATGAGTTCTACGCCGGCAGCTGGGATCTGCCGCAGCCTGGTCCGGACTTCGTCGACGATATAACGCGGGGCAGGCAGTGCCAGATCGGCCCGCGACCACGCGCTGTTGGGTAGCTCTCCGAACAGGGCGATGACGTCTCGCGCGTTGCCGGCCGTGTGGTCGGCGAGCCGTTCGAGCACTGTGGGGTGGACGACGATGCCGCGTGACGCTGCGAGTTCTGCGATGGCGTGACGGGGCAGCCCGTCGAGAGCGATCGTATCGGCGAGCAGTGCCATCGTGGCCGGGGTGTGGGTGGTCACCGCGATCACGACAAGCAGTGGATTCCCGGCGGTATCGGTTCCGAGTTCGCGTATCGAATCGGAGTCGATCCCGTCGGCGTCGTCGAGAACACGTAGGGGGAGATGCTCGGATTCGGCACGTGCGGCGACGCGACGGAGCACGGTGCTCTTGCCGACGCCCGGCGGCCCGGTGATCACCAGAAACGCCGGATCGGTGAGGCCATCGGTGCGTTGCAGGATCTCGCCGATCTCGTCATCGCGACCGATGCAGCTGGCCTCGATGATCATCGCTCCATGGTAGGCGTTCGAGAGGAATGTGGGGTTCGGATCCGATTGCCGCAGCACCTCCATCTTTGCTGCTCATCGTCGGCTCGAGAACCCCATGGCCGTTGTCACTGTGGAATTGTCAAGGTACCGATGCGGTCCCGGCAGGCCGGGTGCGGGTTGGTTGGTCTGTTATCTATCGGTGAGGCAGGGCTGCTGGGTCACGTCGCTGGTTGCTACCCCGCAACCGGCGATGGGGACGCGTCCCCGCTGGCCGAGCCCCTTTGCCCGTTGGTCGAGCCCTTACTCCAGTGGTCGAGCCACCTTGCCCGCTGGTTGAGCCAGACGGAGCGCTAGCGGAGTCCGTGTCGTTTCGACGGAGCTCAACGCAAGGAGACCTCGCAAGGTAAGGCTGGAACTCGAATCCTCATGCCGCACCCGGCAATCCATCCAAGGTCATGGTCCTGCGGTGATAGGACCGCAACCACCTGCGTTGTGGGTCAACACTTTCCGGTGGGATCAACCACGGGTGGTGGTCGGCTCCCATGACGACGTCCCATCCGTTATGGTGGACATCGTCATGACAGGCTGTGCAGAGCAAAGCGCCGTTCTCCAAACAGGTTTCGCCGCCGTCGATCCAATGCACGATGTGGTGCGCCTGGCAGCGTGAGGCGGGTGCACCGCACTTGATGCACCCCTTATCCCGGTGCGTCAACGCTCGTCGTTGGGCCCGGTTGAACAACCGGATGGTGCGTCCGAGCGACAGGGGTACTTCGTCTTTGCTGACGATCATGACGCCGACGGTGGCGTCGCAGCACAGTTTGCGGGCGGTGGCTTCGGTGACCGATCCCATGAACTGCAGGGATGCCATGGAGGGTGTGCCGGTGGGGATGGTGAGGTTGATCAGTTCGGTGGGCATACGTGGTCCGTCGTCATCGCGATGCTCACCTCTGGCGGCGCGGGCTGCGGTGTCGAGGATGTTCTCCAGGGCGTCGGCACGCATCTGACCTGCGGTGCGCGGATCGCGGGACCCGTCGGGCTGGGGCCGTGGCGCCGACAGGACTTCGATCGCGGTCTTCAACTTCTCACCGAGCACGGCATGCAGGTTGCCGGTGACGGTGAGGCGTCCGTCGTCAGAATCCCGGAAGTCCAGAGTGTTGATGGAACGGTCCTCGCCGGCCGGTAAACCGTCGGTGTCGTCGGCCTGCTGGTTCCCGCGACTCTTGGCGTAGTCACGGATCTCGGCGGGGGTGAAACCGGCGGTGGCATGCCCGAGCAGGGCAATGCTGTGTGCGTCGCGTTCTTCGGCGGTGACAGGTTGTCCAGATCGCTTCTCGATGTGCGTCAATCCTCTCACGATGGCGTCGGCGTGTTCGGCGGACAGTGTGCCCAGTGAGGTGTGGCGGTGCACGCGGTCGATGTCGGGTGTGGTGCCCAGTCGGATCATGCGGGACGCGGAAGCCGGGGCGACACCCCACTCGTGCAACAACTCGTGGAGTCTGCGGCCCTCCTTCTCTGCGACCTTCAGGTGATCACAGAGTCCGACAAGCACACTGGCGTGGTGATCGACCAGATTGCGGATCAGCAGGATGGCGTGCAGCGCACTTTTTGCATCCTCGTGGGTGAGGCTGCCGGTGGTGAAGTCGAGTTCCGACAACAAGTCGATGGTGATGTCAAGTTCCCCCGATGTCATGTACACCACAATACGCCTCGTTGGCGGTCGGCGCAAGGGCCAGCTTTCCGAATCCTGTTGCTGTGCATAACTTTTGGTCTGTGGATAACGTGTTGTCGGCGCGATTATCTTGTCGGTGGGGTGTGGTATGGGGCGACACGTTCGTGGGAGATGTTGTGGTGGTGGGGGTTCCAGCCTCTCCTCACCTGGTCTCGACACGACCCTCCGCTAGCGCTCCGGGTCGGCTCGACCGGCGGGATGGGTCGGCTCGACCGGCGGGATGAGGTCGGCTCGACCGGTGTCACCGGTGGTCGAGGTGTAAGGAGCGCTAGCGACGAGCATCGAGACCTGTTGTGGTGGTGCTGGTTCCATAACAGAGTTGCCTTGCGTGGTCTGACCTCGACAAGCTCGGCCCGGCGGACGCGACCCTCCGTTTCGACGGAACTCAACGCGGCGGCTATCGCTCCGGGGCGGTTCGGCCGGCGGATGGGGTTGGCTCGGCCGGCGGGCTGGGGCCCCTCGACTCGCGGAAGGTCTGCTCGACCGGCGGGAGAGGAGTTGGCTCGACCCTTATCAAAGCGCTGTCAACGGAAATCAGAGCGCTGTCAACGTAATTCAGAGCGCTGTCAACGAAGGGATGAGCGCTGTCAGTGAGGGTGAGGGATGTCGGCGGGGTGGCGGTGCTTCAAGACGGCATCACCGCCGGACGTATGCCGTCCGGCGGTGATGGCGCTATTGAATTATGCAGCGTGGCAGACTATCCCAGGTCTCCACCGGCCACCGGCAGCACGCTGCCGGTGATGTAGGACGCCTCGTCGGAGGCGAGGAAGCAGATGGCCGCGGCCTGTTCGTCGAGGGTGCCGTAGCGCTTCATCAGTGACGATGCGACGGTTTGCTCGATGTGGGCATCGAACCATTGCTGCTCGGTCTCGCCGGTGGGGGTCGGCGTGCCGCGGGAGATTCTCCGCGGCGGTGCCTCGGTGCCACCTGGCGCGGTTGCGCATACTCGAATCCCGTTGTCGGCGTACTCCATGGCGAGGGAGGCGGTGATCGCGTTGATACCGCCCTTGGCCGCCGAGTACGGAATCCGGTTGATACCGCGGGTCGCCGCCGACGACACGTTCACGATCACGCCCGAGCCGTGTTCCACCATCGACGGCAGAACGGCGCGGCAGGCGTACAGCGTGGTCATCAACGACCGGTCGATCTCGGCGCGGATCTCGTCGTCGCTGAACTCGACGAACGGCTTGAAGTTGATCGCTCCACCGACATTGTTGATCAACACATCGACGCGACCGTAGGTCTCGATGGCCTTCGTCACCACCGATGCGGCACCGGAATAGGACTCCAGGTCCGCGATGGCCTCCACAGCCCGGCCGCCCAGTTCGGTGACGTCGGAGACCAACTCGGCGACGAGGTCGGATCGGTCGGCGCACACCAGCTTGCCGCCTTCGGCGGCGATGCGGCGTGCCGTCTGTGCACCGATGCCCTGAGCAGCGCCCGTCACCACGACGACCTTTCCGGCGAATCGGCCCGGCGTGATGAACTTGGGCCGCTTGGACGACATCTCGTCGGCCATCGCCCGCCGCATGGTCTGCTTCGATCGGTCGGCGTGGGCGGCGATGAGTCCGCGTGCCTTGGCACGGTTGCCCGAGGCGAAGGCGTCGACGATATCCACATGATCGCGCGCGCACAGCGGGTGGCACCAGGTGGCATTCCGGAGCACCTCTCCCATGCGGCCCTTGACACCCAGAGCCGTGTACGCGGCGAGCAGATGCTCATTGCCGGTCAGCGAGAACAGATAGTCGTGGAATGCGGCATTGGTCTCGGTGTACTCGGCCGCATCGACGAACGAGTCGCCCTTCACGTAGGGGAGGGTCGCCTCGGCGAGAAGCTGATAGCCGGCGAGCTGGCCGGTGGTCAGTCTGCCGAAGGTCAACTCCAGCGCTCCGAGTTCGAGTGCGGCGCGTGCCTCGAACAACGCGTCGGACTCGTAGATCCCCGGATGCTCCTCCCCGATCTCGTACCCCTGATCGGTGACAGTCGGCGCTGCAGGGGAATCCATCTGCGGCGCAGGATATTCTGCCACAAAGACTTCCACAGTCGAGGCCACTACCGCAGCAGGTTCGCCGAGTACGGGCTCGATCGACTCACCCGCGAACACGGTCTGTCCGGCGATGGCCCGCGCTCCGTCGACGGGTACGATCGAACCGTCGTCGGCGTCGAGGCCGATTCCGTTGCCGCTGTCGGTCCAGACCTGTTGTCCGGCAATGCGTCCGATCGCACCCGCGTCGTCGAGGTGGCCGGAGCCACCCGGCAACGCCCCAAGCGTGCTTTGCGGCAATACTTCCTGTCCGGCGATCGCGCGGGCGTCGCCGACCTCGAACACCGCTTCGTCGGTGATCTCGACAGGTGCAGCCGCATCGATGTCGGCATCATCCTCGCCCGCCACGGAGGCGGCGGGCTTCGCCGGTACCGCCAGCGCGAATTTCTCGTAGTAGAAGCCGACGGGTTCGATCCCGGCGTCGGACACGTGGGAGCGCACCGATTCCACCATCGGCGGCGGCCCCCACAGATAGATCGCCACATCACCGTCGTAGAGATGGTCCGGCGTGATGAGCGACATCACGTAACCCTTGTTGGCCGCGGTGCTCTTCGGGTCCGAGACGCAATGATCCCAGGTGAATCCGGGCAATTCCTGTGCGAAGTACTCGATCTCGTCCAGGGCGACGAGATCGGTGTCGGTGGACACCCCGTAGATCAGGTGCACCTTGCGGGAGGTGCTGTCGTCGTGCATCTTTCGCAACATCGACAAGATCGGTGCGAGACCGGTCCCGCCGGCCAGCAACAGCACCGGCCGAGTGGCCTCCCGCAGGAAGAACGAGCCGTGCGGTCCGGTGAAGGTGATCTCGTCGCCGCGCGCGGCCCGATCGGTCAGGTAATCTGACATCGCGCCACCGGGAGTCAGCTTCACCATGAAGACGAGTCGCTCCTCGTGCGGACCGTTCGCGAAGGAGTACGACCGGCGCAGCGGATTCCCGTCATCGTCGGCGGTGCCGGGCACCGCGATGTTGACGTACTGACCCGCAAGGAACGCCAGGTCACCACGATTGGAGATCTCGATACCGACCCGCATTGTCGACTCGGACAGCCGTTCCAGGCTCACGATGGTGCCGGTGAAATCACCGGCCGCGGTCTTGGCGATGTCCGACGTCGCGGCGATCTGCAAAACGAGATCCGACTGCGGCTTCATGCAGCAGGGCAGGGCGTACCCGTCGGCGGATTCGGCCTCCGACAACGCATCCTCGATGTAGGTGCCACCGTCGTACTCGCCGGATTCGCAGAACGCCTTGCACGTTCCGCACGCACCGTCACGGCAGTCCAGCGGGATGTTGATACGCGAACGATACGATGCGTCGGCGACGGTCTGATCCTCGCGGCAGGTGATGAAGCGAGTGACGCCGTCCTCGAAGGTCAATGCGACCTGATGGGTCGGCTTGCCGGTGGGCGCGCCGGCTCCGATTGACCCGGATGTCGTGGTGGGCGAGCCCTTCTCAGTGGTGACGGTCATGAGTGCCTCACCTGCTCAGAAGTGGTAGACATCCACCACGTGGTGAATGTAATCGTTCTTGAGCACGATCGTCTTACGTCGGATCAGCGGCGACTCCCCGGAGAAGTCGATCGTGTAGAAGGACGTCCCGTAGTACGGGTCGACGGTGTGATACCGGAAATACATGGTGTGCCAGTTGAATCGGACATCCACCAGGTCTCCGCGCCGTTCGATGACCTCCACGTTGTTGATGTTGTGACTCGTCCGCGGTTCGGGGATGGAGGTGGCCGACGACCGTTCGGTACGAATGCGGAAGACGCGATCCTCGAGCCCGCCCTTGTTGGGGTAGTAGATCAGGGAGATGTCCCGCTGGGGATTCTCGACGAGACGATCGTCGTCGTCCCACGACGGCATCCAGTAGACGACGTCGTCGGCGTAGCATTCGAGCCATTTCTCGAACTCTCGGTCGTCGAGATAGCGCGCCTCGCGGTAGAGGAACTGCTCGATCATGTTCTGCGTGATCAGCTTTGAGCCGGCCGCGTCGGTGGTGGTTGCAGTGGGAGTGGATGCAGTGGGAGTGGATGCAGCGGGGACGGATTCGGTGGTCATGAGGGGATATCCCTTCTGGGGAGGTGGGCTGGGGAGAACTCGGGCGGACCGATCAAACCGGATCGGCGTCCTCGGACTCGACGGCCGCACGCATCGTGTCGAGCCAGTAACCGTGCTGCACGGGATAGAGGCCCTCGTCCTCGTTCTTCATCCCGGCCGAGATGATCTCGTGCATCCCCAGGCTCTCGGCCACCGGATCGGGTCCGGTCAACCAGTGCTCGGCACCGCGGCTCATGTCGTTCCAGGGGGCGGCGGTCGCGCGGAAGGTCAGCTGGCAGGAACGGAATTCCTCCAGGTCGTCCGGGGTGGCCATGCCCGAGGCGTTGAAAAAGTCCTCGTATTGGCGGATGCGGTGTGCGCGCGCGGAATCGCTCTCACCCTTGGGGGCGATGCAGTAGATGGTGACCTCGGTCTTGTCCGGGGCGATGGGCCGGAAGTGGCGGATCTGCGTCGAGAACTGGTCCATCAGATAGACATTCGGGTACAGGCACAGGTTGCGCGAACCCTTCACCATGAATTCGCCCTTGGCGTCGCCGAATTGCTTCTTCAGGTCATCCATCTTGTCCCAGAGCGGGCGGTCCTGCGGGTTGGCGGCCCACGTCCACAGGCACAGGTGACCATGCGGGAACGACCAGTATCCGCCGCCGGACTTGCCCCAGCCGCCGGCGTCGAGGGCCTTGGTGTCGTTCTTCGACTCGCCGGTGTTGCGGCGCGAGGTGGTGGCGGCGTAGTTCCAGTGGGTGGCGGTGACGTGATAGCCGTCGGCGCCGTTCTCGGCCTGCACCTTCCAGTTGCCGTCGTAGGTATAGGTGGACGCACCGCGCAGCACCTCGAGGCCCTCGGGGGACTGGTCGACCAGCATGTCGATGACGACGCGCGTGTCGCCGAGGTGCTCCTCGAGGTCGACGACGTCGGGATTGAGGCTGCCGAACAGGAAGTCGCGGTAACTGCCGAACTTCGCGACCTTGGTCAGGTTGTGTGAACCGTTGACGTTGAAGGTGTCCGGGTAGCCGGCGTCGTCGGGATCCTTGACCTTCAGCAGGGTGCCGTCGTTGCGGAACGTCCAGCCGTGGAAGGGGCAGGTCAGCGTCATCCGGTTGTCGGTCTTGCGGCGGCAGATCATCGCCCCACGGTGGGCGCACGCGTTGATCAGGCAGTTCAGCTCGCCATCCTTGGAGCGGGTGATGACGACGGGCTGGCGGCCGATGTAGGTGGTGAAGTAGTCGCCGGGATTGGCCACCTGGCTTTCATGTGCGAGGTAGATCCAGTTGCCCTCGAAGATGTGGCGCATCTCGAGTTCGAAGATCTCCTCGTCGGTGAAGATGCGTCGGTTGGCGCGGTAGACGCCGGCCTGACGGTCATCGATGACGGCGTCGGAGAGCACCTTGCGGACGCGCTCCGACGGGGCAGACGAGGGAATGGTCGGCGCCGACTGGTTGGGGCGGTCGGTGACGGTCATGAACTACCTCCTATGTGGGCTGTATTTCAGACTCTGGCACGACGTGTTGGCGCTCACACTAGGGCTAACCCGAGTCCTGACCAGGTGTCCGATTGATCGATACTCGCGATCAATCGACCGAATATCGGTACTTGTGTGGTATGGATCAGGGTCCTACCGTGATTGATACGTGGCGTCGATCACAAGGGCCTCTTCCAGTGATCTGACCGAATGATCGAGGAGGTGGAGACATGGAACTACGGCATCTGCGGTACTTCGCAGCGGTGGCCGAGACCTGCCATTTCGGCCAGGCCGCGGCGACTTTGCATGTGGCGCAACCGGCCCTGTCCTACGCCATCCGCCAACTGGAGTCCGAACTCGATGCCACCCTGTTCAACCGCACCACCCGTCAGGTCTCGCTGACCCCGGCCGGTGAGTACCTCAAGGGCGAGGCGCACCGCATTCTCTCCGATGTCGACGACGCGGTCGACGGGGTCCGCCGCATCGCGGCCGGCCGCAGCGGAATGGTCCGCATCGGTTTGACCGGAATCGCGGCGTTCTCCCACCTGCCGCGAATCGCGCGCGCGGTCAAGGCGGCGCTGCCCGATGTGGAACTGCGCATCGTCTCCGACCTGCTGACACCGATGCAGTGCGCCGCGCTGGAAGCCCACGAGATCGACCTGGGTGTGCTGCGACCACCGGTGGTCGGCGAGGGCATCGAATTGCGCACCATCGACGTCGAATGCATGGTTCTGGTGGTCGCCTCCGATCACCGGCTCGCCATCGAACCGGTGGTGGCCACCTCGGACCTGCGCAACGAACCCTTCGTCATGTACGACAGTCGCGACTCCGCGGTCAACGATGCGACGTTCCGCACCTGCCGCCGAGCCGGTTTCGTTCCGCAACGAGCGCATGAGGCCTCGGGGACACCGGTCCTGCTCGCCCTCGTGGCGGCCGGCCTCGGCGTCGCGGTCCTGCCCGCATCGGTGCGCGCACTTCCCTTGGCGGGATTGGTGATCCGTGATCTCGTCGATGCCGGAACCACCGAGATCGCGCTGGCGTGGAATACCGGTGACGACAATCCCGTCGTCGAGTCCGTCGCCCGGGTGATCGGCGAGGCCTTCGACATGTCCTCAGCAACTCCGTCCTCCGCAGCACTTCCGTCCGCCACCGCTCTGCCGTCCTCCACAGCCCTGGGAGAGAATTCGTGAAAATCACTGAGATAGAGGCGATTCCGTTCGCCATCCCGTACCGCAAACCCTTGCGGTTCGCGTCCGGCGAGGTGTCGGTCGCCGAGCACGTCCTCGTGCGGGTGCACACCGACGAGGGCATCGTCGGTGTCGCCGAGGCACCTCCGCGTCCGTTCACCTACGGCGAGACCCAACGCGGCATCGTCGCCGTCATCGAGACCGTGTTCGCGCCACAGCTCGTCGGGCTTACCCTGCACGACCGCGAGGTCATGGTCGCCCGGCTGAACCGCACCGTCGGCAATCCCACCGCGAAAGCCGCTGTGGACATGGCGATCTGGGATGCGCTCGGCAAGACCCTCGAGCTTCCGGTCAGTGAACTCCTCGGCGGATTCACCGACCGCATGCGGGTCAGCCACATGCTCGGGTTCGACGATCCGGCGAAGATGGTGGCCGAGGCCGAGAGGATGCGCGATACCTACGGCATCTCCACGTTCAAGGTGAAGGTCGGACGACGCCCGGTGTCCCTCGACACCGCGGTCGTGCGTGCCCTGCGCGAACGTTTCGGCAACGAGATCGACCTCTACGTCGACGGTAATCGCGGGTGGTCGGCGTCGGAGTCGTTGCGCGCCATGAAGGAGATGGCCGACCTCGATCTGCTGTTCGCCGAGGAACTCAACCCCGCCGACGATGTGGTCGGAAGGCGATGGCTCGTCGAACAACTCGACGTCCCGTTCATTGCCGACGAGTCGGTGCCCACCCCGGCAGACGTCACCCGGGAGATCCTCGGCCGCAGCGCCACCGCGATCTCCATCAAGACCGCCCGCACCGGATTCACCTGGTCGCGGCGCGTGCATCACCTCGCCGAGGGCCTCGGCATCGAGGTCGTCATGGGCAATCAGATCGACGGTCAGGTCGGAACCGCCTGCGCACTGGCCTTCGGCGCGGCCTTCGAACTCACCTCGCGGTACGCCGGTGAACTGTCGAACTTCCTCGACATGAGCGACGACCTGCTCGTCGAACCCCTGCAGATCCATGACGGACGCCTGCACACGTCCCACCGCGCCGGCCTCGGCATCGAGATCGACCCGGACAAGCTCAGCCGCTACCGGATCGGATAGGAGAACGACACGACATGCTTTTCCACGTACGGATGGATGTGCGCATCCCGCACGACCTCGACCCGGATGTCCGGGCGCAGACCGTCGCCCGGGAGAAGGCCTACTCGCAGGATCTGCAGCGATCCGGCAAATGGCCCCACATCTGGCGGATCGTCGGTGAGTACTCGAACTACTCGATCTTCGACGTCGAGAGCAACGACGAACTGCACGCCATTCTGTCCGGTCTCCCACTCTTCCCCTACATGGACATCGCGGTGACCCCACTGGCCACCCATCCGTCCGACATCGCCGCGGGTTGATCACGCCGATCACCCCTGCGGAACCCGACGTTCACAGCCCGATCACGTTTCAGCACAAAGGAGTACCCATCATGACCAGCACCACCGACACCAGCTTCGACGCCGAGGTCACCGCCAAGGCCGCCGAATCCGGTGCCAACGCGTCCGCCCAGTTCGCCGAGCGGATGGCACATTCCGGACGGTCCGGCGTGGTCGACACCGCCCGCGTGGATCACCTCGCCTCCAAGGTGATCAAAGCCGTCACCGACATCGTCCTCGAGGACAAGGTCAGCTACGAGGAGTACAACGCCCTCAAGGCATGGCTGATCAAGGTCGGCACCGACGGCGAATGGCCGCTGTTCCTCGATGTCTGGATCGAGCACGCCGTCGAGGAGGTCGCCAGCGAGCACCGCGAGGGTTCCAAGGGCACCATCGAGGGCCCGTACTACATCCCGGATTCGCCCGAGGTGGCGTGGAACGGCACCATCCCGATGCGCGACGACGAGCCCGGTGACCCGCTGGTCTTCTCCGGTCAGGTGCGCGCGGTCGACGGCACCCCGCTGTCCGGCGCCAAGCTCGAACTGTGGCACGCCGACGATCTCGGCTTCTACTCACAGTTCGCTCCGGGACTGCCGGAATGGAATCTGCGCGCCACCTGGATCGCGAACGAGGACGGCCGTTTCGAGATCCACACCCTGCGTCCCGCGCCGTACATGATCCCGACCGACGGTGCCTGCGGTCAGCTCATCGCGGCGGCCGGCTGGCACGCGTGGCGTCCGGCGCATCTGCACTTCAAGGTGAGTGCCCCCGGCTACGAGCTGATCACCAGCCAGCTGTACTTCCCCGGCGACCCGCACAACGGTGACGACATCGCCTCGGCGGTCAAGCCCGAGCTGATGCTCGACGTCACGGAGAACCCGAACGGCGAGGGCTTCGTCACCGAGTACGACTTCGTGCTCGACCCGGAAGCCTGATCCGCCTCACGGCCTCCCCGCCGGTCGAGTAGGCCCGAGGTACACCGGCCGTATCGAGACCCCGCAAGCCGACAGCGATCTCGATCCGTCACCTCGCCCGCACTCGATCCGCGGAAGCCGTAATCCACACTCCCGAAAGGTGATTCCCATGCTCGTCGCACCCACCACGGTGGTGGCCGGCACGTCCTCGGACGATCTCGCCGCCGTCCGCACGCAGGCACGGTCGTGGCGTTCACCCGAGATCGGGATCACCGACCGCGACCTGACCGACGCCGCCCTGGCCGACCTCGTGGCCACGGCGTCGTCGGCGGGCGCGGAGTCCTTCGCCCGCGCGGTCACCGCGATCGCCTCGGCCCGGTCGGGGAGTTTCCCGGCGATCCCGCACATCGACGCCGCCGTCGAGATCATGCGGGAGTTCCTGCGGCACAACCTCATCGACGGATGGCTCTACGTCCGGGAATCCGACGGATACCTGCATCCATATCTGGTCATGGATCTCACCCTCGAACATGCCGATCGCACGCACGGTCCGCGGATCAAGTTCACGATGGAGGCCGATAACGCCACCGTCAAGCGCCCGTCGCGTAAGCCGCGGGTGCTGTACTTCGAGGAGACCGAGGTCGTCGGCAAGTCGCCGGGCGATGTCCTCGTCGCCGGCGGTGCGTACAAGGAAACCGCAGAACTGAAGGAGGAGTACGAGACCCGGCGTGCGCGCTACCAGTCGATCATCGACGACGGATTCGGGCGGCAGTACCGCTTCACCGGCCGGGTGATCCGCACCGACGACTACCGCTCCCCGAACAAGCGGGAGAACCGCAAGGTGGTCCACGACGTGGCGCCGGGGGAGATCGCGTCGCTGCGGATGGTGGCACCGTCGATCCTCTTCGGCGGTGACTCCTACGGGCCGGTGCCGGTGATCACCGCCGTGCGGGCCTTCGATCTCGGCGCCCAGGACTTCCTCGACGTCAACACCGGCGACCTCACCGAATACGTCTACGACGCCCACCTGCAGGACAAGCTGGTGCTGCCCGATGATCAGCGGGAACTGCTCAACATCCTCACCACCGACATCTCGGTGTTCACCGGCGACATCATCGACGGCAAGTCGGCGGGCAACGTCATCCTCGCGAAAGGCCGTCCCGGCGTGGGCAAGACGCTGACGGCCGAGGTCTACGCCGAGGTCACCGGCAGACCGCTCTACTCGATCCACTCCGGCTCGCTCGGCATCACCGCCGAGTTGGTCCGCAAGAACCTCGAGGTCATCTTCGACCGCGCCAAACGATGGGATGCGGTGCTGCTGCTCGACGAGGCCGACGTGTTCGTCATGGAACGCGGCCTGGATCTCTCACAGAACGCGATCGTCGCCGAATTCCTGCGCACACTGGAGTATTTCGACGGTCTGCTGTTCCTGACCACCAACCGCATCGATGGTGTCGACGAGGCCATCCTGGCCCGCTGCGCGGCCGTCATCGAGTATCAGCCACCCGGTCCGAAGGACGCGCGTCAGGTGTGGCAGATCCTGGCGGCGGGCAACGACGTGACGCTCGAGGAGAGCCTGCTCGATGATCTGGTCGGCGGCTTCCCCGACATCACCCCGCGCGACATCAAGATGCTTCTGCGGTTGGCGCTTCGGATGGCCAAGCACCGCGGTACCGACCTCGATCCCGAAGTGTTCGCGAGCAGTGCACGGTTCCGCGGGCTGCACTACGTGCCGGCTGCCGACCGCGAATAGTCACTACCCTGGATGTGTGGAGTACCGCTTCGAGATCGTGACGTTGCTGCGTTCACCGCGGCACGCCTACTTCGGTCGCCCGAAGGACGGTCCGGCCGACGACGTCGACACCGAGACGCCCCAGTCGGTGGAGATCGTCGCCGACAAGGGCATCGTCGGCGACCGATTCTTCGGTGTCCGCGCGCACACCGAGGCCGCGGTCACCTTTCTGGCGATCGAGGCGTGGCAGGCCGCTGCCGGTGACGCGAATCCTGTACTGGCGCGCCGCAACATCCTGGTCCGCGGACTCGAAATCGATCCGCTACGGGGACGGGAGTTCACCATCGACTCCGGCGACGGGCCCATCCGTTTTCGCGGTGGACGGCCGGCGCACCCGTGTGCGTGGATGGACACCACCGCGGGCGACGGCGTGCGCAAGGCGCTGATCGGCCGGGGCGGGCTGCGGGCGCAACCACTGACCTCCGGTGTGCTGCACGTCGGTTCGGCCGTCATCGACTGCGACGTCGCACTCGATCCGGCACGGGCGGCGGATCAGGTGCGGCGTGCGCAGCCTCTGACGTAGGCGAGCCTGCCGTCTCGGCGTGAGGTAGCGCGCGTCCGGACCGTGCTGAGCCAGAACGGGCACCGTGTGCGCGACGATGACGATCCATGTGGTTCCGCCCAGCAACAACGGTTTCTCGTTGAAGCCGATCAACAGTCCCAGGCCGATCGCCACCGACGGCACCGCGATCGGGAAGTGGAAGACCGTGTCGGCGAGGTGATCGAGCGGACCCGATGCCGAGCGGCCGTCAGCGCGGCCCAGGGACCCAACACCAGCGCGAAAACACCGGCGATGAACGCGGTTCAAAGACTCACCGACACGTCTCCTCGAATCGACCACGGCGATGCCGATGATCCTGCTCAATCGGCGTTCCCTGGACACCGGGGAAGGCCGATCGAGAGGGTGCGATCGCTGTATCGCGGCGACCGGGTGGCCTTCCGTGCCATCCTGCGGGCGTGACGCCCGGGGTCAACCGGCCAAAGCGCGCAGGAAGAACCCGAGATTCGCCGGCTTCTCGGCCAGGCGCCGCACGAAGTAGCCGTACCATTCCTGACCATAAGGGATGTACACACGCACGCCCTCGCCGTCGGCGGCGAGGCGTCGCTGCTCGTCGGTGCGGATGCCGTAGAGCATCTGGTGTTCCCAGGATTCGGGTGCCCGCCCGAACTCCGCGGCCATCAGTTGCGCGGCTTCGATGATCGTCGGATCGTGGCTGGCCACCATCGGATACCCGTTGCCCTTCATCAGGATTCGCAGGCACCGCAGGTACGCCTCGTCGATCTGTGTACGCTCCGGATAGGCCACCGAGGCGGGTTCGGCATATGCCCCCTTGCACAACCGGATTCGTGCCCCCGACGCCGCGAACTCGGTGCAGTCGTCCTTGGTGCGGCGCAGATACGCCTGCAGCACGGTACCGAGGCCAGGAAATTCCCGACGCAGCGATCGCACGATCTGCAGCCGTTCGTCGACGGTGGTGTGGTCCTCCGCATCGATGGTGACCAGGACGTCGCTGCGTGCCGCCGCGGCGCAGATGGTGTGAGCGTTCTCCTCGGCGATCTTGGCGCCGTGCTGCGGCAACGACTGCCCCAGGGCGGTCAGTTTGAGCGACACCTCCAGTTGGCCGTGTTCGTGTGGCAAGCGTGACATCGTCTGCAGTAGAGCAAGATACGCCTCGACGGTGGCGGTGGCCTGCGCCTCATCGGTGGTGTCCTCGCCGAGAAAGTCGATGGTGACCGACAGTCCGTCGTCGAGGGAGCGGCGGATGGCGGCCTCCACCTCGGGGAGGGTTACGCCGGGCACGAATCGGTTGACCACCCGCTCGGTGACCGGCAAGCGTCGCGAGGTCTCCTTGATGCGGTCGCTTGCTGCAGCCTTCATGATGACCGGCCGCAGGACGGAGTCGAAGAGGGTACTCATGGATGCTCCAAGTCACTCGGACCGCATGTGCGGATAGCCGGATTCGGTTGGTGGGACAAAGGTTTCCTTGATGGTGCGGGTGGAGGTCCAGCGCATCAGGTTGGCCTTCGAGCCGGCCTTGTCGTTGGTGCCGGATGCACGTCCGCCACCGAACGGTTGCTGGCCGACGACGGCGCCGGTGGGCTTGTCGTTGATGTAGAAGTTGCCCGCGGCGTTGCGCAGCACATCCGACGCGGTGGCCACGGCGGCGACGTCGGTGGCGACGATCGATCCGGTGAGAGCGTATCGGGCGCTGGAATCGACTGCCCGCAGTGTCTTCTCGAAGTCGGCGTCGTCGTAGACGTGTACCGACAGGATCGGACCGAAGTATTCGGTGGTGAACGCCTCGTCGGTCGGGTCATCACCGAGCAGGACGGTGGGTCGGACGAAGAAGCCCTCTGAGTCGTCGCACTGGCCGCCGACGGCGACGGTCATCGTCGGTACGGTCTTGGCCCGGTCGATGGCCGCCACGTGCTTGTCGAAGGCCCGGCGGTCGATGACCGCGCCGCCGAAGTTGCTCAGGTCGCGGACGTCACCGTAAGTGAGTTCGGCTGCCTCGGTGAGGAAGTCGTCACCCATCTGCGCCCACACCGAACGTGGGACGTACGCCCGCGATGCGGCCGAGCACTTCTGCCCCTGATATTCGAAGGCGCCGCGAATCATGGCGGTGCGCAACACATCCGGATCGGCCGACGAATGGGCGACGATGAAATCCTTGCCGCCGGTCTCGCCGACGAGACGCGGATAGTTGCGGTAGGTGTCGATGTGCGTGCCGACCTCGCGCCACAGATGCTGGAAGGTGGTCGTCGATCCGGTGAAGTGGATGCCGGCGAGGTTCGGATCGGCCAGTGCCACATCGGACACCGCGATACCGTCGCCGTGCACGAGGTTGATGACCCCGGCCGGAAGTCCGGCGGCCTCGAGAAGCGCCATGGTGAGGTGGGCGGAGTACGCCTGCGTCGGGGACGGCTTCCACACCACCGTGTTGCCCATCAGCATCGGTGCGGTGGGCAGATTGCCGGCGATGGCGGTGAAGTTGAACGGGGTGATCGCGTAGACGAAGCCGTCGAGAGGGCGATGGTCGAGGCGATTCCACACACCCGGTGAGGAGACCGGCTGCTCGGCCAGGATCTCGCGGGCGAAGGCGACGTTGAATCGCCAGAAGTCGACCAATTCACACGGTGCGTCGATCTCGGCCTGCTGCACCGTCTTCGACTGACCGAGCATGGTGGCCGCGGCGATGCGTTCGCGCCACGGCCCGGAGAGGAGATCTGCGGCGCGCAACAAGACCGCGGCTCGGTCGTCGAAGCTGGTGCGAGCCCAGTCGCGGCCGGCCTTGAGCGCGGCGTCGACGGCGTCGCGGGCGTCATCGTGCGTGGCGTTCGCGATGGTGGCGAGTACCTCGCGGTGAGCGTGGGGCTGGACGACCGGAGTGCGGTCACCGGAACCGGTGCGCGTGGCCCCGCCGATGACGTGGGGGAGTTCGACGGGGCTCGCCTGCGACTGGCGGTCGAGTTCGGCGACGATTCTGCCCCGTTCCGGCGTGCCCGGGGCGTAGGTGTGTACCGGCTCATTCGCCGGGCGTGGGGGTGTGGTGATGGCGTCCATGGAGCCATTTCACGTGGGCGCGCCCACAAAATCGATGGAGCATCAGACGAAGGATGTCGTCTGTTGTTGTCCGATCGGACAAGTATCGCCGCGGCTGGGTTGTGCGCGCGCGTTCGGCCCCGACGTTGGGGCACCGACGTAGGGGCACCGACGTAGGGGCGTGTTGGGGAACCTGGATGCTGTAGCGCCCAGCTTCTCCACCAGGACCAACTGGCCTCCGGGGACTGTTCGAGAAGCAGGCTCACCGGGGTGATCGGCGCCTACCGCGATGCCATGCTCGCGCGGAGGGTCAGGGCGACCACCAATCGGGTGGCGGGATCGTCGAGATCCATTCCGGTGAGTTCCTGGATGCGTCGCATGCGGTAGCGCAACGTGTTGGGGTGCACGTGGAGTGCGTCGGCGGCGGCGCGGACGTCGCCGAAATGGTCGAGGTATGCCCGCAGTGAGATCGTCAGGTCGCCACCCGATCGGCGATCACGCTCGGCGAGATCGATCACCCGCGAGTCGATCAGTTCCGGATTCGACTCGATGAGGGCGATGATCTCACCGAGGAGCACACCGGTTTTCGACTCACTCACCGTCGTCACCGGGTGGATCAGTCCGGCCTCGCGGTGCGCGGCGTCGAGTACCCGGTCGGCCTGGGCGCGAAGACTCGACACGCTCGCGACCTCGGTTCCCGGTCCCGCGATCACCGCTCGGGCATCGACGCCGAACTGCCGGTGCGCCGCGGTGACGGCCGAGGTGGCCCAGTCGACGGTGGCGTCCAGTGTGGTACCGGGGAGCACGACGTAGGCGCGGCCGGCAAGCGTGGTGGTCACCGACAGCGGGCTGAATGCACTGGCGTGCAAGGTCAATGCCGACACCACACCCGCCGCCGAGAGTGGTGCCCCCGCGTCGGCCTCGGCGCCGGACAACCCGTCGAACGCCACCACGACCACACTCAAGGACGGCGAGATGCCGAGTTGCGCACAGAGATACGGGACATCGACGACATCGCCGCGGGCCCCGAGCAGACGCCGCACCAACTCGTCGTGTCCGGTTCCGGCGTTGCGGCGTCGGACGATGATCCGGGCGGCCACGGCGGCGGCACCGGTCAGCACCTCGGCGGCGTCGTCGGACAGCGGCTCACGTCCCTGCTGAATCCACATGGTGCCCAGGTGTTCTCCGTGGATCTGGTCCTCGTGTGGGGCGCGGATGCCGACTGCGAGTCGGGGGCGCAGTGCGAGGTCCGCCCGTTCGTCGACGGACACCACCTCGGTGGTGGTGCGCAGCGCATCCATCACACCCCACTGCCGAAGCCACGCAAGCATATCCGGCGGCCCCTCGCGTCCCAGGATGGACAATCGCCGGAGCTCGTCGGCCTCGTCCCCGGTGCTGCTGTAGGCCAGAACGTGGGAATGATCGTCCTCGATGCTCACCAGCCCGTGGGTGCGGCGGGCGACCTCTGCGGCGAGGTCGAACAGATCGCCGACGGTGCCCGACCGCATGGATTCGGCGTCGGCGGATGGCGTGGTCGCGGCCCCGACCACGTGGGTCACCAGGTTGTAGGCGCGCTCCCACCGTGCGTGCGGGTCCACGGAGACCACGGCGACACCGAGATCGGTCAGATGCGCGGTGAGTTCGGGGGTGGGGGACTTGATCATCACCGCGGCCGGACGGGCGCTGTCATAGGTCGACAGCCAGGCGATCAGGGCCTCCGGTGTGGCCCCGACCAACAGGAACAGATCGGCGGAGCGGGTCGAGGCCCGCAACGGGAGATGGAGATCGTCGGGATCGAGCAACGAGACGGAGTCGATGGGGACATCGAGGCCGCGGGGCGCCGCATCCAGCGACACCAGGGTGCGGTCGAGTGCGAGTACCAACTGCCCCAAGCCGATCCCGCCTTTGTCCATGTCGACAAAGATACTGTCCGTACAGACAAAAGAGCGGAGTCCGCCGGGAAGTGATCCCGGCGGACGCCGTCAGGGCTGCAGAGTGGCTCAGAGGATGGTGAGCATCTCGTTGTAGGTGGGCAGCGGCCACAGATCGTCGGCGACGACGGTCTCGAGCTTGTCGGCGACCTCACGGACCGCGGTCATCGCCGGGATCAGCGACTTCAGTGCGTACTCCGACTCCTCCTCGACACCCTCGCCGTGGAATCCGTCGATGGCCTCCTCGAGGGCGTCCATCACCTTGTTGAGCGCCTTGACCGAGGTGGTCATGGTGTTCAACGCGGGGGTCTCCATGTCGATGCCTGCGGCCTTCAGGCTGGCCGCGGTGCTCGCGAGCTCACCCATGTACCGCGTGGCGGCAGGCAGGATGAGAGTCTTGGCGATCTCCAGGGTCTCCTTGGCCTCCACCAGCAGTGCCAGTGCGTACTGCTCCAGCACAACGTCCTTGCGCGCCTTGAGTTCCCGCTCGGAGAGAATGCCGTACTTGCTCAGCAGTTCGATATTCGCCGGCTCGTCGAGCTGGGCCATCGCGTCGACGGTGGTGCGCAGGTTGAGCAGACCGCGGGCTTGCGCCTCTTCCTGCCAGGCGTCGGAGTATCCGTCGCCGTTGAAGACCACCTTGCCGTGCTCGGTGATGATCTCCTCGAGCAGCTTCTGCACCGCGTCGTTGAACTCGGCGCCGTCTCCGATCGCCTTCTCCAGGTAGGTCGAGACGTAGTCGAGGGACTCGGCCAGGATCGCGTTGATCGCGATCATCGGGTCGGCGATCGACTGGTTGGAGCCGGGTGCGCGGAACTCGAAGCGGTTGCCGGTGAAGGCGAACGGGCTGGTGCGATTGCGGTCGCCGGCATCGGCCTTGAGCGGCGGCAGGGTGTCGACACCGAGCTCGATGACGCCGGCCTGCTTGCTCTCCTTGGCACCACCCTTGGCGATCTGATCGAACACGTCGGCCAGCTGCGCGCCGAGGAAGATCGAGATGATCGCCGGCGGGGCCTCGTTGGCACCGAGACGGTGATCGTTGGAGGCCGAGGCGATCGAGCTGCGCAGCAGCCCGCTGTACTTGTGCACACCGCGGATGATGGCGGCGCAGAACACCAGGAACTGCACGTTGTCGTGCGGGGTGTCGCCCGGCAGCAGCAGATTGCCCTGGTTGGAGTTGCCCAGCGAGAAGTTGACGTGCTTGCCCGAACCGTTGACGCCGGCGAAGGGCTTCTCGTGCAGCAACGCGACCATGCCGTAGCGCTCGGCGACCTTCTTGATGGTCGTCATCATGAGCTGCTGGTGATCGTGGGAGATGTTGGACCGCTCGAAGACCGGGGCGATCTCGAACTGTCCCGGCGCGACCTCGTTGTGGCGGGTCTTCGACGGGATGGCGAGCTTGAACAGCTCCCGGTCCAGCTCGATCATGAAGGCCAGCACGCGGTCGGGAATCGCGCCGAAGTAGTGGTCGTCGAACTCCTGGCCCTTGGACGGCTTGGCGCCGAACAGGGTGCGGTTGGTGGTCATCAGGTCGGGGCGCGCGAAGTAGAAGTGGCGGTCGATCAGGAAGTACTCCTGCTCGGGGCCGGCGAAGGACACCACGGTGTCGACGTCGTCGTGGCCGAAGAGCTTGAGCAGACGCATGGCCTGCTTGCTCATCGCCTGCTGGCTGCGCAGCAGCGGCGTTTTCTTGTCGAGGGCCTCACCGGTCCACGAGATGAAGATCGTCGGGATGCACAGGGTGTTCCCGTTCTTGTTCTCCAGGATGTAGGCGGGGCTGGTGACGTCCCAACCGGTGTAGCCGCGTGCCTCGAAGGTGCCGCGCAGACCGCCGTTGGGGAACGACGACGCGTCGGGCTCACCCTGCAGCAGCGTTTTGCCCTGGAACTCGGCCAGCGAACCGTCCGCGCCGTCGGGCTCCAGGAAGGAGTCGTGCTTCTCTGCGGTGAAGCCGGTCAGCGGGTAGAAGACGTGTGCGTAGTGCGACGCCCCCTTCTCCATCGCCCAGTCCTTCATTGCGGAGGCGACGTAGTCGGCCAGGGTCGGATCGAGCGGTGCGCCCTTGTCGATGGTGGCCGCAACGGCCTTGAACACATGCTTGGGGAGACGAGACTTCATCACCGACAGGCTGAAGACGTTGCGCCCGAAAGTGCCGGCCAACGGCTCATCGAAGCCTTCGGTATCCATCTCGTAGGTGGTCACGGCCTCGATGGCCTGACGGCGCGACATGCTGCCACTCATTCAATACTCCTGGGGTGTGGGTCCCCGGCGCGTAAGCGCTTGACGGTGCGCTGATCACATTGACCGGGACGTTGGTCGAGCGATACGACGCTATGAGTGGCAGGTACCCGCATCGTTGCGTGAATGTGACGCCCGTGAAAACTCAGTTCACTGGGCCGGACGGGTCAGATCGGCCGGCGTGATGGTGATGGCCGCGACGACGATGCCGAGCACGATGCCGATCACCGTATCGCCGACGCGGTCGAGTGCCATCTGCGGCGACAGTCCGGCGCCCAGTCCGGTCAGCAGCAGCGCCATCGGTGTCACCGCCGTTGAACACAAGGCGTAGTTCACCGTGGAGAAGATCTCCGCGAGGGTCTGGAAGACAATGATCGCGGCGACCGCACCCCAGTATCCCAGCGGCAATGCCAGCAACGCCGCCGCGATCACGGCACCGGCGACGTTGCCGAGGAGTCGGGCGAACCCGCGGCTCACCGTGTGGTGATACGAGACCCCCTGCATCGCGGCGATCGCCCCCATCGCCGCCCACATCGGATGCGCCAATCCGACCCCGGCCGCGATCGCCGCGGAGATGGCCGATGCCGTCGTCATCCGCCCGGCGATCACCAGCAGGTGACGGTGCCCGACAGCGGAACGGCCGCCGACCAGGCTGCGCCACAGGGATTCGCGCGTGGCCGAGTCGGGCGCGGTGGTGGAGCGGGCCGACCGCAACAACCAGGGCGCCAACGCCGCGGCGATGCCGATGACAGCACCGACCACGGTGGCGGTGACGGCTCGTCCCACGTCGGCGGCATCGTGGGCGAAGCCGGCCGCACCGGTCGCGGCGAACACCAGGATGACCGCGCCCGGGCCGACGATGTGCAGTGCCGAGACCAGATAGGACGCCACGCCGGCCAGCAGGGAGATGACGACGATCTCCACGACCAGGGGTGCCGACGACGCGCCGAGCGTCGCACCCACGGCGATGGCCCCGGTGATCGCGACACCGAGGGTCACCAGTCGAGTCGCGCGAACGGGGTAGGGGTCCGGGCGGCAGAACGCCGACACCAGCGCGCCGAGGGCGGCGAGGCCTGCGGTGTCACGGTGTCCGAGTGCTCCCCCGGCGACCAGGACGACCCCGACGGCGATCCCCACGCGGATCGGAGCGGCCACGCCCGCTCGGCTCAGGTCGACTCGTATCGCATCGCGCCACGCCTGGGCGCTCACCGCATGCCGAAGGGCGGTGCGGCGGTGGGATACGGGGTGTTGCAGGGGATGAACAGTGGACGCCATGGAACTAGTTTATCACTATTTTACTAATGAAATAAATGATGGCCACTACGATGGCGAGGTGACCGAAGATGCCGCCCACCCGTCGGATCTGGTGGACCGCATCATGGGCGAGTGGGCGGCGGCCTATCCCGATCTGGATGTCTCACCGATCGAGATCCTCGGGCGGGTGCAGCGGATCGCCTCGGTGACCAGTGCCCAGCTCGATCGCAACCTCGAGGCACACGGGATCAGCCGCTCGGAGTTCGACGTCCTCGGCGCACTCGTCCGTGCCACTCGTCCGCTGCGCGCGAGCGAGGTGGTGTCGACGACAATGCTCAGCGGGGCGTCGGTCACCAAGATCAGTGACAGTCTTTCTCGCCGGGGCCTGCTCGAACGCCGCAAATCCGATCGGGACGGACGCGTCGTGCTACTCGTGGCCACCGAGGAGGGGCGGCGCCTCGTCGACGCGGAACTTCCCCAACGGCTGGGCGACGACCGGCGGGTGTTGTCGGTGCTCAGTGGTGCGGAGCGGAGCGTGCTCGCCGAACTGTTGCGGAAGATTTCGATGACACTGGGGGAATGAGTGCGGGGGGTGAGAGAAGTGTCGGTGGGCAGGCTACGTCCGGCGCAACTGCGTGACGCCTTCTGGCTCGTGCCGATGTCGCCGGGATCGCACTGGCCCAGATTCTCGTTGCCGTCGACCGGAAGGTACGGTTCGCGGCTCGTACACCGCCCATAACGCCCTCGACGAACTCGCGGCGTTGTTGGTGCTGTTGGCCCGGCGCCGCGCACCGCAACTGGGTCGCCGAGGCGAGGACGGGACCCTGCGGCCGGTGGTGCCCCGATTGTCGCTGACCGAACACCCGCCGACACACTCATCGACGACGTGTTCGGGGCGGTGCGCACCTCTGCGATCGGCCATCCGATCGCGATGACCGCGGCGATCCTCATCATCCGCCGGCTCGGTGTCGCGGCGGTCGAACCCGATGTCCGTGCCGATGTGCTGACCCATCTCGAGCTCATCCATGGTGCTCTCGATCGTGTCGACGACCAGGTCGACGCGGAATTCTGCCGTGGCGAGATCGACGAGGCGCGCACAGCGATTGCGGCGGCCTGGGCGGTGTGACCAGGCCCTGGGGGTGTGTCGCAGGTCATATCAACGTCAGACATTGACACATACCACTCGAGGTGTCTAGTTTGGGGGCGTTGTTTCCCGGCCGGGCGCGGTGCGGGACGTTCCGTTGCTGACGTCGTATTGACTTGTCGTACAGCGGGTTTCATGTTCATCGTTCACGTCGACTTGTTCATGTCACGTGCGCCCTCGTGCGGTGCGTCGACTCCCAGGGGGATCTTCTTGATGTCATCACTCGTCACATCGTCGGTGTCGCGCCGCGGATTGCTGATCGGTGCCGCATCCGCGGGTGTCGCCGGTGTCGTGGCTGCGACTGCCGGCGTCGGCCGCGGTTTCGGTGCGCCGACCCGCGCCACCCCCGTCACCAGCGAAGAACATCGCGTCGTCGTGATCGGGTCCGGATTCGGCGGTGGGGTCGCGGCACTGCGCCTCACCTCCGCCGGTGTGCCGGTGACACTCCTCGAACGCGGTCGACGCTGGGTGACCGGACCCAACGCCACCACCTTCCCGAACGCGACCAACCCGGACAAGCGCATCCTCTGGCACCAGTCCACCCCGCAGGTGTTCGGCAGGCCGCTGTCGGTCGATCCCTATGTCGGTCTCTTCGAGTCGATCGGCGACGAGAACATGACCGTCATGGTCGCGGCCGGGCTCGGTGGCGGATCGCTTGTGTATCAAGGCATGACGCTCAAGCCGATCGAGTCCGTGTTCACCTCGCACTTCCCCTCGGGCATCGACTGGCGTGCGATGGACACCATCTACTACCCCCGGGTCGCCAGAATGCTCGGCGCCGCGGTGGCGCCCGACTCGCTGATTCGGAGTCCGAATTATCGTGCCGCAAGGGAATTCGCCGCCCACGCCCGCCGCGCCGGGCTGCCCGTCCAGAAGATCCCGATGCCCATCGACTGGGACTACGCCCTCGCCGAACTGGCCGGAAAGATGCGTCCGGCCTACACCGACGGTAGCGGGGCCATCGGCGTCAACAACGGCGGCAAACACAGCGTCGACGTCACCTACATCGCGCAGGCCGAACGCACCGGATTGCTTGACGTCCGAACTCTGCACGACGTCACCGACATTCGGCGGGCGCGCGACGGGCGTTGGGTCGTCGAGGTGCACCGAACCGACGAGACCGGACGCGTCCTGGAGACCAGGGTACTGACGACCGGTGCGCTGATCCTGGCCGCCGGAAGCATGAACACCACGCGAATGTTGATGCGCGCCAGGGCGACCGGTGCCGTCGGCGACCTGCCCGACGCGGTGGGGCAGGGGTGGGGGACCAACGCCGACCGGATCTACATCTGGAACAGTCCGACGTCGGATTTCGGTGCGACACAAGGCGGTCCGGTGGTCTACAGCAGTCTGAACTGGTCCGATCCGGCGAACGCCGTCACTCTCATCCAGGCATCCATCCCGCCGCTGCCGGTGGATGCGCACAGCACGATGATGGTCGGCTACGGGGTGAGCAACGCTCGCGGTCACTTCATCTATGACTCAGCGCGACACCAGGCGGTCCTGCGTTGGCCGCACGAGGGCGACGCATCGATCCAGACCCGCCACCTGCATCCGGCCGCCACCCGGATCGCCGGTCCCGGATCGACACTCGTCGATACCAATGCGATCGTGCCGTCGACGTGGCATCCGGTGGGCGGCGCGAACATGGGGTCCGTCTGTGATCTCGACGGACGCGTCCTGGGACAGCGAGGGCTCTATGTGGTCGACGGCGCGCTCATGCCGGGCAACTCCGCGGCGTGCAACCCGTCGATGACGATCGCGGCCATCGCCGAGCGGGCGCTGGACCGCATCGTCACCACTGACGTCGGATCAGTCATCTGAGGGTTGTGACATCGCATCGAGGGCAGGTCGCAACCAGCGGGCGAGAAAGGCGCGCAGCTCGTCGTCGGATCGCTGGCCGTCGTCGACGGCGACGAGCGAGACGCTCAACAGTGCGGTCATGTCGACGATGTCGGCGAAGTGCGGTCGGTACTCGGGTTGGTCGGCGAGGGCCGGTCGCAGGATCTCCGCGGCCACCTCCCGGGTGCGTGCCATCGCGCCTTCGTCGAAGAACGGGTGACTTTCCTGCGAGTTCAGCAACACCGACAGGGCCGGGTCGGCGATGGCCATCGAACGACCCGCGATGATGAACTCGATCAGGAAGTCACCGAAGTCGGTGATGCCCTCGAGCCGATCGTGGATCTCGCGCATGGCGGAGATGGCGAGTTCGCCCATGGCCTGGGACACCATGTCCTCGCGGGAACCGAAGATCGAGTACACCGTCTGCCGGGACACGCCGGCCTTCGTGGCGACCGCAGCGATGCTGGCGGCTGCGAAGCCCTCGGTGGAGATCAGGTCGAGCGTTGCCTCGATGATCTTGCCTCGCGATCGCATACGTCATTATGGCTCGGATGGCGGCGACCGAAGGCCGTGACGGGGTACATACCGTCGGCCATTGTCTCAGTGCGTAGTGTGGCGCGTGAGCCGGCGCACGTGCCGTGCGCCTCGGCGAACCGACAGGAGGGTCCGTCATGGGCGTTGTCAGGCATTCGTCCCAGATCTCCGTGCCGCGCGCTGCGGTGTTCGAGTACATCAACGACTACACCAACGTGCCCGAGTACATGTTCGGGGTGCACAAGTTCGCGCCGACCACCGAGGTCACCAGCGGTGTGGGGTCGGTCTTCGACGTCGAGTTGAAGGCCGGGCCGAAGACCCTGAAGTCGGTCGTCGAGACGATCGAGTGGGTAGAACACGAGTTGATCGTGCTCAAGGCGATTGACGGGTTCCAGGCCAACACCGCGTGGAGGTTCCGCGATACCGACGGCGGCACCGAGGTCCATGCCGAATTCGAGTACATCCTGCCCGGTGGGCTGCCCGGCCGAGCGCTGGGCGCGATCATGGAGCCGTTCGCGGCCCAGGCCGTCAAGTACACGGAGAAGAAACTGCGCGACGAATTGGAGTGATTCGATGGTCTCCCTCTCGCCTGGCGCCGTGTCGGCGACGGTTTTTGAGATCATGCAGCGTCGGACGATGCTGCCCTCCGTCATCGAGGACACCCTCACCGGTCGGGGACGAGACGTCGCCGGCCTGCGGGTGGTGCTGACCGGCGCGTCGGCCGGCATCGGCCGGGTGGCCACGCAGCAACTCACCGCCCGCGGGGCGCAGGTGATCGCCGTGGCGCGCCGCGAGGCGGAGTTGGCCTCGCTGGCCGACGAGACCGGCTGCGACTACCTGATGGCCGACCTGTCCGACGAGGCCGACACCGACCGGCTGCTCGGTGAGCTGTCCGGGCGGGAGATCGACGTCCTCGTGAACAATGCCGGCCGGTCGATCCGGCGGTCCATCATCGATTCCACCGACCGGCTCCACGACTACCGCCGCACCATGGCGATCAACTACTTCGCCGCCGTCCAACTGAGCCTGGGACTGCTGCCCGGCATGGTCGAGCGCGGTCACGGCCAGATCGTCAACGTCTGCACGTGGGGACTGATGGCCGGAACCTTCCCGCGGTTCTCCGCCTACGCGGCGTCGAAGAATGCGCTGTCGATATTCGGCCGCAGTCTCAACGCCGAACGACCCCATCCCGGAGTGCGTGCCACCAGTATCTACTATCCGCTGGTGCGGACCGAGATGATCTCGCCGACAACCGAATACGACGATGTGGCGGCACTGTCGGTGGACGAGGCGGCGAATTGGATCGTCCGGGCGATCACCCACCGGCCCGAACGCATTGCTCCCGCCGCCCTGCGGACGGTGCTGCCGGTCCTCGATTACCTCTCGGCACCCACCGCGGACCGCGCGATGGGCTCCATCACCTGAGAGATCAGGCCGCGAGGTCGTGTGACAGCCGATCGATCGCCGCCCGCGCGAACACCTGTTGCTCGGTGACCGCCAACTGATCACGGTTGCGGGAGGTGAAGGCCAGGGTCCAGTCGATGAACGTGATGAACCGATTGCGGAATCCCACCAGGTACAGCAAATGCAGGAACAGCCACCCCAGCCAGGCGAAGAAGCCGGAGAACTCGACGGCCCGTGAGGTGCCCGGGATGGGTACCCGTGCGACCGCGCAGTGCCGGGCGACGGTCGCCATCGACCCCTTGTCCCAGTAGGCGAACGGCTTTCGGTCGCGGTAGGTGCCATTGATCCGGGCGACGACGGCGTCGGCGGCGTACCGCCCGGACTGATTGGCGGCCGGGGCCTGACCGGGGACGCCGTCGACGGCCATCATGTCACCGATCACGAACACCTCGGCATGGCCGGGGATGGTCAGGTCGGGTTCGACGCGCACCCGACCCGCGCGGTCGAGTTCCACCCCGCACTGCTCGGCGAGCTGTCGGCCGAGCGGACTGGCCGCAACCCCCGCCGACCACACCTTGCACTGACTCTCGATGCGACGCGTCGAACCGTCGGCATGGCGCACCACGAGTCCGTCGTAGTCCATGTCCACGACCATCGCACCGAGTTGCACATCGACTCCCAGTGCGCGCAAATGCTTCTCGGCCCGGGAACCCAACCGTTCACCGAACGGCGGCAACACCGCCGGTGCGGCGTCGAGCAGGATCACCTTGGCCTGCGTCGAGTCGATGGACCGGAAGGCGCCGCGCAGCGTCGTGCCGGCCATCTCCGCGATCTGACCGGCCATCTCGACCCCGGTGGCCCCGGCTCCGATCACCACGAACGTCAGCAGGCGATCACGCTCGATCGGGTCGGTGGACAGTTCGGCCTGCTCGAACGCCCCGAGGATGCGGCCGCGCAACTCGAGTGCGTCGTCGACGGTCTTGAGGCCCGGCGCGAACTCCGCGAAATGGTCGTTGCCGAAATAGGATTGGCCCGCACCGGCGGCAATGATCAGACTGTCGTACCGAGTGGTGGTGACACGTCCGAGCATGCGCGAGGTCACCGCACGATTCTCCAGGTCGATGGCCTCGACATCGCCCAGGGCCACCGTCACATTCCGTTGGTTGCGAAGAATCACCCGCACCGGCGGTGCGATCTGGCCCTGTGAGATCACCCCGGTGGCGACCTGGTACAGCAACGGCTGGAACAGATGATGAGTCGTGCGTGCAATCAGGGTGATGTCGACGTCGGCATGCTCGAGTCGACGAGCGGCGGCCAGCCCGCCGAACCCCGATCCGATGATGACGACATGGTGCCGGCGGGTCCTGCCGCCGGTAACCGGTACGCGCTGGGTCATGGCACGTTTCCTTCTGGTATGGAATCGACACCCAGGCGGACGATGTCGGGAAACGGTGCTCCTTGCCGGTGGACTCCGGCTGCGCCAGTCGCACAACCGACGATAGCCCATCGAGCAACCGGTGGCGAGGCCGATTTAAATTCTTCGGCGCGAGATAATCGTCGCCGCATTCGGGCGTGGACGGCGCCCGTCTCGACATTCTCTTTGCCTGTCTCAACATCACGGGCCTACGGTGAATCGACCATCTGGAGCGACCGAGAGACCCGGCTCGTCGACGTCGCAGCAACCCGCCCCAGGGTGCTAACGCCGGGATCGATGGGAGACCCCCGTGACGTTTCGTGACCATGCCCCGCTGTCGGTGCTCGATCTCGCACCGATCAGCGAGGGTGCCGATCCTGCTGCTGCGCTGCACAATACGATCAATCTTGCGCAGCACGCCGAGCAGTGGGGGTACCACCGCTACTGGGTGGCCGAACACCATTTCGCGGCCGTCGCGAGTTCGGTGCCGGCGTTGCTCATCGGTCAGATCGCGGCCGCGACCCGATCGATCCGCGTCGGGTCGGCGGCGGTGCAGGTCGGGCAGACGACGGCGGTGTCGGTGGCCGAGTCCTTCGGGATGCTCGACGTGTTCCACCCGGGCCGAATCGATCTGGGGCTCGGCCGATCCGGACAGCGACGCGCTGAGGCGGTGGCAACACCCGCGGGCCCGGTCGCGATTCCCGCACCGAGCGCGAGTCGGCTCGTCGACGGGGTGGTGATCCCTGAACCTGTCGATGTGACTGCGCTACTGGCACATTCGCCTCTCGCACGCAGCTTCGAGGTGTTGACGCAGCCGGGTGCGCAGCCACCGCACTTCGACGAGCAGGTCGACGACATCCTGTCGCTCCTCGACGGCACCTACACCAGTCCGTCGGGTCAGCAGCTGCATGCGGTTCCGGGTGAGGGAGCCGACGTGCAGGTGTGGATCTTCGGCAGCAGCAAGGGGCAGAGCGCTCACGTCGCCGGTGCCCGCGGACTCCCGTTCGCGGCCAACTACCACGTCAGCCCCGGCACCACCCGCGAAGCGGTCGCGGCGTACCGGCAGGCGTTCCGCCCGTCGTCGGTGTTGGACGAACCCTATGTGGTGGTGTCCGCCGACGTGGTGGTGGCCGACGACGACGACACCGCGCGGCATCTGGCCAACGGCTACGGGCGGTGGGTGCACAGCATCCGCACCGGCCACGGCGCCATCGAGTACCCCGACCCGGCGACGGCGCAGCCGCTGCCCGCCGACGAGCTGGCACTGGTCGCCGATCGGCTCGAGACCCAGTTCGTCGGCTCACCCGACACCGTCGTGCAGCGGCTCGCTGCACTCGGGCGCCTCACCGACGCCGACGAACTCGTCATCACCTCGGTCACCCATGACCATGCTGACCGGCTGAGGTCGCATGAGCTGCTCGCCAAGGCGTGGGGGCTGATCTGATGAAGCGCATCGCTGTCACTGCGAAACCGGCCGTCTCCACACTCGCCGTGGTGGCCGTGGCCGGTGTGCTCACCGCCTGCGGTTCTGGGTCCTCGGGCTCCGACGACGCCGGACCGCCGGTGCCGGGAGGCACCCTGCGCTACGGACTCTCCGACGCCCCCACATGCTCGGACCCGGCCCAGAGCGGCACCAACCAGACGATCTATGTCACCCGGCAGGTCGTCGATTCACTCACCGATCAGGACCCGGGTGATGGCAAACTCAAGCCCTGGCTCGCCCAGAGCTGGGAGGTGAGCCCGGATGCGCGGACCTTCACCTTCCACCTCAAGCCCGGTGTCACCTTCAGCGACGGCACCCCGCTCACCGCCGAATCCGTCAAGGAGAACTTCGACGCCATCGTCGGGCCGCTCGGCGCGGCCAAGGCACCGTTGGCGGCGACCTACCTCGGCGGATACGCCGGCACCACCGTCGTCGCTCCGCTGACCGCGCGGGTGGCGTTCGGTGCCCCCAATGCGCAGTTCCTGCAGGCCACCTCGACTCCACAGTTGGGGATTCAGTCCGACACCACCGTCGCCGCAACGCCGGAGGAGAGGTGCCAGGGCACCAACATCGGATCAGGACCGTTCGTGTATTCGGGCTGGGCGCAAGGCAAGTCGGCGTCACTGCGCAAACGCACCGGATACCGCTGGGGATCGTCGGTATTCGGTCACGCCGGTGACGCCTACGTCGACGGCATCGACTTCACGGTGATCGGGGAGTCCGGGGTGCGCACCGGATCGCTCGCCTCCGGGCAGCTCGACGCGATCAGCGACGCCCTGCCCAACGACAAGCCGCAGATCACCGCGGCCGGTGGACAGGTCCTCACCGCGGTGAACCCGGGTGTACCGTTCGGGTTGCAGCCCAACGTATCCCGTGGTGTCCTCGCCGACGCCGCGGTGCGGCGCGCACTGCTGCCGGCGATCAACCGGCAGGAGTTGGTGACCACCGTCCTCGACGACGACTTCCATCCCGCCACCGGAGTCCTGGCGTCCAACACCCCCGGATACTCGGACTCCTCGGCCGAGTTGCGCTTTCAGCCGGACACGGCGAAGAAGATTCTCGAGGACGCCGGCTGGAGGGCCGGCGCCGATGGAATCCGGACCAAGGACGGACAACGCCTGAGCTTCTCGGTGCTCTACAGTCCGGTGTTCGCCGGCAACCAGGCCATCCTCGAACTCGTCCAGCAGCAACTGAAGAATGTGGGCGTCGAACTGAAACTCGACGTCGTGCCGGCGGCCACGGCCACGGTCCGGCAGAACTCCGGTGACTACGACGCGGTCTACTACAATGTGACCCGTGCCGACGGCGACATCCTGCGCACCCAGTTCGGGCTCACCGGACGAAACCTGAACCGGCGCGGACCGATTCCCGCTCTCGATGTGGCCCTGGCCGGGGAACAGTCCACCACCGACACCGCGCAACGCAATGTCCACCTCGCGACCGCACAACAACAGATCCTCGACAACGGATTGTTCGTCCCGACCATCGAGTTGTCGCAGGCCATCGGTGCCGCGGCCACCACCCATCAGGTGACGTTCGACGCCTCGTCGCGGTTGCAGTTCCACGACACGTGGTTGTCCGGGCGGTGAACGCGACGATGCTGCGTTATCTCGGAATCCGGTTGCTCTCCGCCCTCGGGGTGCTGTGGGCGGCATTCACCGTGGCGTTCGTCATCCTGATTCTGCTGCCGTCCGATCCGGTGGCCATCGCCACCTCGGGCGATGCGTCGACACCGGTGGATCCGGCGGCGGTCGAGGCCCTCAGGGCCCGCTACGGCCTGAATCAGTCGGTGGGGCAGCAGTATTGGTCGGCGTTGACCGGCGCGGTCCACGGTGACTTCGGTGTGTCGATCTCTCAGGGCCGGCCGGTCACCGCGGTCATCGCCGACGCACTGCCGAGCACCGTCGCCCTGACACTCACCTCGGTGCTGCTCGCCGTGTGTCTCGGCGTGGGATTGGCCGTCACCGCCACCTACACCTCGTGGTCAGGGCTGCGGCGCGCACTGCTGTCGGTCCCACCGCTGGTCGTGGCCCTGCCCACGTTCTGGGTCGGTCTGATCCTGCTGCAGATCTTCGCTTTTCGGCTCGCCTGGTTGCCGGCGTTCGGTGACACCCGGTCCGGTTCACTGGTCCTGCCCGTGGTCACCCTGGCGATCCCGTATGCCGGAGTCATCGGTCAGGTTCTGGCCACGAGCATGAGCGCCACGGATGCCGAGCCATTCGTGCAGACGGCGACCGCCAAGGGGGCGAGTCGGATTCGGGTCATCACCCACCACATCCTGCGGATCGCCTCCTTGCCCGCGTTGACCGTGGCCGGTGTCGTGGTGGGCAACCTCCTCGGCGGTGCGGTGGTCGTGGAGACCGTCTTCTCCCGGCCCGGCGTCGGCAAGCTCGCTCAGAGTGCCGTTCTGGCGCAAGATATCCCGCTGGTCCTTGCCCTGGTGACGTTCTCCGCCGCGGTCTTCGTCACCGTGAACCTGCTGGTGGACATCGCCTATCCGTTCATCGATCCTCGAGTGGTGAGGCGGTCCGCCCCGACACCGACCACCGCGTCCGTCGACGATCGCAGCCCACGTGAGGTGGTCAATGTCTGAGCAGTCCAGTGCCCCGTCCTCGGTGTCGTCCGCGTCGTCGTGGTCGTGGCCGGTCTGGCGTGCGCGCCCCGACGCGATCGGGGTGTGGTTGCGCCGCAACGCCACCACGGTCCTGAGCGTGGCCGTGATCGCGCTGGCACTCGGATTCGCGGTCGTACCATCGGTGTTCGCCGATGGCGATCCACTCCTCGCGGTGCCCGCCGACAAGCTCCGGGCGCCGAGTGCCGAGCACTGGTTCGGCACCGACAATCTTGGTCGGGATGTTTACACGCGATTCGTCCACGGCGCGGCGTTGTCGCTGACCGCCACGGTCTCCGCCGTCGCGATCGCACTGGCGATCGGTGCCCTGCTCGGGTTGATCGCCGGCACCGCGGGTGATCTCACCGACGGTGTGATCATGCGCGCCATCGACGTGATGCTCGCGATTCCGCAACTGCTGTTGGCACTCGCGATCATCGCCGCACTCGGATTCGGCACCACCAAGGTCGCCATCGCCGTCGCGGTGGTGCTCATCGCGGGATTCGCGCGCGTCATGCGGGCCGAGGTGTTACGGGTGCGTCATGCACCGTACGTGGAGGCCGCCCGGGCGTTCGGGGTGCCGCGACCGGTGATCCTCGGCCGTCACGTGCTGCGCAACTCGTATGCTCCCGTACTCGCGCTGGCCGCAGCCGAATTCGGCATGGCGATCCTGCTGATCTCCTCCCTGTCGTTCCTCGGGTTCGGAGCCACCCCACCGGCTCCGGAGTGGGGTTCGTTGATCTCCGAAGGCCGCAACTATCTGGCCACCGCGTGGTGGATGACCACCCTGCCGGGGTTGGCGATTGTCGCGGTCGTGCTCGCCGCGCACACCATCGGCCACCGCATCGCCGAGGGAGAACAGCGATGAGCACGCTACTGACAGTGTCGGATCTGCGGGTGCGCTATCGGGTCGACCATTCCGAGACCGACGCCGTCGCCGGGGTCGACCTGAGGATCGAACCGGGCGAGACCGTGGCGGTGGTGGGGGAATCCGGGTCCGGCAAATCGACGCTGGCCCACTCCATCATCGGGTTGCTGCCGCGCAACGCATCCGCGTCGGGACGCGTAGAGTTGACCGGCGATCGGATCGACGGCCTGTCGGTGCGGGCCCTCAACCGGATCCGCGGGGCACGTATCGGTTTCGTTCCCCAGGACCCCGGCACCGCGCTCAATCCCGTACATCCGGTGGGTGATCAAGTCGCCGAGGTGTTGCGGATTCATGGTCGTGCTGCACGCAGGACCGCCCGTGCGCACGCCGTCGAGCATCTCGTGGAGGCCGGCCTCCACGATGCCGAACTACGCTACGGTCAACTCCCGCACCAGCTCTCCGGCGGACAACGGCAACGCGTGCTGATCGCCATCGCCGCGGCCTGCGAACCGGAGTTGATCATCGCCGACGAGCCGACCAGCGCGCTCGATGTCACGGTGCAACGACGCATCCTCGATCATCTCGAGGAGCGGACGAGCAGTGGGGTGACGGCACTGCTGCTGATCACACACGACATCGGCGTCGCCGCCGACCGTGCCGACCGCATCATCGTGATGGCGGGCGGACGTATCGTCGAAACCGGTACGGCACAGCAGATCCTCGGTGATCCGCAGCACGGATACACCCGACGCCTGATCGCCGATGCGCCCGGGCTCACGTCGCGACGGCTGGTCGCCCCGATACCGCCGGAGGCGCCGATCGTCGCACGCGCAGAACATGTCTCGAAGACCTTCCGGGTCGGGCGCGCCGGTCGGATCGCGGCCGTGAACGACGTCTCGCTGCGGGTGCGGTCCGGGGAGACGCTCGCGCTCGTCGGGGAGAGCGGGTCGGGCAAGACCACCACCGCGAGAATCCTGGCCGGCCTCGAATCGAATGACGCCGGCCGGATCGAGGTGGGTGACCGACGCGGTGACGTGGGGTTCGTCTATCAGAATCCCTACGCCGCGATGAACCCGAAACTGACGGTGGCGCAGATCATCGCCGAGCCGCTGGGCCGGACACCGCGCGCCGAACGAGATCGCCGGGTGCGGGAACTGCTGATCGCGGTGGCGCTGGATCCGGCTCTGGCCACCCGTCGCCCGACCGCGCTGTCCGGCGGCCAGCGTCAGCGGGTGGCGATCGCCCGGGCACTGGCCACCACACCGCGCCTGCTGATTCTGGACGAACCGGTGTCCGCGCTCGACGTCACCGTGCAGGCGCAGGTGCTGGCATTGCTCGCCGACCTGCAACGCGACCACGGCATCGGGTATCTGTTCATCTCCCACGATCTGGCGGTCGTCCGTCAGATCAGTCACCGCGTCGCGGTCATGCGGGCCGGTGACATCGTCGAAGAGGGCGACGTCGCAGACATCTTCGGCGATCCACGTCACGACTACACCCGCCAACTCATCGCGGCCATCCCCGGAGAGGGTCGCGCCCATCGCCCCACGGAGGCCACTCATGGCTGATCACATCCACCTCGCCGTCGCCCTTGCCGATGCCGGATGGCATCCGGGGGCGTGGCGCGAACCGGCCGCGCGGCCCACCGAACTGCTCACCGGCGGCTACTGGGCGGACCTGGTGGGCGAGGCCGAGGCCGGAGTGCTCAACTTCGTCACCATCGATGACGGACTCGGTCTGCAGCGTGATCATCCGTTCGTCCCGGACCGACGTACCGACCGGGTACGGGGCCGGCTCGACGCCGTGCTCATCGCCAATCGGATTGCCCCGACGACGCGGGCGATCGGTATCCTCCCGACCGCGATCACCACCCACACCGAACCTTTCCACACATCCAAAGCGGTTGCGACACTGGACTTTGTCAGTTCCGGGCGTGCGGGCGTGCAGTTGCGGGTCGACGGCAGCGCCGCCGATGCGGGACTCTTCGGCCGCCGTACCCTGCCGGACCTGGTGCCCGGTGACCTCGATCCGGTGGTCGTCGACGCGCTGTTCACCGAGGCCCGCGACCACGCCGAGGTCCTTCGGCGCCTGTGGGATTCGTGGGAGGACGACGCCGAGATCCGTGACGTGGCGACCGGCCGGTTCATCGACCGGGACAAGCTGCACTACATTGACTTCGAAGGTGAGTACTTCCGCGTGCGTGGTCCCGCGATCACGCCACGGCCGCCTCAAGGGGCACCTCCGATCGCGATCCTTGGGCACAACAGTGCCGCCTACGCTCTGATCGGGGCGTCGGCCGACATCGGATTCATCACCCCGAACTCGGCCGCGGAAGCCGTCGCGTCGGTGGCCGAGATCGCTGCCACCCAACGCGCGTCCGGCGGCGATCCTCCGGTGCGGGTCTTCGCGGACCTGACGGTCATCCTCGCGGAGACGGATGCGGCCGCCGCAGCGCGGCAAGCGCATCTCGATGATCTGGCCGGGAGCGAATTCGTCAGTGACGCGCGGATCTTCGTCGGCACCCCAGCCGGACTTGCCGATCTCATCGAGGAGTGGGTGCCGCGCGGCGACGGCGGCCAGGCCCTTGCCGGGGTGCGGTTGCGGCCCGCGGTACTGCCCGACGATCTGCTCGCTATCAGCCGCGACCTCACCCGGGAATTGGTGCGTCGCGGCCGATTCCGGGATCGCTACACCGCCCCGACACTCCGCGGCCACCTCGGCCTTGCTCGACCCGCCAATCGCTACGCAGCCTGATCGGAGAGCGCCATGACCACGCCACGCAAGGAGATCCATCTCGCCGCCCACTTTCCGGGCGTCAACAACACCACCGTGTGGAGCGACCCGACGGCGGGCAGCCACATCGAATTCGAGTCCTTCCGGCACTTCGCGCAGACTGCCGAACGCGGCAGGTTCGACTTCCTGTTCCTCGCCGAAGGGCTGCGACTGCGCGAGCAGAACGGCCTGATCTACGATCTCGACGTCGTCGGACGACCCGACACCTTCTCGATCCTCGCCGCACTCGGCGCGGTGACCGGGCGACTCGGGTTCACCGGCACCATCAACTCCACCTTCAACGAGCCGTACGAGGTGGCGCGGCAATTCGCCAGTCTCGATCACCTGACCGCCGGGCGGGCCGCGTGGAATGTCGTCACCTCCTGGGATGAGTTCACCGGTGAGAACTTCCGTCGCGGCGGCTATCTGGCGAGCACGCAACGGTATTCACGCGCCAAGGAGTTCCTCGACACCGCCGTCGAACTCTGGGGATCGTGGCGTGGTGACGAGATTGTCGCCGACAAGGAATCCGGCCGATTCCTGCGTGACGGCGACGTCGGTGAATTCGTCCACACCGGAGAGCAATTCGACATCGCCGGCCAGTTCGCTGTGCCGCGCAGTCCGCAGGGGCGCCCGGTGATCTTCCAGGCCGGTGACTCCGAGGAAGGCCGCGAGTTCGCCGCCGCGAAGGCCGACGCCATCTTCTCCCGGCACAGTGCATTCGACGAAGGACAGAAGTTCTACCAGGACGTGAAATCACGGCTGTCGAAGTACGGGCGTCGCCGCGAGCAACTGCTCATCCTGCCGGCGGCCACCTTCGTCCTCGGTGACACCGACGCCGAGGCCGCCGAGTTGGCGCACGAGGTGCGACTGGCCCAGGTCAGTGGGGCCACCGCGATCCGCTTCCTGGAACAGGTGTGGAATCGCGACCTCTCCGACGTCGATCCCGACGGGCCACTGCCCGACATCGACCCCGACCTCGGTGAGCACACCGTTGCGCGCGGCCGGGCCAGCGTGCGCTCCTACCGCGACCCGCTCGAGACGGCCCGCGAGTGGCGGGAACGCGCGCAGTCCCACGGGTGGTCCATCCGCGAACTCATCATCGAGGTGACCGGACGGCAGGCGTTCGTGGGCAGTGCTCGGACCGTGGCCGACACGATCGATCGATTCGTGCAGAACGACGTCAGCGACGGTTTCATCCTCGTCCCGCACATCACCCCGGGCGGTCTGGATCGGTTTGTGGACGAGGTGGTTCCGCTACTGCAGGAGCGGGGCAGTTTCCGCACCGAATACGTCGGGACGACCCTGCGCGAGCACTTGGGACTGGATCGGGTAGCCGACGCCGGCCGAGCGGCGTCGTGACGCTCACAACGTCCACGGCGGGATGATCCGCTGCCCCTGCGCGGTGGTCGCCGTCAGCCCCACGGGCGCGGACACCCACACCTGGCATTCGTCTGCTCCCGGATTGTCCAGGCGGACAGAGCTTCCCGCGGGCACAAACACCACGTCACCGACGTGGGCGTGGGTGACCAGGCCGTCCAGCGTGATCCGTGGAGTGCCGGCGAGTACCAGGAACACCTCCTCGTGGTCGACGCGGTGGTCGGCTCCGGGCTGAGCGGGGCCCAGCGTCGTCCGCCAGGCGCACAGTTCGCGACTCCCGGTGGACGGGCAGACGTAACTGCTGAAGGTGGCCCCGTGCAGGTCGTGGTGGCGGGGCGAATCGATGAGCGGCATGCCGGACTCCCAGATAGACAGTGTGACTGTCTTTATAGGACAGCTAGACTGTCCATATGTCAAGTGTTCCGTCGGTCGAACCGATGCTGCCGTTCTTGCTGATGCAGGCGGAGTCCGGGGTGAACGAACGCATCAACCGTCGCGTCGTCGAGGCCGGTCACCACGGGCTGCGTCCCGTCCACGGGCTGGTCTTCGCCCGGATCGCCGGCGGCGGGGCATCGATCAACGACATCGCCCGGCACCTCGGGATGACCAAGCAGTCGGCGGCGGCCATCGTCGAGGCGCTGGAATCGAACGGGTACGTCGTGCGGACGGCGCATCCGAGTGACCGCCGGGCGCGACTGATCGAACTGACCGATCGGGGCGAGTCGGTGATGCGGCTGGCCGGTGCGGCCGCCGCGGCGGAGATCTCGGCGCTGACCGCCGTCATCGGCGAGGCCGCCACGCGCGTGGTCGTCGACGCATTACGCATCCTCGGCGAGGGTGCCTCACCCCGCCCGTCATGGTGAGGAGCGCGATCAGCCCGTGTGTGACGTTCCGGACCCGCGCCGCCGAACTCGTCGTCGGCGAAGCGTCGGCGGGCCTCGAGGGCGGCGACGCGCTAGCCCTTCTCGGTGAGCCGCAGGGCCGCGACCGAACCGCAGAAACCGGATCCGATGACGACGACGTCGTAATGGTCGGGGGAATCGGCATCGGTGGAGACGGTCCGGGATGTCGGCATGGCTGAGATGCCAGCCATAGAAATGCGAACAGTCCACACTGCTTGGGTATTCGTCAGGGAAGGTCGAGAAGTTCCTCGTAAAATCCGCCGAACCGGCGGTCGGTGGTCACCAGGTGAACCTCGAGAATCCAATGGCACATGTTGCCGCGCTTGTCCGTTCGGCGCATCGGCCCGTCGGAACCGGGGGCGATGTAACTCTCGATCTCGGCGGCGTCGATGGTCTCGTGGGGGAACTCGCCGACGAGATGTCCGGCGATCTGACCTCCGAAGATGAAGCCGGCGTCCTCGCTCAGCGCGACGACGTGGTCGAACAGTTGAGCGCCGGTGATATCCGGAGTGATCCGGAAGAACTCGCGGCCGGCCGTCCATATGGTGGGAAGCGCCTGGGCCAGGGCATGTTTGGCCGGATCGTCGCCGAGAACGAAGGTGCGCCCGAAATCGGCTTCCCACTCCTCGAAGATCGGTCCGAAATCGAGGAAGGCGATCTCGTCGTCGGCGATGACCCGGTCGGGGGGATTGGCCCGGTAGGTCTCCAGGGTGTTCTCGCCGGCCCGAACGATGCGTTTGTGCCAGTGGCGGGTGACGCCGAACATATCGGCGGCGAGGTCGCGGATCTCGTTCGAGAGTTCACGCTCGGTGACGCCGGCCCGGATCATGCCGCGGTCGGTAACCTCCTGGAACAGGCTCTCCGCCTTGGCCTGCGCATCGAGCAGGCGTGCCGCGCGTTCGGTTTCGGGGGTCGTCACACAGTCATGGTCGCACGGGCGAGCGGTCGGGTGAATTCGGCGGCGCGGGTGGGCGGGGTGTCGTGCCGACGGGCTGCGGCGGGCAGGGCACGGTCCGTGGCGACAAGGCGCGGGCCGCTGCCGCCTCGTGGGTGGTGTCCGCGGCCGGCGGGGCCGAGCCGGCGCCTCCTGCGGGGACTGCAGCCGCCGCGTCGGGAGTCGCCCGCACGACCATCTATCGTCGCTACGCCGACCGCGGCGAGATGCTGGGTGCGCTCGACGTTCGTGATGGTGCCCAGGGTAGGGAGCGCGTGGCGCCAGTCGCGGGAGATGACCGACCGAATGCTCGACCTGTCGCGATTCGAATGCGCGGGAGCGTTGGCTGGTTGTGAGGGCGTCACCTCACCGGCGTGAGGTGTATTGCCATGTCCATATCCGGCTGCCGTAGACTCCACACGTCGGCAGCCGGAGCGCGCGCGGTCACCGACATGGGCTGGACGAAGAAACACCAGGTAGAAGCTCCGCGAAAGCACGACATCGCGGGAACTCCTCCATCACTTCACCCGGTCCCCGCCTCAGTAGCTCAGGGGATAGAGCATTCCTCTCCTAAAGGAAGGGTCGCAGGTTCGAATCCTGCCTGGGGCACTGTGATGTTCCGGCCGGGTGTGCGCCCACTGTGTGGTTTGAAAAAGATCTACGAAGGCGCACAGTGCACTCTTGCCGGGCACTCTTGCCGGCTTCCGTCGGATCCCACGCAACTCCACTCAGAATCGGTGCTCGTCGATGGTTCCGCCGGGCATGCACGAGGACTCGCAGACCTGCGCGTCGTCGGTGTGGGCGGAGATGTAGTGCAATGGGAGTGCTCGGATGTCGGGTGAATCGATGGTGTACGTGGTCGACGCGCCGTTCACCTGCACGGTGACCGGGCCGCGGTCGCTTTGTGGGCCATCCTTGGTGATGTAGAACCAGGTCTGCCGCGTGTCGTTGGCGGCGACGTGACTGTAGATGTGGACGCCGTCGGCTTCGGTCGACGACATCGCGTACTTGGATGTCGAGGTGACATCGATGGACTCACCCAGCTCCGCGCCACGCGGTCGAGCCACTCGGTGCGTAAGTGTCACCTGCAGGTGGCCGGCAGCGGGATCGTAGGTGACCTGGGCGCGCGTCAGCGCCAACTCGGGCTTCACCCAGAACGGACTCAGACCGTTGACGGTGCCCGTCGACGGAGCAGCGGCCGCGGAGGGCGAACCTGCCACAAAGCCGACGCCGATGAGGATTGCCGAGACGGCCGCCAGAAGGCAGCCTCGAAACGTACGTCGTGGGTGACTCATGAACTTCTCCTGTCTCGATAATCCTTTCACTTGCTAATAAGCCGGTCTGTCGGACTCGTTACGCGCAGGAGCCGATCGGCGACGGAAACGTCTGGGTTGCCGCATTATTCGTGTTGCGATGTCCCACGCTCGATATCACGCGAAGGCGGTGCGCGGGCCGTATCTCCCACCCCGGTCATCGGTGCTCGGTTAGGCGATACGGTGGGCGGGTGACATCAACACCAGCTCCGCTCACCGTCCTCGTCACCGGCGCGACCAGCGGCATCGGCGCCGAGGTGGCCCGCCAGATGGTCGCACGCGGCCACCGCGTGTACGGAACCAGCCGCCATCCCGACACGGTGGCCGACCCGATCCCCGGCGTCACCTACGTCCGGCTCGACAATGCCGATTACGATTCCGCGACCGCGGCGGTGGCCGAGGTCGGCGCCGTCGACATCCTGATCAACAACGCCGGCGAATCACAGGCCGGTGCCCTTGAGGACACCACGATGAGTGCCATCGAAGATCTGTTCCGCGTCAACGTCTTCGGGCCCGTCGCCATCACCAAGGCGGTGCTGCCCGGTATGCGCGAGCGCCGCCACGGCACGGTGGTCATGGTCGGGTCCATGCTGTCGAGCTTCCCGGTCGCCTTCCGCTCCAACTACGCCGCCACCAAGTCGGCGCTCAAGGCCTTCGCCCTCGCCACCCGCAGAGAGGTTGCGCCGTACGGCATTCGGATGATCAGCGTCGAACCGGGCACCATCGCCACCGGGATCGGCGACCGCCGCAGCATCCACATCGCCGACGGCTCACCGTATGCGCAGGAATACCAGACACTCGCCGCGGCCACCCGCCGCAACGAGGAACAGGGCATCGACGCCGAGACCATGGCCACGACCATCGTCGACGCCTCCCTCGCCGAGCATCCGAAGCCGTTCTACGCCAAGGGAAACAGCGCCGGAATCGTCTTTCTGCTGCGCCGCCTGGCACCTCGTCAATTGATCCTCGACATCACCGCGCGCAAACACGGCCTGCCGCGCGTCAAGATCTAAGGTATGCACGTCACCATCCGCGTCATCGGTATCGGACCCGGCGACCCACGACAGATCACACTGCAGGCCATCGAGGCCATGGCCGACGTCGATGCCTTTCTCGCTCTCGACAAGGGCACGAGCAAGGGCGGCCTGCTCGATGCGCGCCGCAACATCCTGGAAAGGCATGCGCCACAGGGCTATTCGCTCATCGAGATCGGTGATCCGCCGCGCGACCGGCACCCCTCCGACTACGACGCCGAGGTCCGCCGGTGGCACGCCGCCCGCGCCGAGGTGATCGCCGGCGCGATCGGTGAGCACGTTCCCGACACCGGAATCGCCGCATTCCTCGTGTGGGGCGATCCCGCCCTCTACGACTCGACGCTGCGCATCGTCGACGATCTCGCCGCCCGCGACGACCTCGCGGTCGCCGTCGAGGTCATTCCCGGCGTGACCAGTGCGAGCGCCTTGACCGCCGCGCACCGAATCGTCGCCAACCGCGTGGGCGAACCGATCCACTTCACCACCGGGCGTCGGCTTGCCGACACCCCGCCGGGTGCCGACACCAACCAGATCGTGATGCTCGACGCCGATCTCGCGTTCCGGTACACCGCCGATGCCGACGACCACATCTGGTGGGGTGCCTACCTCGGCACGGCCGACGAGATCCTCATCTCCGGCCGCGTCGGCGACGTCACCGACGAGATCGTCCGCGCGCGTGCCGAGGCACGCGCGCGGATCGGCTGGATCATGGACATCTACCTCATCCGCAAGGGCTGAGTGGTCTCACCACCAGGTCTCACCCATGATGTCGAGGATGGGCGCGGCGAGCTCGGGCCGGCAGATGACGAAGTCCGGCATGTACGGCTGCGGCCGGTTGTAGACGATCTCCGACCCGTCGAGGCGACTGCAGTGCAGACCGGCGGCCAGCGCGACCCCGACGGGTGCGGCGTTATCCCACTCGTACTGCCCGCCGGAGTGCACGTACGCATCGGCGTCGCCGCGGACCACGGCCATCGCCTTCGCCCCGGCGGACCCGATCGGCGTCGTGTGCAGATGTAGACGCTGCGCCACCACCGCCACCTCGTAACTGGTTCCCCAGCGCGACGTCGCGATCCGGCCGGAGGGCTGCGTCGGCGGGGGATCGACGGTGTCGGTGCGGAAGAGTTCGCCGGTCGCGGGCAGGGATACGGCCGCATCGGTCACCACGCCGTGCCGGGTCAGGGCGACGTGCACCGCGAAGTGACTGCTGCCGGCCGCGAATTCGCTGGTGCCGTCGAGCGGGTCGATGATCCAGACACGATCGGCGCTCATCCGGTCGCCGACGTCGACGGCCTCCTCGCTCAGCACCGCATCGCGCGGCCGGTGACGCTGCAGCACCGTCCCGATCCACGCCTGTGCCAGCGCATCACCCGCATCACCGAGAAGCCGACCACCGAGAAGACCGCCGGACCGCACGCCGAGCAGGATCTCACCGGCACCCGCCGCGATACGAGCGGCCAACTCGGCGTCGGAAAGAGCGGAACTCATCTGATTACTAGAGCACACTGGAGCCATGCCCGAACTGCCCGAGGTTGCCGCGATCGCCGATTTCGTGGACGGTCGTGCCGCCGGACTGCCGATCCGCCGCGTCGACGTCGCGTCGTTGTCGGTCCTCAAGACCGCCGATCCGCCGTACACCGCCCTGGTCGGCCGGACCGTGGAATCGGTGGGCCGAGTGGGAAAGTACGTCATCATCCGCACAATCCCGGGCACGCCCGACGACCCCGAACCGGTGATCAACCTGGTCATCCACCTCTCCCGGGCGGGCTGGCTGCGCTGGAGTGACGACCTCTCGCCGCGGCCGCTGCGCCCCGGCGGCAAGAGCCCCATCGCGCTCCGGGTGCACTGCGGCATGCCGGCCGCCGGTGGCGGTGGGGAGGGCTTCGACGTCACCGAGGCCGGAACCCAGAAACGTCTCGCGGTGTGGATCGTCCGCCACATCACCGACGTCGAACGCATCTCCACCCTCGGGCCCGACGTGCTGGCGCTCGACCGCGACGAGTTCGCCGACATCCTGGCGGGCGCGACGGGACGCATCAAGAACGTCCTCACCGATCAGCGGGTCATGGCCGGCATCGGCAACGCCTACTCCGACGAGATCCTGCACGCCGCCAAACTGTCACCGTTCGCGTCGGCGAAAACCCTGAACGCAGAACAGGTCGACACCCTGTACGCGGCCATGCGGGACGTCCTCACCGACGCCATCGGCCGGCTCGAAGGTCAGGGCGTGGCGAAGCTCAAGTCCGAGAAGCGAACCGGACTCAAGGTGCACGCACGTACCGGTCTGCCCTGTCCGGTGTGTGGTGACACGATCCGCGAGGTGTCCTTCGCGGATCGCTCCTTTCAGTACTGCCCGACCTGCCAAACCGGCGGCAAGATCCTCGCCGACCGTCGCATGTCCCGACTACTCAAGTGAGAGCCGGCACGACAGTGGCGGCGCACCAACGGGATTCGCTGGTCGCCGCGTTGCGTCGGGCGGGATGTGTCTTCGCCGAGGAGGAGGCGACGATACTGCGCCAATCCGCCCGCGACACCGGAGAACTCGAGCGCTTCGTCGCGCGTCGCATCGCCGGTGAACCACTCGAGCACATCGTTGGCTGGGTGGAATTCGCCGGCCGACGCCTCTCGGTGGGCCCCGGTGTCTTCGTGCCGCGCAAGCGATCCGAGGTGCTCGCGGCGGTGACGATCGCGCGCGGGGCAACCGTCCGGCACCCCCTCATCGTGGAGGCGTTCAGCGGGGTCGCCCCGATCGCGGCAACCGCGCAGGCGTGGCTGCCCGAGGCCGACGTCCATGCGACCGACATCGACGACCGGGCGCTGCGGTACGCGCGTCAGAACCTGCTGGGACACGGTCACGTTCATCGAGGCGACGGCCTGTCGGGGCTACCCACGGGCTGCGTCGGAGCCGTCACCGTGATCGCGGCCGTCCCGCCCTACGTCCCGGACGCGGCGATCGACCTCATGCCCCGCGAAGCGGCCGACCACGAACCCCGTGCCGCGTTGACCGCGGGCGCCGACGGCCTCGATCACATCCGCGAGCTCGTCTCCGCCGCGTCCGGATATCTCGCCGATGACGGCGTGCTGGCGCTGGAGATGAATCTCGCGCAGGTCCCCGCGGCCGCCGCACTCGCCCCGGACGCACGAACCGAGGTGATCGAGGGACCCGACGGCCAGACCGCGGTACTCGTGATGCGGTGGTGATCGGTAGGTTGGCCGATGTGAGTGCACGCAACAAGATCATCATCACCGGCGCGAGTTCGGGACTCGGCGAGGGGATGGCCCGCGAGTTCGCCGCGAAGGGCCGGTCCCTCGGGCTCGCGGCCCGCCGCATCGATCGGCTCGAGACCCTCGCCGACGAGTTGCGGCCGGCGGCCGCGCATGTGGCGCTGACCGAACTCGACGTCACCGATGTCGACACCGTGGCCGTGGCGTTCGGGAAACTGCGGGACGACCTCGGCGGCCTCGACCGCGTCATCGTCAACGCCGGCCTCGGCAAGGGTGCGCCACTGGGCACCGGAAAGATGCACGCCAACATCGAGACCATCCAGACCAACCTGATCGGCGCGCTCGCGCAGGCCGAGGCCGCACTCGAGATCTTCCGCGCACAGAATCACGGCCACCTCGTCCTGATCAGTTCGATGAGCGCCATCCGCGGCATGCCGAAGGCACAGACCGCGTACTCGGCGTCGAAGGCGGGACTGACCGCGATCGGACAGGGCCTGCAGGCGGAGTTCGCGAACTCACCGATCACGGTGTCGATCGTGCTGCCCGGCTATATCGAAACCGACATCAACCGGGGCGTGAAGACCTCACTGATGGCCGACACCGACGACGGTGTGCGCGCCATGGTCGCAGCCGTCGAGGCCGAGAAGGCTTACGCTCCGGTGCCGTCGTGGCCGTGGGTGCCGATCGCCGCGGCCCTGAAGTTCCTGCCGTCGGCGATCACCCGCCGGATGATCTGAGGTTCGAACTGGCCACCGACCTCCCGGCCGGAGAAGTGCTCGGCGGAGCGGGGGTCGACGCGGCGTTCACCGGTGACGACTGGCGGGCGACGGCGTATCTGCTGCCGGCGACCGGCGACGTCGTAGTGCTCGGAATCGACGACTGAGCTGTCAGGCGGGCGCCGACGGTGCCGTCGAACTGCCCGACGGGACGACCGGCGTCCCCCACAGCACCGGCGAGGACTTGAAGTCGAAGCCCTCATCGCCGGTGGTGTCGGCCCAGTAGATGACACTCGTCAGTTCCTGGTCGGCGTCGGCGTAGGCGACCAGGCAGGTGGCGTACGAGTCCCCGCGCTTCATCGTCTCCGGCGGTTCCGGGTTGGCGCATGCCGTCAACGGCACGGGTGGCGGCAGCGTCAGCGCGGCGGTATGGCCGTCCGGGCTGCCGGCGAACCCGACCACCCCGGGAGCGGGCGACGGACGCGCCGCCAGCGACGTGACGGTGAGGTAGACGAAGTACGCCTTACCGCCCTGCGTCGAGGTGTCCGGGACGCCCTCACCGGGCGTGATCCCGGTGACCGTGTACATCGCGGTCGCCCCGGACGGTGCGAAGGCGTTGACGGGAAGCACCGCGGAGTCGCCGAAGTCCAGCGTCGTGCCGGGCCCGGTACGTGCGGGGGCACCGGCGGGAACCGACACGGGCACCGATGTCGGGAACGACGATGTGCCCGGCGCCGACGAGGGGGTCGACGACGAGCAGGCGGTCGCGGTCACGGCGAGCGCGGCAGCGGCCAGTACCGTGCCGAGGATGCGTGAGCACCCCCGGGAAGGGGACGGCGCAGACGTGGTCACCTGCGTAAGGTAGCCGATGTGTCGAATACGACGAGTCAGGTGGTGGCCCATGGGGTGTTTCAGGTCTTCGGTTCGTCGGAGGTGACCGGGAGCGTGAACGAATTGCTGCGCGATGTCTTCGGGCGCGAGGACCTCGCCGCCTTCGCCGCCGACTGGCGCGGCATCGTGTACTTCACCCTTGCCGACGACGAGACACTCGACGCCGACACGGTCGTCGGATTCGACGCCTCCAGCGGGAGTTCGGGTCCGCTGGCCACCGTCGACGAGGTGCTGGCCGCGATCGCCGACGGTGACATCGCCGAGGCGGTGGATGGTGAGAGTTTCGACGCGTGGCGGGAGGCCACCGGTGTCGACGATCTCGCGCTGGGTCAGTGTGTGCCGCCCACCGTCCCCGAGTTCATCGGTGGTGACCCGGCCGAACGTGCCGCCGAACCCGCCGATCTGATTTCCCACATCGCCTCGTGCGCCGCCCTGATGGCGCGGATCGAGGCCCTCGATCTGCAACCCGGTGACGTCATTCCCGACGAGGTCTTCGATTCGGCTAGCTGGGACTGAACCGGGCGGGAGCGGCAAGTCTCAAACCTTCCGGCCCCGGTGCGTGCGGTACCAGCGCACCAGCTCGTCGGTCGACGAATCATCTAGTGCCGCAGGCGCATCGGACTCGGTGATCACGCCGAGGAGTTCCATCGCCTGGGTCTTGCCGAGTTCCACGCCCCACTGGTCGAAGGGATTGATCCCCCAGATGGCGCCCTCGACGAACACCTGATGCTCGTACAGAGCGACCAATTGGCCGATGACCGACGGCGTCAGTGTCGGCGCCATGATCGACGTCGACGGCCGACTTCCCGGCATCACCTTGTGCGGCACCACTTCTGGTGCGACACCCTCGGCGGCGATCTCGTCGGCGGTCTTGCCGAAGGCGAGAACCTTGGTCTGTGCGAAGTAGTTGCTCATCAGCAGGTCGTGCATCGAACCGGTGCCGTCCGCGGTCGGCAGATCGTCTGTGGGATCGGCGAATCCGATGAAGTCGGCCGGAATCATCCGCGTACCCTGGTGCAGCAGTTGATAAAACGCGTGCTGGCCGTTGGTGCCCGGCTCGCCCCAGAACACCTCGCCGGTGTCGGCGGTGACGTGATGGCCGTCTGCGGTCACCGATTTGCCGTTGGACTCCATCGTCAGCTGCTGCAGATACGCCGCGAATCGCGCCATGTCATTGGAGTAGGGCAGCACCACCCGTGACTGGGCATCCCAGAAGTTGGAGTACCACAAGCCGATCAGGCCGAGGATGACCGGGGCGTTTTGCTCGAGTGGCTGGGTGCGGAAGTGCTCGTCCACCAGGTGGAAGCCGTGCAGGAACTCACCGAATCGGTCCTTGCCGATGGCCGCCATCACCGACAGTCCGATCGCCGAGTCGACCGAGTACCGGCCGCCGACCCAATCCCAGAAACCGAACATGTTGACCGTGTCGATACCGAACGCCGACACCCGATCGGCGTTGGTGCTCACGGCCACAAAGTGCTTCGCGACCGCATCCTCGCCGGCGCCGAGCGCCTCGAGCAGCCACCGCTTGGCCGCGGCTGCGTTGGTCAGCGTCTCCAGCGTGCTGAAGGTCTTCGACGCCACGATGAACAGAGTGGTCTCGGCGTCGAGGCCGTCGAGGGTGGCCACCATGTCGGCGGGATCGACGTTGGACACGAAATGGCACCGGATCGGCGAATCCACATAGTGCCGCAACGCCTGATACACCATCACCGGCCCCAGATCGGAGCCGCCGATACCGATGTTGACGACGTCGGTGATGGCTTTTCCGGTGTGGCCCTTCCATTCTCCGCTGCGTAGCGTGTCGGTGAAGGCGCCCATCGCGTCGAGGACCTGGTGGACGTCGGTGACCACGTTCTGACCGTCGACGACGAGTTCGGCATCGGCGGGCAGGCGCAGTGCGGTGTGCAGGACCGCGCGGTCCTCGGAGGTGTTGATGTGCACGCCGGCGAACATGTCGTCGCGCTTGTCCTCGAGGCCGGCGTCGCGGGCGAGGCTGAACAGCAGTTCCAGCGTCTCGCGCAGCACGCGATGCTTGGAGTAGTCGATGTGCAGATCGCCGACGTCGACGACGAGTTCGCGACCGCGGTCCGGGTCGGCGGCGAACACCTCCCGCAGATGCATGGACGCGACGTGATCCTGATGTGCGGTCAGGGCCTGCCAGGACGGGGTTGCGGTGATGTCGTGCTCGGTGCCATCGAGGTCACTCATGGACACCACCCTATGTGCTGATGCCGAGCCCCGCGACACCTCCCGAGGAGGAGACCTCAGCGGCCGAGCGGGCCCCGTCCGAGGCGCAACAACAGCATGGCGAGGGTGTGCCCCTCCTGGCCGAGTTCGGCGAACCGGTCGAGGACCTTGACCTCGCGACTGTGCACCAGACGCGGTCCGCCGGAGGCCATCCGCGCGGCGCCGATCTTCTTCGACACCGCCGAGCGACGTTTGACCGCGGCCAGGATGATCGCGTCGAGACGATCGATCTCGCCCCGCAGCACATCGATGTCGTCGGAGAGTTCGGAGACATCGGCGGACAGCTCGTAGTACGACAGGTCGATCGAATCGGCGAACGAAGCGCCCGTGCCGCTCGACTGGGCTCCGGGCACCCGGGGTCCGGGCGACGGCTGGCTGCTGGGGTCGGTCATCGTGCCGATTTTGCCACGCGCTCGCCGCGCCAGGGACACTGGTCGCCATGCCGAGTGCCGTGACGTCGCCGTCCGCCCCCGCACCTGCCACCGCTGCGCGGTTGGCCGCCCTGGTGATGCCCGCCGCGTTCACACTGATCATCGCGCAGCTCGTCGTGCGCGGCTGGCTGGTCGCGACCGGGAACTTCTACTGGGACGACCTGATCCTCATCGGGCGCGCCTCGACCATGCCGATCCTGTCGTGGGAGTTCCTCGGCAACAGCCACGACGGTCACTTCATGCCCGCGGCCTTCCTGGTCGCCGGGATCTCCACGGTCGTGGCGCCGGTGCAGTGGGTGGCGCCTGCGCTCACCCTGGTGATCCTTCAGGCACTCGCATCGCTGGCGGTGTGGCGGATGATCCGGGTGCTGCTCGCATCCGCCGACGGACCGCGCGATGTGACACGCGACCTGGCGGGGCTGGGCGCGTTGGCCTTCTACCTCGTCACCCCGATGACCGTGCCGGCCTTCATCTGGTGGTCGGCCGGGCTCAATTCGCTGCCGTTCCAGGCGGCGATGGCGTGGATCATCGCCGACGCGGTGATCGCCGTGCGCGACGATCCGACTCCACGTCGCCGACGGCTGATCGTCATCCGCTCCGCGGTGATCTTCGTTGTCGCGTTGGCGTTCTTCGAGAAATCGCTGTACATCGTGCCGGTGGCGTTGGTGGTCGCGGTGCTGGTCGCCCGGTTCGCTTCGCCGACATCGTCACCGGCGCCGACCTCACCGGGGCCGACATCACCGCCGACGACGCCCGACGACGAACCGGATCGCGACGCCCACCTGGGGCCACTCGGGATCGCAGTCGTCCGGGCCCGCGCATTGTGGGCCGCTCTCGGCGCGATCTTCGTGGCGTGGGTGTTGTTGTTCTTGTCGGTGTCGGATGCCACCGCCGGCGCGCACTCCCTGTCGCAGACCGCCCAGCTGGTCTGGCGTTCGATCAACCGGGCCGTCGTCCCGTCGCTGGTCGGCGGCCCGTGGGACTGGGAACGGTGGATCCCCAGCCCGCCGATGGGCTTCCCCGCGGTGTGGATGATCGTGGCCGGGTGGGTGGTGGTGGCCGCCTTCACCGTGTGGGCGGTGCGCGCCCGTCGCGGTGTTATCGCCGTGCTCGTCTGTGCCGCGCTCTACGTGGTGATCGCGCAGGTCCCGGTGATGTGGAACCGGTCCTCGGCCAACACCGCCCTCGAACTGGCTCAGACGATGCGGTACCTGCCGGACTCCGCGCTGGTGATCGTCGCCGCGCTGGCCTTGGTGATCGCGGCACCGGCCCGGTCGACCCGTCGGCACCGACACGAGGCGGCGACAACCGACCTCGACCGGGATCGGCACTCCGAGCGCGGGCCGATCCTGGCGGTCGGGGTGGCCGTGCTCGCTGCGCTGGCCGTCGCGTCCTCGCTCATCTCGACGGCGTCGTACCAGTCGTCGTGGAGCGACGACCCGACCGGTCCGTACCTGGCCAACGCGAAGAAATCGCTCGCCGCCAACCGCAACCATCCGATGTTCGATCAGGCACTACCGCTGGAAGTGCTTCTGCCCGTTGCCTATCCGTACAACCAGATCAGTGCGACGTTCGGGCGGCTGGCCGACCGCCCGGACTTCGGCTCGTGGACCGACAAGCTCTCGGTACTCGACACCGCGGGGAACCTCACGCCCGGCGCGGTCACCCCGCGCCGCACATTCGCGGCCGGGTCGGGGACCTGCGCCCGCCCGGAGCTCACCGGTGCCGACCGCCTGCAACTCGACGGCCCGCTCATCCAGTGGCGCTGGACCGTCGCGCTCGGCTATTGCGCCAACGCGGCGGGCACGGTCGAGTTGTCACTGCAGGGCGGCCCGGCGGTGCGGGTCCCCGTCCAGGCCGGACTGCACGTCGTCTACGTCCAGCTCGACGGACGGGGCACTGCCGTCGCGATCGCACCGATTACCCCGGGGCTGGCACTGCATACCGGCGACGGCCGGGTCGGTGAGGTCGTCGACGCCCGGCTGCTGGGGCAATAGGCGAGTCGGTCAGTCCTCCGGCTCGCTGTAGAACACGAGGATCTTGTCGCCGTACCCGGCCTCGGCCACCATCGCCTTGAGGGCATCGGTGGTCGACTGCTCCGCCGCGTAGTACGCGATGGTCCCGTTGTCACCGGCGGCCTCGACCTGCCGGCGCATCTGATCACGCAACGTCTGCGTACCCGGCCAACTCGAATCGAAGGTCGTTCCGGTGACGTGCTGGGCATACCCCTCGGCGAAGGACACCAGGTAGTCGCCCGCCGGGCCGTATCCGTCGAACAGATAGTCGCCGGCCTTGACCGCGTAGCTGCTCGGCAGTGCGGCGACGCTGAAGCCATAATCGGCGGCCTCGGGCTTCTTCGCCCCGGTGCGCACCATCGTGAACTGGCGCTGGGTGGCGGTGCTGTTGTCATCGATGTATGAGTTGAGCCGGTCGGCGGTGTAGTCGAGGAACGGCAGGTATGTGTAGGTGACGTTGGGCCGGATGCTGCCGTCGCCGCTACCGAGGTTGGTGGCCGTACACCGGGTTCCCGCGGTGCGGTCGAAGTCGGTGCGGACCACCGGGGTGCAGGTACCGCCGAGCGCACCTGCCGGCAGATCGTTGACCTCGAAGTTGACCTTCAATCCGTAGTTGACGTGGCCCGGCCGGCCGTCGGAGCCCGCCTTCGGGGTACCGCCGACGGTGAAGTCGTATCCGCATGCGGCGGTGGTGCAGCCACCGGTCTGCTTCCAGCCCACCTGACCGGCCTGACCGCCGGGCACGTCGTCGATCCGCAGGCCCGGAATGGGCACCGAGGTCAGATCGGCCACCAGGGAATGTTGTTCGGTGAACACCGAGGACACCTCGGCAAACGGCAACGGTGTCACATCGGCGTCGATGGCGGTGGTCGTCGATTCGACCTTGTAGGAGCCCTTGATGTGGGTGATGGCCTTGGTCGACGGATCGAAGGTGATGGTCCACTCGCCGGTCTTCACCTGGTTGTCACCGATGGCGGTGATCGGCGGATCGGAGGTCGGCCAGAACCGCGCGTCCGGGGTGTCCTTGTTCGGCGTCGACAGTTGTGCGCCGAGGTCGGGGGCATCGACGAGGTCGGCGTTGAGACGCCCGGCCAGGATGTTCGGCGACAGCACGTATCCCAGCTTCGGCAACGCGGCCTCGGCGCTGGCCCACTTGTTGTCCACCGGACCGAGGTCGAGGTTCTCCTTCTGCTGCTCGGTGAGGATGCCGTTCCAGAAGGCCGTCGGCCCCTTGGCGAAGTAATAGTTGCCGATCTGGGTGTACTCGGCCTGCTGATTGTCGACCGTGATCGTCCCGCTGGCGTTCTCCGACAGCGTGACGATCAGATCGGTGAACTCCACCTTGACGACGTCGCCGTCGGAGTAGGTCCGCGTCAGCGAACCGCTGTACTTGGCTCCCGGGCTGGTGCCGTACTGGAACGCGGTGTCGTCCAGGTCGTTCTGTGCCGCGAAGGCCGCGGTCGGGCCGCCGGAGCCCTCGATACCCCACGGGATGAACGACAAGATGAGCGCGATGATAACGGCGACTGCGCCGACGGCGGCGAGTACCAGGCCAGTGATCTTCGAGGTGTTCATAGCTCGCTTCCCTGTGCAGTCGGCATCGGCCGGCGGACGGGTGGACCATCCAGAGTCATTCGGGTGGAGTCAAGCACGAGTTGGACATCACCGGCACCCGGCATGCGACGACCGAATGACTGCCGCAGCCCGGCGACGGGTGGATCCGGATGCGACCACATTCCTGCTCGTACCTCCCTGGCGGTGGCAGAAGGTGACCGATCTCGCATCGACGCCCCCCGCAGTGCTCCGTCATCGTATCCGCACCGACCGGTGTCCGGTTTGCCGCATGGCGAATCGGCGGGATCGTGACGATTTCGCCCCCGCGAGTCCTGTCGGAGCCCCGGAGTAGCCTGAACTACCGATGACCACCAGCTCTGTTCCCCCCGCCCGAGTCGCTCCCGGCCGGCCCGATTCCGCGGGTGCGGCCGCCGACGACCGTGTTGCCCGTCTGCTCGACGGGCTCAACCCACAGCAGCGGGCCGCGGTCCTGCACAGCGGCCCGCCGCTGCTCATCGTGGCCGGTGCCGGTTCGGGCAAGACCGCGGTGCTCACCCGCCGCATCGCCTACCTGCTCGCGGCCCGTGACGTCACCCCGGGGCAAGTGCTCGCGATCACCTTCACCAACAAGGCCGCCGCCGAGATGCGTGAGCGGGTGATCGATCTGGTCGGACCGCGCGCCGCCTACATGTGGGTCTCGACATTTCACTCCACCTGTGTGCGCATCCTGCGCGCGCAGTCCGGGCTCCTGGAGAACCGCAACTCCAACTTCTCCATCTATGACTCCGATGATTCCAAGCGCCTGCTCGGGATGATCATCCGCGATCTCGATCTGGACCCGAAGAAGTTCAGTCCCCGCGGGGTGGCGGTGAGCATCTCGAATCTGAAGAACGAGTTGATCGCCCCCGACGACGCGCACGCCGCAGCCGGGGACGAACCCACCGCGCGCACGATCGCCGAGATCTACGCGGAGTATCAGCGGCGCCTGCAGACCGCCAACGCCTTCGACTTCGATGACCTCATCGGCGAGACGGTGGCACTGCTGCAGAGTCACCCGTCGGTTGCCGAGTACTACCGTCGTCGATTCCGGCACGTACTGGTCGATGAGTACCAGGACACCAACCACGCACAGTATGTGTTGGTCCGGGAATTGGTCGGGCGTGACGACGACGAGTCGGCTGTGGGGCCGTCGGAGTTGTGTGTGGTGGGCGACGCAGATCAGTCCATCTACGCCTTCCGCGGTGCCACCATCCGCAACATCGTCGAATTCGAGCGCGACTTCCCCAATGCCGAAACGATTCTGCTGGAACAGAATTACCGTTCGACCCAGACGATCCTGTCGGCGGCCAACGCGGTCATCGCGCAGAATCCGAACCGTCGTGACAAGCGACTGTGGACCGACTCGGGTGACGGTGAACTGATCGTCGGCTATGTGGCCGAATCCGATCGCGAGGAGGCGATGTTCATCGCCACCGAGATCGAGCGGCTCACCGATCACACCATCGGCGGCGCGCAGTCCAACACCTACTCCGACATCGCCGTCTTCTACCGCACCAACACCGGCTCCCGCGCCCTGGAAGAGGTGTTCGTCCGCCACGGGATCCCGTACAAGGTGGTCGGTGGCACGAAGTTCTACGAGCGCAAGGAGGTGCGCGACGTCGTCGCCTACCTGCGCGTGGTGGCCAACCCGGAGGACTCGGTGAGTCTGCGCCGCATTCTCAACACGCCGCGTCGCGGGATCGGCGATCGCGCCGAGGCCTGTGTGGCGGTGCATTCGGAGAACCGGGGGATCTCGTTCTATCAGGCACTCATCGAGGGCGCCCAGGGCGGGGTTCCGCTTCTCAACACCCGCGCGGTCAAACAGATCGGTGGATTCGTCGACCTCATCGAGGGACTGCGCAACGACTTCCTCACCACCTTCGGTGACGCCGAGTCGGACGACCCGGACGCCGCTGTCGTCGACGCGACCGGCGACGGAGCCGACATCGGCGAGTTGGTGGACGCCATCATCGACCGCAGCGGCTACCGCACCGAGTTGGAGGGTTCGAACGATCCGCAGGACGCGGCCCGGCTCGACAATCTCAACGAATTGATCTCGGTGGCAATCGAATTCAGTCGCGATGCAGCCGAGGCGGACGACCTCGACGACGATGACGACTCCGAGCGCGCGCAGTTGCGTGAGGGTGAGCCGGCACCCGGATCGCTCGCGGCGTTCCTGGAGCGGGTGTCGCTGGTCGCCGACGCCGATCAGGTCCCCGACGAGGGTGAGGGCGTGGTCACCCTGATGACGCTGCACACCGCGAAGGGCCTCGAGTTCCCGGTGGTCTTCGTGACCGGTTGGGAGGACGGGCATTTCCCGCATCTGCGGGCACTCGGCGACCCGGACGAGCTCAGCGAGGAGCGCCGCCTGGCCTATGTGGGGATCACCCGCGCCAAGGAGCGGCTGTACCTGAGTCGTGCGCTCACCCGGGCGTCCTGGGGCCAACCGGTGTCCAATCCGGAATCCCGTTTCCTGCAAGAGATTCCGCAGCACCTGGTGGATTGGCGCAAGACCGAGAAGAAGCGGGGCGGCCGTGGCTTCGGCTCCTCCGGCGGCGTGTTCGGCCGGGATGAGGGACGCAGTGGCCTGGGCCGGTCGTCGTTCTCCGCCGACCCGAATCGCGGGCGTAACAAGCAGATTCACCTCGAGGTGGGCGACCGCCACAATCATCCCAAGTACGGGATGGGCAAGGTCGTCGCCAAGGAGGGCAGTGGCGCCACCGAGCGTGTCGTCATCGACTACGGCGGCAACACCGGACGGATGACCCTGCTGACCATCGGTGGGATACCGGGGGAGAAGCTATAGCCGCGCCCCGTTGACCGCGCTCTACAGGACGTTGACGGCGCTCGGCCTTACGTTGACGGCGCTTTGGTGAGCGCTGTCAACGTTCCGGTGAGCGCTGTCAACGTTCCGGTGAGCGCTGTCAACACGGTAGAGAGCGCTGTGAATGGTGCAGAGAGAGCTGTCAGTGATGTGGTGGTGCTGACGTCAGCCGGTGTAGGCGGACATCCGCACACCGTGCGCCGCGAGCCACGGGGCCGGATCGATCTTGGTGGTGCCGTTCAGCCACACCTCGAAGTGGCAGTGCGGGCCGGTGGACTGGCCGTCGCTGCCGACCAGGCCGATCACATCTCCGGCCTCGACGTGCTGTCCCTTGTGGACGAGGACGCCGTTGGAGTACATGTGCCCGTACACGGTCACGGTGCCGTCGGCGGCCTTGATCTTGATCCAGTTACCGAATCCCGACGCCGGTCCGGCCGCGATCACCTCACCGTCGGTGGCGGCGTGGATCGGGGTACCCAGTGGGGCGGCGAAGTCGACGCCGGCGTGGAAACTACCCCAGCGCATCGCGTAGGTCGACGTGAACTGGTAGGACCCCAGCGGAAGCGGCGAGGCGAACAGCGGCTTGCTGGCGGCGGCGACGCGGGCGGCCTCGGCAGCGGCGAGTTGCTTGCCGACCACGAGTTGGTCGGCGTACATGCTCATGTCCTGATCGGGGGTCGACGGTGCGATTCCGGGGCCGGTGACGGCCGGTCCGGCTGCGGCATCGCCGGTGGCGGCCGCGGGTATCGGCGACGTGGCCGGTGCGGCGTCATCGGAGGCTTCGGAGTGCGTCACCGCGGCGGCGACGGCGGCGCCCGCCGCCATGGCGACAAATGCGGCGCGACCGCCACGCAGGGCCTTGGGGGGCGCACTGATGCGGTGCTTGCCGCGGGAGCGACTCGGAGCGCTCGCCGGGTTGCGACGGAACGCGGGCTCATCGGAGAGGGCGCCGCGGTCGGCGTCGTCGAAATCGTCGGCGGCGGCACCGGTGACGTCGAACGGTTCGTCATGGCGGTACTCGTCGAATTCACCCTCGGGGATGAGGATGTCCTGGGTGATCTCCGAGGTCGTGGTCCGGCGGGTGCGGCGCGAGGAGCCCGGCTCGTGGTCGACGTCCCAGTCGAGACCGGCGGCGTCGGACTCGTCGATCGGGATGATCATGGTCATCTCACCGGCGGTGACGTCGTCGAATCGATCGTCGAGACGCCTGCGACCGCCCGTCATGGTGCTGCCGGCAGACGACCCGCCTGGAAAACCACGTCCCGCCAAGTCGTCCACCTCGCTTACCTGTGTGAGTTCAGGGCTTCGAAAAACCTTGTGTCCCGCGGGCGTTTGTACCCCCTGAATGCCCCTGACTGCCTGCCGACGGTAACGAAATGATTGCGACAAGTCCAACCCTGCGCACAAGAAACGGCACCTAAAGTGAGCTGGGTCACATGATGTGTTGCAGAATTGAGATCTGGCGAAGCGTCGATGCGATGAGATGTAGATCGGGCGTCGAGGATATCGGGGTGACCGACCGAGTGATCTGTCACACAAGCTGAGGAGGTCTCCGAAACGCCGGTCTGCGGCAGGTTTAAAGTCCGATATGGCCCGCGTTACACCCAGACCAGCGGGCAAATCTACGAAATGGTGAGCTGAATGGATCTCTTCGAATACCAGGCGAAGGAACTGTTCGCCAAGCACGGAGTTCCGACCACACCCGGTCGTGTAACCGACTCTGCCGCCGACGCGCGCACGATTGCCGAGGAAATCGGCAAGCCCGTCATGATCAAGGCGCAGGTCAAGGTCGGTGGACGTGGCAAGGCCGGCGGCGTGAAGTACTCCAAGGACGCCGACGAGGCGCAGGCGAACGCCGAGAACATCCTCGGTCTCGACATCAAGGGCCATGTCGTCAAGAAACTCCTCGTCGCCGAGGCCAGCGACATCGCCGAGGAGTACTACATCTCCTTCCTCCTCGATCGCGCCAACCGCACCTACCTGGCCATGTGCTCGGTCGAGGGCGGCGTGGAGATCGAGGTGACCGCCGAGCAGAACCCCGACGCGCTCGCCCGCGTACCGGTCGACGCCGTCAAGGGTGTCGACCTCGCATTTGCCCGTGAGATCGCCGAGAAGGGCAAGCTGCCCGCCGAGGTGCTCGACGCCGCCGCCAATACCATCCAGAAACTCTGGGAGGTGTTCATCGCCGAAGACGCCACCCTCGTGGAGGTCAACCCGCTGGTCCGTACCCCCGACGACCAGATCCTGGCTCTCGACGGCAAGGTCACCCTCGACGAGAACGCCGACTTCCGGCATCCCGATCACGAGGCCTTCGCCGACCGCGACGCCACCGATCCGCTGGAGCTCAAGGCCAAGGAGAACGACCTCAACTACGTCAAGCTCGACGGACAGGTCGGCATCATCGGCAACGGCGCCGGACTGGTCATGAGCACCCTCGACGTCGTCGCCTACGCCGGTGAGGCCCACAACGGCGTCAAGCCCGCCAACTTCCTCGACATCGGTGGCGGTGCCTCCGCCGAGGTGATGGCCGCCGGTCTCGACGTCATCCTGGGCGACGAGCAGGTCAAGAGCGTGTTCGTGAACGTCTTCGGCGGTATCACCGCCTGCGACGCTGTCGCCAACGGCATCGTCGGCGCGCTGAACAAGCTGGGTGACGAGGCCAACAAGCCTCTGGTCGTCCGTCTGGACGGCAACAAGGTCGACGAAGGCCGCAAGATCCTGGCCGATGCGAATCACCCGCTGGTGACGCTCGCCGAAACGATGGACTCCGGCGCCGACAAGGCCGCCGAACTGGCGAGCAAGTGAGGGGCTAGAGAAACATGTCGATCTTCCTGAACAAAGACAACAAGATCATCGTGCAGGGCATCACCGGCGGTGAGGGCACCAAGCACACCGCACTGATGCTCAAGGCGGGCTCCAACATCGTCGGCGGTGTCAACGCCCGCAAGGCCGGCACCACCGTCGCCCACACCGCCAAGGACGGCTCCGACGTGGAGCTGCCCGTCTTCGGCAGCGTGTCCGAGGCCATCAAGGAGACCGGGGCCGACACCTCGATCGCCTTCGTGCCGCCGAAGTTCGCCAAGGACGCCATCATCGAGGCCATTGACGCGGAGATCCCGCTGCTGGTCGTTATCACCGAGGGAATCCCGGTGCAGGACAGCGCTTATGCGTGGGCCTACAACGTCGAGAAGGGCAACAAGACCCGCATCATCGGGCCGAACTGCCCCGGCATCATCACCCCCGGCGAGTCCCTCGTCGGCATCACCCCGGCCAACATCACCGGCAAGGGCCCGATCGGCCTGGTCTCCAAGTCGGGCACCCTGACCTACCAGATGATGTACGAGCTGCGTGACCTCGGCTTCTCCACCGCCATCGGCATCGGTGGTGACCCGGTCATCGGCACCACCCACATCGATGCCATCGAGGCGTTCGAGAAGGATCCGGAGACCAAGGTCATCGTGATGATCGGCGAGATCGGCGGCGACGCCGAGGAGCGCGCCGCCGACTACATCCAGGCCAACGTCTCCAAACCGGTCGTCGGCTACGTCGCGGGCTTCACCGCGCCGGAGGGCAAGACCATGGGTCACGCCGGTGCCATCGTCTCCGGTAGCTCCGGAACAGCGCAGGCCAAGAAGGAAGCCCTCGAGGCCGCCGGCGTCAAGGTCGGCAAGACGCCGTCCGAGACCGCCAAGCTGGCCCGGGAGCTGTACGAGGCGCTGTAGTCTCACCCGCACACACGCAAAACTCCCACTTGCACACTATGTTTCTCGTGCAGGTGGGAGTTTTTTTGTGTTCCTGGGTACTCAGGCCTTCTCGCTGACGGACTTCAGCTGCGCCAACCCCTTCTCAAAGTCCTTGCCGATCAACTTGTCGAAGAAGCCGAGCGGTGCGGCCACCCGGCTGAACAGTGAGTGCCTGCCGGTCATCGTCCAGGTGACCTCGCTGTGGCCGTCCCCGTCTGCGCCGACGATGTCGAACGAACTGATGCTGGTCGACTTCATCGGCTTCTCGAACCGCACGTCGACCGCGACGCGCGACGGTTCGGTGGCCTCGATGATCTCCATCTCGCCGGCTCCGGCCTTGCGGTTGCCCGACCACGCGTAGCGTGCGCCGACCCCGGCCTCGGATCCCGAAAAGGTGCGCTGCAACTCGGGATCCAGCCCCTCCCAGGGTGACCAGTCGACCCACCGGTGCAGATCGTTGATGCGCGCGAAGATCTTCGACGGTGGTGCGGCGATCGTCGTGCGGCGGGTCACGGAGTAGGAATCGGCCACGTCAGGGCTCCTGTCATCGGTGCGGTGTTGTCGGCGATTATGACTGCCGGGTCGCTGAAAAGTCATCGGTGATCGTCGGATTCGACGCGTGGCGCGTGCGATAATCCGTCGGTGAGTGACGATGGATCTGCGCGGCCCGGCGTGTTCGCCGTGCTGGGCATTCCGCGGCAGATCGCGTCCGCCGCCGCCGACATCGCGGAGCGGGTCCCGGTGGCCGGTGGTGCGGTGGCATCGGTGCGCCGTAGCGTCCACGACGTCCTCGACGGTGCGGGCGCCGCAGCGCTCGAGGCGTCTCGGGCGTCGTTGCGTGCCACTATCCGGACCGTCGTCGAGGAGGTGACCGCGGCCGTCGACGTCACCGAGGTCATCGTCGACAACGTCGACCTCGATCAACTCCTCGGGGCGGTCGATCTCAACGCCGTCCTCGCCCAGGTGGATCTCGATGCCCTGCTCTGGCGCCTCGACCTCAACGCGATCCTGGCGCGACTGGATCTCGACGCCCTGCTCGCCGGTATCGACCTCGACGCCCTCATCGGGCGACTCGACGTTGCGGCCATCGTCGACAAGGTCGACATCGGCGCCGTCGTCGAGACGGTCGACATCGACGCGATCGTGGCCCGGGTGGACCTCGACCGGGCGGTGACGCGCGTCGACATCGACGCCATCATCAACCGCATCGATCTCATCGGGCTGGCCGACGAGATCATCGACGGCGTCGACCTCCCCGACATCATCCGGGAGGCGAGCACCTCGGTCACCGCCGACGTGATGACCGACGTACGCGGCACCAGTGAACGGGCCGACGACGCCGTCGCCGAACTCGTCAACCGCATGCTCCGCCGCAAGAGTGTGGAGGAACGCCGAAATGGGTGAACCTCAACCGCATTCGGCATCCCCGACTTCGGAGCCGGACGACCCCACGGACGATCCCACACCACCGGCCACGGTGACGCCCCTGCATCCGGGGCGCCCCGCATCGTCTGCCACACCGGGTGCCGGACAGTCGCACGCGCACCACGTCCCGGTCTCCGAGCCCGGTTCCAACCAGATTCTCGACACCGACCGACCGGCCGGAATCGTCAGTCGCGGAATCGGGGCCATCGTGGATGTGCTGGTGGTCGTTGTCATGATGGGTGGGATGTACGTGGGTTTCATCGTTGCCCGGCTGATCTACAACGTGCAGAGTTTCTCCCTGCCGGAGGCCAACCCGTTCTTCACCGTCGGTGCCTTCGTCCTGGTGTCGTTGCTGTATCTGACCTCCTGCTGGGCGATCTCCGGACGTACTGCCGGCTCGGTGGTGATGGGCTTGCGTCTGGTCAGCCGAAAAGGGAAACCGCGGGTTCGTCCGTCGGTCGCCTTCGTCCGTGCACTGATCTGCGTGTTCTTCTCCGTCGGGCTGCTGTGGGTGGCCGTCGACAGGAATCGGCGTTCGGCGGCCGACCTCGTCGTACGCACCCGGGTGATGTACTCGCGGTGACCAGGGAAACCAATGGGCACAAGGGTTCCCGTGCTCTTGATCTGATCGACGGCCTCGTCGACACGGGCACCTGGACGGCGTGGAACGACACTCTCGACGACATCCCGCAGCACGGCGATGCCGAAGCGTTACGCCGTGCCGCGACCAGATCCGGCACCGACGAGTCTGTGATCACCGGCCGGGCCGAGATCGCCGGCGAATCGGTCACGCTCATCGTCAGTGAATTCGCCTTCCTGGGCGGCTCGATCGGCCGGGTGGCCGGCCATCGCATCGCAACCGCGATCCGACGGGCCACGGCCGATGGACTGCCGGTCGTGGGCCTGCCGTGTTCCGGCGGCACCCGAATGCAGGAGGGCACACCGGCATTCCTGGAGATGGCCGCGATCACCGGCGCCGTCGTCGATCATCGGGCCGCCGGGTTGCCCTACCTGATCTACCTCCGTCATCCCACCACCGGCGGAGTGTTCGCGTCGTGGGGCTCGCTCGGCCACGTCACCTGGGCCGAACCCGATGCGCTGGTGGGGTTTCTGGGCCCACGAGTGGTGGAAGGGCTGACCGGTGAACCCATCGCCGACGGCGTGCAGCGCGCGGAGAACCTCCTGCGACACGCCCTGATCGACGACGTTGTGCCGGCGGACGAACTACGTGATCGGCTCGCAGGGCTGGTAGCGGCCTTGATGCGGCCCATCGGAGAAAACGCGAGCCCGTCTGTGCCGCAACAGGTGTCATCGGCCGCTGCCGCCGGTACCGGCAATCCGCTGTCCGCATGGGACGCGATCACCGCCACCCGTCACCCGGGGCGCCCCGGGGTTCGTGAGCTCCTGCCGGAAGACGCCGTGATCATCGCCGATCATGGTCCGATCATGCTGGCGCTGAGTCGCTTCGGTGTCCGCACCGCAGTGGTCGTCGGCCAGGACGCCGACCGGCAGCGGACCGGAGAGTTCATCGGACCCGAACATCTCCGGATGGTCCGACGGGGACTTGCCCTCGCCCGGGACCTGCGGATTGCCGTCGTGACCGTCATCGACACCCCGGGAGCCCAGTTGTCGGCGTCCGCCGAGGAGGGTGGCATCGCTGGCGAGATCGCCCGGTGCACAGCCGAATTGATCGCGCTGCCGGCGCCCACGGTATCGGTGCTGCTCGGCCAAGGTGGTGGTGGTGCGGCGCTGTCACTGTTCCCGGCGGATCGGCGCATCGCGACCGTCGACTCCTGGTTGTCGCCGCTGCCACCGGAGGGTGCGAGTCTGATCGTGCACCGAGATATCGAGCACGCCGCGGAAATGGCTGCACAACAACATGTTCTGTCGGTTGACCTCGCGCGCAGGTCGGTGATCGACACCATCGTCGACGCGCCGTCCCCGTCGTCGATGCCCGGGATTCGGGCGGCGATCGGAGCCGCACTCGACGGGATCGCGCGGCCGTCACCGGCGGCACGGACGCGAGTACCCGTCGCCCCGCGAATCCCCGCGGTCGGTGCCATCGTGCGCGACGACGCGGGTAGATTCCTGCTCGTGCAGCGTGCACACGAACCGCAAGCCGGTCTGTGGACGGTCCCGGGTGGCAAGGTCGAGCCCGGAGAGTCGTTGCAGCAGGCGGTGATCCGGGAGATCGCCGAGGAGACCGGGATCGTCATCGAGGTGCTCGACGAGGCGTGGGTGGTCGACATCCCGGATGGGATGGGCGCGGTCTTCGAGGTTCACGACTTCGTGGCGACGCCGCTGACCACTGATGTGACGGCCGCCGACGACGCCGCGGACGCCGGGTGGTTCACGACCGAGCAGATGCGCGAGTTGCCATTGACGCCGGGACTCATCACCTACCTCGACCGGCACGGACTCATGGACTGAGGCTGCTGGACTGATAGGCTCGCGGGTCGCGAACGCGAACGGATGGGAGTGGGGGATGGACAAGCGTCGGTGGATGTCGGCGGTGTTGTTGACGGCAGGTCTGGCGATCGGGGTAACCGCCTGCGGCAGTGACGCATCGGAACCGGTGTCGGGTGATTCCAACTCGATCGACGTGCCCGCATCGAGTGCGTTGTCCGGATCGTGGACCGGGACCTGGAAGGCCGGTGGACGCTCGAGCGAGGCGCACCTCGGAGTGGTCTCCGACAACCCGTTCCTCGCCACGGTCGACGTCGCCGGCTCGTGCGGCGCCACCTGGAAGGAGACGTCGCGTGAGGGCTCCACCGTGACCGCGACGTCGACGGTGACCTACGGGAACTGCCCGGCCGGTGACTGGACGATCACCATCACCGACACGTCGATCACCGCCACCGGAGGCGATGTCACCGCGCAGTTCCACCGCGACTGACCTCCCGGGCCGGCACCTCGCCTCGGGCGTGCAAGATGGGGAAGACGGCCACCGCGTCGTCGACCATCCACCACCCGAGGAGTGAGATGACCGAGTTACTGCCACTGAATCCCGACGAACTGCTCACCACCACCCGGTCGGTGCGCAAACGCCTCGACCTCGAGCGACCCGTCCCGATCGACGTGGTGCGGGAGGCCCTGGAGGTGGCGATGCAGGCGCCCACCGGGAGCAACAGTCAGACCTGGCACTGGATCGTGCTCACCGATCCGGAACTGAAGAAGAAGGTCGGCGACTTCTACGCCCGATCCTTCGCCGCCTACTCCGCCGCCAAGACCTTGCCCGATGACACCGCACGTCGGGTGGCGTCGAGTGCCCAGTACCTCGCCGACGTCATGGGGGAGGTTCCGGTGCTCGTGATCGGCGCGATCTACACCGGTGGTGACCTGCCGGCCGGCAATCAGGCCGGAGTGTGGGGATCGCTGCTGCCCGGGGCGTGGAGCCTGAGCCTCGCGCTGCGCGCCCGCGGGCTGGGTTCGGCGTGGACGACGCTGCACCTGACCTACGAGAAGGAGATCGCCGACCTGCTCGGCATCCCGTCGACCGTGCACCAGGGGGTGCTGCTGCCGGTGGCCTACACCAAGGGCACCGACTTCAAACCCGCCGGTCGCAAGCCGCTCGATGACGTCCTGCACATCGACGGATGGTGAGCCGTTTCAGGCGGCTACCGGACCCGTACGGTTGTGGCCGGTAGAGTTCACAGACACCATGGCCGACTCCGAGACCCCGCGCCCGCCTGCCGATCGCCCGCCCAATCGGCGATCCGCGGCGAAGGCGGCACGTCGCGCCGATCTGCTGACCGCGGCCGCCCGGCAGATGGCCGAACGTGGATTCGCGAGCGTGCGGCTCGAAGACATCGGCGGCGCCGTCGGGATCAGTGGACCGGCGATGTACCGTCACTTCGCCTCGAAATCCGAACTGCTCGACGAGATGCTGCTCGACATCAGCCGGCGGCTCTACGCCGGCGGTACCGAGGTGGTCGAGCGTGGTGATCCGCCCGCCGCAACCCTCAACGCGCTCATCGCATTTCACATCGACGTGCTGGTGACCAAGCCGGATCTCATCGCGGTGCAGGACCGTGACCTGTCGTCGTTGACGCCCGAGGCGAACCACGAGGTCCGCAGTCTGCAGCGTCGGTACGTCGAGCGGTGGGTGGATGTGCTGATGGCCGAATCCGCGCAGAGCATCGACGGTCTGGAACGAGACGAGGCACGGGTGCGTGTCCATGCGATGTTCGGTCTGCTGAACTCCTCACCGCGACTTCCCGAGTTCGATCCGTGCCGCCTGCGCCGGCTGCTGGCTGCGATGGCGTTGGCGGCGTTGCATGTCCCGGCGACCCCGCCCCGAGACGAGACGGGTCGACCGTGACGCGCCGCCTGTCGTCACCGATCCGGGCACTCCGCGGGGCCGGGGTTGCCGTGTTCGTCGCCCTCGCCGTCGGTGTCACCGGCTGTTCGGTCTCGGGGTCGGCCACCAGTGAGGACGATGCCGCCGGTGGTGGGAACGCCTCGGCGCCGTTGCCGGTGACCCCGCAGTTCTCCGGGGCCGCGATCGTGTGTTCGGGTGGATCGGTCGTCGGGACCACCGACATCACCCATCCGGGTTGGGGACCGACCCGGATCTTCGCGATCAGCACCGCCGGCGGCTCCGGTGGCGGTCAGGCCTGCCTCGTCGCGCAGAACGCGGCGGGCGTGCAATGGACCCACGCCGAGGACTCCGGCCCGACCACCGTGAAGTGGCGGTTCGCCAACCCGGCCACCGATAACACCGGCAACACCTTCGTCATCTACAACCCCGGCCGCTACGACGGGGTGATCGTCCTCGTCCCCACCGCGGACGGCTTCGCGCCGATCGAACGGTCCTATCAGACCGGCCAAAACCGTTACTACTACGCCGAATTGGTCGGCCCGCAGGATGGCCGCTATGCGATTGAGGCGAGCGCCAACGACTGCGAGCCGGATTGCGCGAGCGGCACCATCACTCGTCGCACGTTGCAGTGGAACGGGTCGACGTACAGCTGAGACGCGGCCTAACAGATCTGCCGGTTCATCGTATCGCCCGCGTAGGTGACAATGATTCGAATGCAGGTGTTGGCGGGCGCGTACACCGCCGGCGTGAAGAACTGTTGCGGCGCAGCCGAATAGGAGGGTGACGCCTGCCATCCGGATGTCTGCGACCAGATGCGGGCACTACCGGCCAGGCCGCCCGGTGTGGCGACCTCGAGCCAGTTATACCCCGACGGGGACAGATACAGGATCACCACCGCATTGCCGAGGGGCATCCGCCAGACCTGTCGACCGTTGGCGGGCAGGACCGGGGCCGACGGCGCGGCCGACAGCGGTGGAGGCACCTGCGACGGCACGACGGACGGCGCGGCGGCCACCGAGGATTCGGGGAGGGACGGCGCTGCCGCATTCTCCGACGGCTCGTCGGAGGCCGTGGTCGTGAGGAACCATCCGCCGACGCCGAGCAGGGCGATCGCGAGAACCGCGATGACGGCGATCAAGCCGTAGGTCGACGCTCGGGAGGCTCCCCGGACCGGTTGCGTCGGTATCGGTGCCACCGGACCGCGGGCGGTGCGCACCACCGTGGGGTGACTGAACTCCGTCGTGGGTCGCGCTATGGGTACCTGGGTCGGGGTAGTGACGACACCAGCCGGATGGAGCCCCGCCGGATTGGCCGCGGTTGGCATGGCTGCCGCCGGGGGCTGGTGCACAGCGCGCCGGGCATCGGCCACGAGCGTCGCGGCATCGGGATGGCGATCCGCCGGATCCTTGGCCATGCCCCGCCGGATCACCGCGTCGACCGGTGAGTTCAGCGACGCCGGGAGCTGATGAAGGTGAGCGGAGATGATCTGTTCCGGATTCGTCAGCTGCGCGAAAGGTGCTTGGCCGGAGAGGCATTCGTAGAGAACGCCGGTCAGCGCGTAGATGTCGGCGGGCGGGCCGACGGTGTCGTCGGCGAATCGTTCCGGCGCCATGTAGCGAAACGATCCGATCGCATGGCCCGCTTGGGTGAAGCGCGTATCCGAATAGGTCACCGCCAGTCCGAAGTCGACGAGGTAGGCGAAGTCGTTCCGATCCACAAGGATGTTGTCCGGCTTGACATCCCGGTGGGTCAGGCCCTCATGGTGCGCGGCATCGAGGACGGCGCCGATCTGCTCGACGATGTGCAGGGCGCGTTCGGGAGGCAGCGGGCCGTCCTCGGCGAGCACCTGGCGTAGATCGCGGCCGTTGGCCAGCCGCATGTCGATGAAGAGCTGCCCGTCGATGGTGCCCCAGTCGTGGATGGGGATGACATGCGGATCATTGAGCGCCGCAGCCATGTGCGTCTCGCGAATGAAACGGTCCCGAGCGGTCGGGTCGTCGTTGACCGTGCGGCTGAGGAGTTTGATCGCGACGACACGGCCGCGTCGTGTGTCGGTGGCCCGGTACACCTCGCCCATCCCGCCGCGACCGAGCAATTCCTCGAGCCGATACGGCCCCAGCATGGTTCCCGCGCGGTCGGTTCCTGACGGGAACATATCGGGGTGTCGCTCCTGGAGTCATCTCGGGCACAGGGCGGCCGGCTGAGCTTCGGACACTACCACTGAGGGCCGTGCATGGGGATCGTCCAATCGGACGAAAAGGACGGGTCGAGGTGAATGAATCTCGCGTTCGGGGTGCACTCGAACGGCACGTGGCCTCTACTCTGACCACCACGTGAAGGCCGTGCCATGTAAGGGCCGCGACAGAGGCGAAGGGAAGACGACGACGTGAATCCAGGCGATCCGAACCAACCGCAACAGACCTGGGCTGCCGGGCAACCGGCCGGGGCACCCGAGACCGCCGCGCCGGGGGTCCCGGGTGCGGTGCCCGGTCAGTACGCCGCCCCTGGTCAGTACTCCAGTCCCGGACAGGTGCCCTATCCGCCCTCGCAGCCGGTGCCGTCGCAACCCGTGCCGTCGGGACAGTGGGGTGCCCAGCCCGGTCCGCAGGGCTGGGGTGCGACGCCACCGCCGGCCCCGGCACGTCAGTTCGACGCGCGGGCACAGATGCCGTCACTGTTGCTGATCGCGTCCAGCGTCGCCGGTCTGATCACCTACTTCATGGGCTTCGTCAGCTGGGTGGTTCCCGACAACTCGATCCCGGACTCCGAAATCGAGAACTGGGCGGAGAATTACGAGAACGGAAGCTCCGGCATCCCGGGATTCGCGTCGTATGAGATCGTGCTCAACCCGGGCAAGTTCCTGATCGTGTTGGGCGCCATCGCGATTGCCGCTGCGCTGGTCCTGATACCCCGATTCCGCAAGGCCGTGCCGTTCCTCGCGGTGGCCGCCGCCGGGGCATGGCTGGCGCTGTTCTCCGCCGCGGTGACGACGACGTCGGTTCCGGTCATCGGCATCGGCGCCGGTGCCATCGTGGCGTTGATCTTCGGCTTCCTCCAGGTGGGGTTGCTCCTCGGAGCGGCGGTTCTGGGCGGCTTGCGCAAGGAGTGAGGCAGGGTCGCGGGGGACGGGGTGGAGTTCGGCCGGCGAGCGGGGGCCGGCGGGTGGGGTGTTGTGCGGGTGGTGGGCACCGAGCCCACCACCCGCGTTGGTCAGATCCCGAGAGCATCGCGTCGCTCTGCCATCGCCTCCCGGTACCTCTCCACGTTGGCCATCTTGATGTGCTCGTAGCCGCGCACCATGTCGGGTAGGTCGGCCAGTTCAACGAGTGCCGGAAGTTGCTGCTGTTCAACCATTCCGGTCTCCCACGCGTCGTCGATCGCGTCGAGCAGCTCACGATATTCGACGATCAGCGCGCGTTCGGTGCGTCGGATCTCGTTGTGGCCGAACGGGTCCAGCTTGGTACCGCGCAGTTTCTTCATGCGGCTCAGCGTGGTCATCCCGGGCTTCGCCCATGCGCCCAGCGACATCTTCTCCTTCATCCCCAACGCCCGCAGCGTCGGCGGATGCAGCCGGATGGCGACCTTGGCGTCCGGGCCGTACTGGTCGGCGATCTGCGCGGCGAAGGCCGGATCGGCGGACAGGCGGGCCACCTCGTACTCGTCCTTGTAGGCCATCAACTTGTACAGATTGCGGGCCACCGTATCGGTGAGCGCTTCACCGGCGCCGAGACGATGCACCCGCGCGATGTCGTCGACGTAGCGACGCGCGTAGCGCTCGTCGGCATAGTCGACGAGATCGTCGGCGCGGAGTGCGATGGTTCGCGCCAACTCGTCGGTGATGGTGCCCAACGTCGAAACCCATGCGCGCGCACGATCGCTGGGCTGCGTCGACGTCAACTGCGGATGCAGCCGGGCGATCTCGGTGCTCACCGCATCCGGATCGGCGACGGCCTGGCGGCCGCGCCGGAAGGCCTGGATGTTGGCGGCCACCGCGACGCCGTTGAGGCCGATCGCGCGCTCGATGGAGGCCGCGGTGATCGGCAACGCCCCGGACTGATAGGCGGCACCGACGGCGAGCATGTTCGCGTACTGTTCATGCCCGAACAGGTCCGTCGACAGTGCTCCCGGGTCCAGATAGACGGTGCGGGCCACCCGTGGCTCGATGACGTCGTGAATCTGCGTGTCGGTGGGGAATCCGACGGAGGTGTCGACGACCATCGACCCGGTCGGGATGCGGGTGGTGGAGACGACCGCGGTGGTGCGCTCCGGCGAAGTGACCTTGAGATTGGTGGCGTCGGCACCGACCAGCGAATCGCAGGCCAGATACAGATCGCAGGTGCCGCCGGCCACCTTGGCGGCCAATTCGATGGGCCGGGAAGAGATCTTGATGTCGCTGACCACCGCGCCGCCCTTCTGCGCGAGCCCGGTCATATCGACCGTGCGGGCGGCGTGACCGTCGAGATTGGCCGCGGTCGCCAGCACCTGGGACAGGGTGACCACGCCGGTGCCGCCGATACCGGTGATCCGGATGGTGGCGACGTCGGTGTCGACACCCAGGCGTGGGCGCTGAAGTGCCGGTGGGGCAACGGTATGTGCGTCCAGGTCGGCGGCCACTGCCCCGACGGCGCGCGTCGCGGTGCCCGGCGTCACCGTGACGAACGACGGACAATCACCGCTCAGGCACGAGTAGTCCAGGTTGCAGGAACTCTGATCGATTCGGGTCTTGCGGCCGAACTCCGTCGGAACCGGATGCACCGATAGGCAATTGGACTTCTCACCGCAGTCACCGCACCCCTCACAGATGCGTTCGTTGATCATCACCCGCGTCGTCGGGGTCTCGACGGTGCCGCGCTTGCGCTTACGGCGCTTCTCTGCGGCACACGCCTGATCGTGGATGAGGACGGTGACACCACTGATCGCGGCGAGTTCCCGCTGCACCTCGGCGAGATCGGCCCGCGGACGCACCTCGACGCCATGGGCGAGACCGGCCTTGCGGGTGCGCGTCACGTCATCGGAGGTGACGACGATCTTGGCGACATTCTCGGCGGCGAGTAGTGCGGTGATGCGCCCGAGGCTGAACTCGCCCACCGGATCTTGACCGCCGGTCATTGCCACCGTGCCGTTGTACAGCAGCTTGTAGGTGATGTTCTCACCCGCGGCGACCGCCGCGCGGATGGCCAGTGAGCCGGAATGGGTGAACGTGCCGTCGCCGAGGTTCTGCACGAAGTGGTCGGCGGTGACGAACGGTGCCATGCCGATCCACTGTGCACCCTCGCCGCCCATCTGGGTGACGCCGGCGACATCGCCGACCTGGTGCGGGTCCATCATCAGAACCATGGCGTGGCAACCGATTCCGGCGCCGACGAGGGTGTCCTCGGAGACCTTGGTGGAGCTGTTGTGCGGGCACCCCGAGCAGAAGTACGGGGAGCGCACGGCCAGTGGCAACTCGATGCGGGTACGTCGACGGGACGAGCGGTCGAGCCAGTCGATGGCCTCGTCGACGTGATGATGGCGCGCCAGGCGCATCGCTAGTCCGCGGGTGACCGCGTCGACGTCGAGTTCACCGAAGCGGGAGAACAGCGTTGAGCCGTTCTCGTTGACCTTGCCGACGATGTGCGGGGCGATCGGGTCACGAAACAGGATGTCGCGCATCATCGTCTCGACGAAGTCACGCTTCTCCTCGACGACGATCACCTCGTCGAGGTGTCCCGAGGCGGTGTCGGTGATGAAGCGCCGCAAGATGTCCTGCTCGAGCGGGTAGACCATGCCGAGTTTGAGAATCCGGATACCGAGGCGATTGAGGTCGGCCTCGGTCAACCCCATCAGATGCAACGCCTCGCGGACGTCGAGATAGGTTTTGCCCGCGGCGACGATCCCGATGCGATCATCGCTGCTGCGCACCGTGATCCGGTTGAGGCCGTTGAGGCGGGCGTACTCCAGGGCACGGGGGAGGCGGGTGGTGAGCTGATTCTGTTCCAGCTCCATGAGATTCGCGCCGAGCAGGCGGCCGGACGGGACGTGCGGGCTGCGTCCGAGGGCGCCGTGGCGGGGATCGAACCGGGTGGGATCGAGCTGGACGGTCGACGCGCCGTCGGCCACATGTGCGGAGATCTTCAGCGAGGTCCACAGACCACTGGCCCGGCTCATGTGCGCCGCGTGCACCCCGAGATCCAGGATGTCCTGCGAATCGGCGGGATAGAGGATCGGGATGTAGAGATCGGCCAGGGCCATCTCCGATGCGCATGGCACCGTGGAGCTCTTCGCGCCCGGATCGTCGCCGACCAGTGCCACGGCGCCGCCGTCGGGATGCGTGCCGATGATGTTGGCGTGGCGCAGGGCGTCGGATGCGCGGTCGAGGCCGGGTGCCTTGCCGTACCAGTAGCCGACGATGCCCGATCGGGCCTGACCGGCGGCGTCCGGGGCGAGGCCGGTGACCTGCGCGGCGACCTGCGATCCCATCACCGAGGTCGCGGCGAGCTCCTCGTTGAGGCCCGGGCGGTGGACGATGTCGAGGGGTTCGAGGAGTGCCCGGCGCTTGGCGAGCTCGAGGTCGTATCCGGCCAGGGGTGACCCTTCGTAGCCGGAGATGAAGGAGGCGGTCCGCTGATTCATGCGTCGATCGACGAGAGCGCGATCGCGCACCATGCGGACGAGGGCGGCGATGCCGCCGAGGAAGACGGTGCCCGACTCGCGGACGTAACGGTCTTCCAGACCGCTGGTCGCGGGGGCATGCGGGGCGAGGGTCATGGGTTTACCTGGCCTTCTGTAGTTGTGGCGCGCGAACCGTGGGTGTCGGTCCGCCGTCGTGCGTGATGGGCCCGGGGGTGGTGGGCTCACCCACACCATACGAAAAATCGTGATGGCCGTCACGTCCGGGTGGAGAATGGTCGAGGCGCAAGCAGAGCCGAGGAAAAAACGGCGGGCGCGTGACAGTGGGTAGTGACGTACGCTACAGTCGCTTCAGTTAATTGTCACTAACTGAAAGGGAGCTGGTGGGTCCGACAGTCACAACCTCCGCCCCGACCACGGGTCCTCGCGCCGTCCACCTCGACAATGTCGCCAAACTCCGCGAGAAGCTCCGGGTGGCTGCCGCCGGGGGCGGCGAGCGCGCCCGGGCGCGCCACGAATCCCGCGGCAAACTCCTCCCGCGCGCCCGCGTCGACGGACTCCTCGACGTCGGATCGCCGTTCCTCGAGGTCGCCCCACTCGCCGCGATCGACATGTACGACGGCAAGGTGCCCTCCGCCGGTGTGGTCGCCGGGATCGGGCGGGTGGCAGGCCGCGAATGCATGATCATCGCCAACGACGCCACCGTTTCCGGCGGCACCTACTACCCGATGACGGTGAAGAAGCACCTGCGTGCCCAGGAGATCGCCGCCGCCAACCGGCTGCCGTGTATCTATCTCGTCGACTCCGGTGGCGCGATGCTGCTGCAGCAGGACGAGGTGTTCCCCGACCGCGAGCACTTCGGCCGGATCTTCTTCAATCAGGCGAACATGAGCGCCGCGGGCATCCCGCAGATCTCGGCCGTTCTCGGATCGTCCACCGCCGGCGGCGCATACGTGCCCGCCATGAGCGACGAGACGGTCATCGTGCGCAACCAGGGCACCATCTTCCTGGCCGGCCCGCCCCTGGTGAAGGCGGCGACCGGCGAGGACGTCACCGCCGAGGATCTCGGTGGTGGCGCCATGCACTCGTCGGTGTCCGGGGTGACCGATCACCTCGTCGACAACGACGAGCAGGCCCTGGCCAAGGTCCGGGAGATCGTCGCGACCCTCGGCCCGCGCGACCCGGCTCAGTGGGAACTGACCGCGGCGCAACCCGCCGCGCGGCCCCAGACCGACATCTACGACGTCGTCCCCACCGACCCGCGCATCCCCTACGACGTGCGCTCGGTCATCGAGATCCTCGTCGACGGTGGCGAGTACACCGAATTCAAGGCGAACTACGGCACCACCCTGGTCACCGTCTTCGCCCATCTGCATGGCCACCCGGTCGGCATCATCGCCAACAATGGGGTGCTGTTCAGCGAATCCGCGCTCAAGGGAGCGCATTTCATCGAACTGTGCGACCAACGCCGCATCCCGCTGATCTTCCTGCAGAACATCACCGGCTTCATGGTCGGACGGGCCTACGAAGAAGGCGGCATCGCCAAGAACGGCGCCAAGATGGTCAACGCCGTTGCCTGCGCACGCGTCCCCAAGCTGACCGTGATGATCGGCGGCTCCTTTGGAGCCGGCAACTATTCGATGTGCGGACGGGCATACTCGCCCCGCTTCCTGTGGAGCTGGCCCAACGCCCGGATCTCGGTGATGGGCGGACCGCAGGCCGCCGACACCCTGGCGACGGTGCGCCGCAACCAGATCGAACGCTCCGGTGGCGAGTGGTCCGCCGACGACGAGGACGCCTTCAAACAACCCATCCGCGAGCAGTTCGAACACCAATCCGACGCCTACTATTCGACGGCGCGACTCTGGGACGACGGCATCATCGATCCCGCCGACACCCGCACCATCCTCGGCCTGGCACTCGAGGCCTGCCGATACGCCCCGTTGACCGATCCGCGCTACGGCGTCTTCCGGATGTGAGGCAGGCAATGTCTGTGACTTCTGAAATTCGTTCGACAACAAGTGAACACACCGAAAACGGTCAACCGGTGATCGCGCGGCCGCGCGTGATCCGCACCGTCCTGGTGGCCAATCGCGGCGAGATCGCCTGCCGCGTCATCACCACCCTGCGTCGGCTCGGGCTGCGCAGCGTCGCCATCTACTCCGACCCGGACGCCCACGCCCGTCATGTGCGGGAGGCCGACACCGCCGTACGCATCGGACCGGCCGCGGCGACCGCCAGCTACCTCGACATCGATACGGTGGTGCGTGCCGCCCAGGCAACCGGAGCCGACGCCGTCCACGCGGGCTACGGATTCCTCTCGGAGAACCAGCAATTCGCGGCAGCGCTGGCCGCCGCCGGGATCACCTTCATCGGCCCGCCGGCATCGGCCATCGCCACGATGGGTGACAAGATCACCGCCCGCGCCGCCGTCACCGAACGTGGCGTGCCGGTGGTACCGGGTCTGTCTCGTCCCGGGCTCACCGACGCCGACCTCATCGCCGCCGCCCCCGAGATCGGCTTCCCGGTGCTCATCAAGCCGAGCGCCGGTGGTGGCGGAAAAGGCATGCACCGGGTGGAATCGGCTGCCGGACTGCCCGATGCGCTGACCCGCGCCCGACGCGAAGCGGCCGCCGCCTTCGGCGACGACGCCCTGTTCATCGAGCATTTCGTCGACACGCCCCGGCACATCGAGGTGCAGGTACTCGCCGACACCCACGGCAACGTCATTCATCTCGGTGAGCGGGAATGCTCGCTGCAACGGCGCCATCAGAAGGTCATCGAGGAGGCGCCGTCGGCGTTGCTCGACGCCGCCACCCGCGATCGCATCGGGCAGGCCGCCTGCGACGCCGCCCGCAGCGTCGGCTACACCGGCGCCGGCACCGTCGAGTTCATAGTGTCGGCGCACCGACCCGACGAGTTCTTCTTCATGGAGATGAACACCCGACTGCAGGTCGAACACCCCGTCACCGAGATGGTCACCGGAATCGACCTGGTGGAGCAGCAGATCCGGGTGGCGCGCGGTGAGACGCTGGCCATCGCGCAGAGCGACGTCACCCTCACCGGGCACGCCATCGAGGCGCGGGTGTACGCCGAGGACCCGGCCAACGGATTCCTGCCCACCGGCGGTGAGATCGTCGCACTCGCCGAACCCGATACGAGCGCGGGGCAAGGTGTGCGACTGGACTCGGCCATGCTGCCCGGACTGGTGGTCGGCAGCGACTACGACCCGATGCTGGCCAAGGTCATCGCCCACGGGGCCGATCGCGCCGAGGCCATCGAACGACTCGACCATGCGCTCAGCGACACCCGGGTCCTCGGAGTGGTCACCAACATCGACTTCTGTCGATATGTCCTGGCGCGCCCCGAGGTGCAAAACGCCCGCCTCGACACCGAGTTGCTGGACCGCCTCGCGGCCGATTACGTTGCCCCGGAGCCGGTTCCCGAAGCGCTCGCACTGGTCGGCCTGGCCCGTGTCGGGCAACGACGTACCGACGACGTGTGGGATGCGGCGGTGGGCTTCCGGATCGGCGACCACGCGCCGGTCATCAGCAGGCTGTCGGCGGGAACGCATTCGCGGACGGTGTCCGCCGCGGTGCACGGAGCCGACGATCGGTGGGTGACTGCGGATCTCACCATCGTCGATGCGGACGAGGAGAAGGCGGCGCCACCGTGGTCGGCGCATGTCGAATACCTTGCCGCGCATGCGACCACCTCCGGACGCACCGCGCGGCTGATCGTCGACGGCATCAGCCAGCAATGGTCGCTCGCCGAGATCGGCGACCAGTGGTGGACCGGCGGTCCGCAGGGAACGTGGATCGTCCAGCTGACGCGCACCACACTCGATGCAGATACGGGTGAGGCGGCCGGCGACATCGCCTCACCGATGCCGGGCACCGTCGTCGCCGTCGCGGCATCCGACGGCGAGGAGGTCACCGCCGGAACCGCGATCGTCGTCGTCGAGGCCATGAAGATGGAACACAGCCTCACCGCGCCCGTCGACGGGATCGTGACGGTCTCGGTCGCGGTGGGCGACAAGGTGTCCGCCGGCCAACTGCTCGCACATGTCGACGCCCATCACGACAGCGCCCATCACGACAGCGCCCATCACGACAGCGCCCATCACGACAGCGCCCATCACGACGACGCCCATCACGACCCCGCGGCGGATCGGTCATGACGATCGCGGCCGCTACTGCATGCTCGCCCGAGTTCATCACACGCACAAAGGAACCCCAGCCATGGAGTTGACCCAGGACTACCTCGACCTGATCCACACGGTGCGTGACTTCGCACAATCCGTGGTGGCACCGGTCGCGGCGAAACATGATGCCGAACACAGCTTCCCGTATGAGGTCGTCGCCCAGATGGGCGCGATGGGACTGTTCGGACTGCCCTTCCCCGAAGGGGAAGGCGGAATGGGCGGCGACTACTTCGCGCTGTCGCTGGCCCTCGAGGAGCTCGGCAAGGTCGATCAGTCGGTGGCCATCACCCTCGAGGCCGGAGTCAGCCTCGGCGCCATGCCGATCCACAAATTCGGCACCGACGAGCAGAAGCAGCGGTGGTTGCCGTCACTGACCGCCGGTGAGAATCTGGCCGGGTTCGGACTCACCGAACCGGGCGCCGGCTCCGATGCCGGTGCCACCGCTACCACCGCCAAGGACGACGGCGACTCCTGGATCATCAACGGCTCCAAGCAGTTCATCACCAACTCCGGCACTCTCATCACCTCGCTGGTCACCGTCACCGCGGTCACCGGGACGAAAGACGATGGACGAAAGGAGATCTCGACGATCATCGTCCCCACCGACACGCCGGGATTCGTCGCCGAACCCGCCTACAACAAGGTCGGCTGGAACGCCTCGGACACCCATCCGCTGACCTTCACCGACGTGCGAGTCCCCAAGGAGAACCTCCTCGGGGTGCGCGGACGCGGGTACGCGAACTTCCTGTCGATCCTGGACGAGGGCCGCATCGCGATCGCCGCGTTGGCCACCGGCGCCGCGCAGGGCTGCGTCGACGAGAGCGTCAAGTACGCCAAGGAACGTCAGTCCTTCGGCCGGCCGATCGGGGAGTACCAGTCGGTGTCGTTCGCCATCGCACGCATGGAGGCCCGCGCGCACGTCGCCCGCACCGCCTACTACGACGCCGCGGCAAAGATGCTGGCGGGCAAGCCCTTCAAGAAGGAGGCGTCGATCGCCAAGATGGTGGCCAGTGAGGCGGCGATGGACAATGCGCGGATGGCCACCCAGATCCACGGCGGCTACGGCTTCATGAACGAGTACCCGGTGGCGCGGCACTACCGTGACTCCAAGATCCTCGAGGTCGGCGAGGGCACCACCGAGGTGCAGCTCATGCTGATCGCCCGGGAACTGGGGTTCGCATGAGCGAGCAGCAGACACCCACCCGAATCGTGCAGCGCGGACTGTGGTTCGAGGAGTTCGAGGAGGGCACCATCTACGAGCACCGGCCCGGGCGGACCGTCACCGAGGCCGACAACGTCCTGTTCACGACGCTGACGATGAACACCCAGGCACTGCACCTCGACGCCGCGTGGTCGGCGCAACAACCGGGTTTCGGTGGACAGCGGCTCATCAACTCGATGTTCACGCTGTCGACCATCGTGGGATTGTCGGTGTCGCAGTTGACCCAGGGCACGTTGGTGGCCAACCTCGGGTTCTCCGAAGTGGCTTTTCCGGCACCGCTGTTCGCCGGTGACACGCTGTACGCGGAGACCGAATGCACGGGTATTCGCGAATCGCGGTCCCGCCCCGGTGAGGGCGTGGTGAACCTGCTGCATGTAGGGCGTAACCAGGACGGGGTGGTGGTGGCGCGGGCCGCTCGTGCGACGCTGGTTCGGCGGCGTCCCCTCCAGTGACGACGGGGCGTCGGAGAAAAGTGTCAACGATGACGACGACGGAGGAGCGCCCGATAACATGACCTCGCAACCGGTGGAAGCGTTCGGAAAGTCCTGGCTGCCAGGGGGACCGGCGATGTTGTTCTGTCCCGCCGACCGGCCCGAACGCTATCAGAAGGCCCTGGAACGGGCCGATGTGGTGATCCTCGATCTCGAGGACGCGGTGTCCCCGGAGAACCGGGTCACCGCCCGCGAGGCCCTGGTCGCCAATCCGCTCGACCCCGATCGGGTGGTGGTCCGCATCAATCCCGCCGGCACCGGCGACTACCGGCGTGACCTCGCGGCGCTCGGCGACACCAATTACCGGGTGGTGATGCAGGCGAAGTCGGAGACGGCCGAGTCGATCACCGAGACGGCATTACAGACGATCGCCCTGATCGAGACACCGGCCGGGGCGGTCCGCGCCCACGAGATCGCCGCCGCCGTCAACTGCATCGGATTGATGTGGGGCGCCGAGGATCTGGTCGCCGGGCTGGGCGGCAAGTCGAGCCGCTTCGGCCCGGAGGAACGCAACCCGGGAACCTACCGCGACGTGGCCCGCTACACCCGATCGGTGGTCCGCCTCGCCGCCGCGGCCGCCGGCAAGTTCGCCGTCGACGCGGTGCACCTCGATTTCCGCGACACCGAGGGCCTGGCCCGCGAGGTCACCGACGCGGTGGCACTCGGATATGTCGCCACCGCATGTATCCACCCGTCGCAGGTCGAGACGATCCGTGCCGGCTATATGCCGACCGACGACGAGGTCGCCTGGGCCCGGCGCGTCATCGACGGATCGGCCGACTTCGGGGGCGGTGTCTTCAGTATCGACGGGCAGATGATCGATGGTCCCGTATTTCGCCAGGCCGAGGCGGTTCTCTCGCGTGCGGCCACCACCACCGAGTCAACAAAGGAAGAGTGAACCGATGTCCGAACTGGCCTACGCCCATGGCGAATCCGAGCCCGCCCTGCTGACGGAGACGATCGGGCAGACCCTGGCGCGGATCACCGCCGACCACGGTGATCGCATCGCCCTCATCGATGCGCCCAGCGGTCGGCAGTGGACCTACGCGGAGTTCCGGAGGGATGTGCTCGCCCTCGCGGCCGGGCTGGTTCGGCTGGGTGTCCAGGTCGGTGACCGGGTCGGACTGTGGTCACCCAACCGCGCGGAATGGGTGTTCACCCAGTACGCGACCGCGGAGATCGGGGCGATCCTGGTCAATCTCAACCCTGCCTATCGGCAACACGAGATCGAGTACGCGCTGACCCAGTCAGGCGCGAGCGTCGTCGTCGCCGCGTCGAGATACAAGGACTCCGACTACGCCGGGATGCTCGCGGCCGCCCGGCCGAACGCACCCGATCTGCGAGAGGTGATCCTGTTCGACTCGCCGGAGTGGACGTCGGTGACGAGCGCTCCGACCGATGCGGAGCTCGACGCGGTGGCCGAGCGGGCCGCGTCGTTGCGTCCCGACGACGCCATCAACATCCAATACACCTCCGGCACAACAGGGTTCCCGAAGGGCGCCACCCTGTCGCATGCGAACATCGGCAACAACGGATACCTGGTGGGTGAACTGCTCAACTACACCGCCGATGACCGGATCTGTATCCCGGTGCCGTTCTATCACTGCTTCGGCATGGTGATGGGCAATCTCGCCGCCACCAGTCATGGTGCGGCCATGGTGATCCCGGCACCCACCTTCGATCCGGAGGCGTCGCTGCGGGCAGTCGCCGAATACGGCTGCACCAGCCTGTATGGCGTCCCCACCATGTTCATCGCCGAGCTGGCACTGCTGGATTCGGGCGCGGAGTTCGATCTGTCGACGTTGCGGACCGGCATCATGGCGGGCTCGCCCTGCCCGGAACACGTGATGCGCCAGGTCGTCGACCGCATGCACATGAGCGAGGTGTCCATCTGCTACGGCATGACCGAGACCTCGCCGGTGTCCACGCAAACCCGCGTCGACGACGAACTGTCGCTGCGGGTCGGCACCGTCGGGCGGGTGGGTCCGCACCTGTCGATCAAGGTGATCGACCCGGTGACCGGAGAGACCCTGCAGCGCGGTGAAACCGGCGAATTCTGCACGCGCGGTTACAGTGTCATGAAGGGATACTGGAATCAGCCGGACAAGTCGGCCGAGGTGCTGGTGCCCGACGCCGACGATCCCGACGGTGGTCCGTGGATGCGCACCGGCGACCTCGCGGTGATGGATCCGAACGGGTACGTGCGCATCACCGGCCGCATCAAGGACATGGTGATCCGCGGCGGCGAGAACATCTATCCGCGTGAGATCGAAGAGTTCCTCTACACCCATCCCGACATCCTCGACGCCCAGGTGATCGGCGTTCCCGACGCGAAGTACGGCGAGGAACTCATGGCGTGGATCCGTTTGCGGGAGGGCGCAACCGAACTCACCGTCGACGACGTCCGGGACTTCGCGACCGGACAGATCGCCCGGCACAAGATCCCGCGCTACGTCCACGTCGTCAAGGAGTTCCCGATGACGGTCACCGGTAAGGTCCGCAAGGTGCAGATGCGCGAAGAATCCGTCGAGATCCTGGGACTGCTGCGATGACCGGAAGCGTCCCGAACGTGGTCGAGGCGGGGGCGACCGCCCAACTCGATGCCTTCGCGGCGAACGTCGCCGACCGGTTCGGCGTCGACGTCGCCGACTACGCGTCGCTGTGGGAGTGGTCGACGACGAGGCCGGCCGAGTTCTGGCGGGCGGTGTGGGAGTTCTATGCATTGGCGGAGATCGGCGGAGCGCTCGACGACGGCGATGCCGCGGTTCTCGCGTCCACGAACATGCCGGGATCGCAATGGTTTCCGGGCATTCGTCTCAACTACGTCGATCAGGTGTTGCGTCATGCGGCGACCATCGGGTCGGCCGACAGCGCGCGCGCCGCGATCGTCGGACTCAACGAGAACGGCGTGCGGTCGGAGGTGACGTGGGCGGAGTTGCCGGATCTCGTCGGGAGGTTGGCCTCGTCGCTGCGCGGGTTGGGAGTCGGCGACGGTGACGTCGTCGCCGCCTACCTGCCCGACGTCCCCGAGGCGGTGGTGGCCTTCCTCGCGACCGCCTCTCTCGGTGCCATCTGGTCGGGCTGCGGACAGGACTACGCACCCGAGGGAGCCGCCGGCCGACTCGGCCAGCTCGAACCCAAGGTCCTGTTCACTGCCTCCGGGTACCGCTACAACGGCAAAGATGTCGACAAGGTCGCCGACAGCGCGGCGCTGGCGTCGTCGCTGCCCGGGCTGGTGGCCCACATCGTGGTGGGAGATGCCGCACGTCACCAGGACTCGGATGCTCGGGTGCTCTCCTACGCGGAGGCGGTCGCCGCCGGCGAGGTGGTGCGGCCGGAGCCGGTGCCCTTCGACCATCCGCTGTGGGTGCTGTTCAGTTCGGGTACCACCGGACGACCGAAGGGGATCGTGCACGGACACGGCGGCGTCGTCCTCGAGCACCTGAAGGCCGCCGGTCTGCATGCCGGGCTCGGCGAATCCGACGTGTTCTTCTGGCAGACCGCACTGAGCTGGATGATGTGGAACTTCCAAGTGGCCGGTCTGCTGTGCGGATCGACCATCGTGTGCCACAGCGGATCTCCGCTCCACCCGGACGCCGACCATCTGTGGCGTATCGTCGCCGACGAGAAGGTGACGTATTTCGGCACGAGCCCCGGACAGTTGCAGGCGTCGCGGAAGGCGGGACTCGTGCCCGGACGTGATCACGACCTGTCGGCGTTGCGTGCCCTGGGAAGTACCGGATCGTCGCTGGCCGGAGACCTGTTCGACTGGGTCGAAGAGAATGTGGCACACGGACTTCCCGTCTCGTCCATCAGTGGGGGCACCGACGTCGTCACCGCGTTCGCCGGCGGATCGGTCGGGGTGGCGGTGGTTCCCGGTGAACTCTCGGTGCGCTACCTCGGTGTGGCACTGGAGAGTTGGGCGCCGGATCGGACGCCGCTGATCGGTGAGGTCGGCGAGATGGTCATCACCGCACCGATGCCGTCGATGCCCGTCGGATTCTGGCGCGATGACGAAGGAAAGCGGTATCGCGCAGCGTATTTCGAGCACGAGTGGACCGACGGTGGGGCCGACTCGTCCCCGGTGTGGCGGCACGGCGACTGGGTGACCGTCACCGATCGCGGATCGCTGATCATCCACGGGCGCAGTGACGCGACGTTGAATCGTCACGGAATCCGGATGGGCTCGGCCGACATCTACGAGGTCATCGAGAGCATCGACGAGATCGCCGAGGCCTTCGTCCTGGGAGTGGACGGACCCGACGGCGCCTACTGGATGCCGCTGTTCGTCACCCTCGTCCCCGGAGCCGAACTCGACGACGACCTGCGCGCGCGCATCGCCGCCGACGTCCGGAGGCGGCTATCGCCGCGCCACGTCCCCGACGAGGTGATCCTGGCACCGGGCATTCCGCACACCCGGACCGGAAAGAAGCTCGAGGTGCCGGTGACCTCGGTGCTGGCCGGTCGTCCCGTCGACATCGATCCGCGGTCCGTCGACGATCATTCGCTGATCGATTGGTATGCACAGCAGGGCGCCGAGCACCGGTGGTGAGCCCGCGGCCGGCGGGCTTCCCTCTCTCCAACTGACAGCGCTCGCCACGACGTTGACAGCGCTCTGAATCTCGTTGACAGCGCTCTGAATCTCGTTGACAGCGCCCTGTACTCCGTTGGCAGCGCTTGCCGCGTTGACGTTCCGACGGTGACTGCTGCTCATTCGCCTGTGCGACAAGCACTGCCGACGTCCGGTGACGGCGAGGGAGCGCTGTCAACGCTGACGAGAGCGCTGTCAGTGAGGAGGGAGCGCTGTCAACGCTGACGAGAGCCCTGATCAGTGAGGAGGGGAGCGCTGTCAGTGGGGTCCAGAGCGCTGTCAGTGAGCAGAAGGGCGCTGTCAACGAGCATGGGGTCATTCACACGACCGAATGGGGGTCGGGATTGCCGGAATGATCCACAACGTCGACGTCGGCCCTGTGGCCCGTGCGCGAGATGTATTAGCGTGGTCAAAAGTGTGCCCCGGGGTGCGGTGAACGCATGGCGTTCGGGGGTGCAGCGAAACCAAGACGTCTTTGTGGCAGGAGAAGTAGATGACCTACCCATCCGGAGGTGCTGGTTACGGGCAACAACCCGAGCCGGGACAGTCCTATGGACAGCAAGGCGGGGGATACTCCCAGCCCGGTGACGCATCCGCGTCTCAGGGCTACGGGCAGTACGGCCAGGGCTACGGCGATCCGTCCACATACGGTCAGCAGAGCTATCCCCAGGGATACGGTCAGCAGGGCTACGGCGAGCAGTCGGGCTATGGCCAGCAAGGGTACGGCCAGCAGGGATATGGCCAGCAGGGATACGGCCAACAAGGGTATGGCCAGCAGGGCTACGGTCAGCCCGCCGCTCCCAAACAGCCCTTCGCCGGCCTGCCGCCGATCGTCGCCCCCGTGCTCGCCGCCACGATCGGCGTCCTCGGTGTCGTCGTGTTGTTCTGCGGTTTCGCCGCCGGGTTGACCGGAAGCGAGACGGATCCGTTCACCGGCCAGGAAGTCCAGGGGTCCATCGAACTGTTCGCGAGTTATCTGAACGCGGCCTATGTCCTCGTCGTCCTCACCGGATTTCTCGCCTTCACCGGGCTGCTCAAGTCCTACCGTGTTGCTCCGGCCGTCGCCGCGGCGTCGGTCGCTGGGGTGTTTATCACGATCCTCACCTACGTCGGCTCCGATCTGCAGGCGAACACGGAGCACGGCGCGGGCGCCATCATCCTGCTCGTGCTGTCGATCCTGATCTTCCTGCTGTCGATCTTCTGGCTGCTGCTCGACCTCAAGGTCATCAAGACCGCACCCGTGCCCGACGCGGCCGCCGCCGGAGCCACCCCAGGCACCGCCACCGACCAGGCGTCCACCGACCCGACCGCACCCGCCGCGTCGGCATACGGCCAGCCGGCCGGTTATGGAGCGGTGTCGCAGCCGCAGGCCACCAGCGTGATCCCGGCTGGTTCCGAGCAGGCGACGACGGTGTACCCGTCCGCAGCAGCGTCGGCTCCGGCCGCGTCGACCCCGGCAGCGGCCGCGCCGGCCACGGCCTCGCAACCGGGGACGGCCGCAACCCCCGCGCCGTCCGCCTACGACCCGTCGGCGTATGCCGGATACGGCCGCGGCCAGCACGCGGCCGCATCGCCATCGACGCCCGGAGCCCAGGTCCCCGGTGCCTCCGTTCCCGACGCCTCGATTCCCGGCGCGTCGTTCCCCGGAACCCCGGGAGCGTCGGCGAGTCCGCAGGCCGCCGGCGAGGCCCCGCCCGGTTCGGATAACGCGACCTCGATCTTCCAGAAGCCGGAGCCGCCGAAGGCCCCGTGAGCGACGCTCAACGCATCGACATCGGCCCCCTGATCCCGCTGGGATCGGGGGCCGACTCGTTTCTCCACGGGTGTCGTCGGTCGCTTTCTGCCGACGACGCGGCGCGTCTACGGGACCTCACTGGTCACACATGTCACTCTCGATTCGATGCCCACGCTCAAATCCGTCCCGGTTGCCGACAACCTCGCATCCCGTCTCCGTGATGTGCGGCGGGCCCGTCGCGCGCAGACGGAGGCGACCGAACACCGGCCACGCGAACTGGTTCTGATCGCCTTCGCCGTACCGGTGATCACCACCGTGGCATGCCTCGTCATCGTGTTGGCCGTGCTGCTGATGGCGGGAAGTGGACTGTCCGGCGTGGGTGCGGCAGTTGCCACCTGTTGGCTTGCGATCAACCAGACCCCGATCACCGTGAGCGGCGTGACCGTCGGGGTGCTCCCGCTCCTGCCCACCTTCCTCGTCGCTGGGGGCACCGTGAAGGTGGTGGCGTCCAGCGGTCGCAGTCGCCGTCGCCTGCCGGAGCTCGTTTCCGCGGGAGCAGCCGCGGTCGGCGGGTCACTGCTGGTCACGGCCATTGCGCTGGCCGTGGTGATGGACGGGTCGTCGTCGCTGCCGATCCAGAGTCCGAGCCCGCTCAAGGCATTCGCGCTGACCGTGCTGATCCAAGGGCTGGCCGCCGGACTCGGTGTGATCCTGGGACACCGCGATCTGCGCGACCGGGCGAGCGCCGCCGATCGGCGGGGAATCCGCTACGGCGTGGTCGCCGTACTCGCGCTCTTCGCGGCCGGTGGACTGTTCGTCGTCCTCCGCCTGGTGCTGCGATTCCGTGTTCTGTGCGACCTGATCGAGACCGGCGTCGACTTCGACGGCCATCTCGGTCTGACGATGCTGTCGATCCTGTACCTGCCCAACATCATGATCGGGGCCGCCGCGGTGCTGGTGGGCTCGCAGGTACACGTGGGCCCGGTGTCCGCGGACCTCTTCGCGGTACGGGGTGGTTCGGTACCCCCGCTTCCTGTCCTGGCCGTGCTCCCGACGGAATCGGTGTGGTGGGCCGCATTCGGGTTGGTCGTGCCGGCCGCCATCGCGATGTTCGTGGCGTGGAAATGCCGGTCGGCGGATCTGGCCGGGTATGCGCGGTCGGTAGGGATGGCCGCCGCCTTCGCCGCCACGGCAATGGTGTTCTTCGGGTGGCTGGCCGGCGGATCGCTCGGCGAGATCGGGACGACCGGGATCACGGTGGTCACCGCCGGCGTGTTCACCCTGGGATGGTTCGCCGCGGCGGGAGTCATCGTTGCGTTGATTCACAACATCGTGCCCATGCTGCGCCGTGGTTCCGTCCCTGTCGCCGACGACGATGACTGGCTCGACGAGATGGATTTCGACGACGACTACCTCGTCGAGGACTCCGACGAGGATTACCTGCCCGAGGACTACGACGAGGCGGCCGCGGACGACGAACTCCGGGACGACGAGGCCTGGGGCGATGAGGACTGGGACGACGAGGATCCGGACGATGAGGACCCGGACGACGAAGCCGTCCTGGATGCGGAATCGCTCGACGGTGATGACGAGCCAGATGATGTCGCCGCTGATCGGGTCCCGCGCGACACGGCCCCGAGGGCCGACGACCGCGTCGACGCCGCCCGGCACCGCGCGGGTCCGCGTTCCGATCCCGCCGACGAGTGGGATGAGGACGGCGATGGGGAGTGGGACGCCACCACACGTGATCTCGGCCGTTCCACCGGCGACCGGCAGGCCCCGACCCAATCTTGATCGAACGATCATCATGCCGCCCCGGCGCATCCGGGACCGCGCCCGCCCACTAGGCTTTGCGTCGTGACACCTGCTCCATCCGACGGCACCTTCGCCCCACGCGCGGCGATCGTCGTGATGGCTTCGGGAACCGGGTCGTTGCTGGAGGCGATCCTGGCGCGGGCCGCCGGTCCGGCGGCGCCGTTCACGGTGGCCGCGGTCGTCGTCGACCGCGATTGCCGCGCAGGCGACCTCGCCGCGCAGGCCGGCATCAACGTCCTCACCTGCAAGGTCGGTGACCACCCTGATCGCGCGGCGTGGGACGTCGCGTTGCGCGATGCGGTGGCCACGGTCGGACCCGACTGGGTTGTCACGGCAGGTTTCATGAAGATCCTCGGGCCGAGTTTTCTCGAACGGTTCGCCGGCCGGATCGTGAACTCGCATCCGGCATTGCTGCCCGCGTTTCCCGGGGCGCACGGTGTGGCCGACGCACTCGCCTACGGGGTCAAGGTCACCGGTACCACGGTGCACCTCGTCGACGCCGGCGTCGACACCGGCCCGATCCTGGCGCAGGTCGCGGTGACCGTCGACACCGGGGACACCGAAGAATCCCTGCACGAACGCATCAAATCGGTGGAGCGCGTGCTGCTCACCGACGTGGTGACAGAACTTGTCACCCGAGGAGTTGTCATCGACGGACGAAAGGCCCACATTCCGTGAACGCACCGAGCACCGACGCGACTCGTCGCCCCATCCGCCGCGCACTGGTCAGTGTCTACGACAAGAGCGGACTCGCCGACCTCGCGGCCGCGCTGAACGCTGCGGGCGTGGAGATCGTGTCGACCGGTTCGACCGCCAAGACGATCGCCGCCGAGGGCATTCCGGTGATCGAGGTCGCAGACGTCACCGGCTTCCCGGAATGCCTCGACGGTCGCGTGAAGACCCTGCACCCCAAGGTCCACGCCGGCATCCTGGCCGACAGTCGAAAGCCCTCGCACGTCGAGCAACTTGCCGAATTGGGGGTTGCCGCCTTCGATCTCGTCGTCGTGAACCTCTATCCGTTCACCGACACCGTCAATTCCGGTGCCACGCCGGACGAGTGCATCGAGCAGATCGACATCGGTGGGCCGTCGATGGTTCGTGGTGCGGCCAAGAACCATCCGAGCGTCGCGGTGATCGTCGACCCCAACGACTACGACGCGGTGGCCGCCGCTGCCGGGGCGGGCGGATTCACCCTCGCCGAGCGTCGGGGATTCGCCGCCAAGGCATTCCGGCACACCGCCGAGTACGACGTGGCGGTGGCGTCCTGGATGTCGGAGGTGGTCTCGCCCGCAGCGGACGGCTCGGAGTTCGGTGAGTGGGCCGGTGCGACCTACCGTCGTTCGGCGGTGCTCCGCTACGGCGAGAACCCGCATCAGGCCGCCGCGCTATATCTGTCGACCTCCGACTACGACGGTCTGGCGTCGGCAGAACAGTTGCACGGCAAGGAGATGAGCTACAACAACTACACCGACTCCGATGCGGCGTGGCGTAGTGCGCATGACTTCGATGTCCCGGCGGTCGCGATCATCAAGCACGCCAACCCCTGTGGCATCGCCGTCGGTGCCGACATCGGCGAGGCGCACCGCAAGGCGCACGCCTGCGACCCGGTCAGCGCCTACGGCGGTGTGATCGCGGCGAATCGTGAGATCACCGTGGAGATGGCCGAACAGGTCGCCGAGATCTTCACCGAGGTCATCATCGCCCCCGGTTTCGCAGACGGTGCACTCTCGGTTCTGCAGCGTAAGAAGAACATCCGCATCCTGCGTGCGGTTCCCCCGGTCCGCGGCGGTATCGAGACCCGTCCCATCACCGGCGGTCTGCTGATGCAGGACCGCGACATCCTCGACGCCGACGGTGACGATCCCGGCAACTGGACCCTCGCGGCCGGTGCCCCCGCCGACGACGACACCCTCGCCGATCTCGAATTCGCTTGGCGGGCATGCCGTTCGGTCAAGTCCAATGCGATTCTGCTGGCCAAGGATGGCGCGTCGGTCGGTGTCGGCATGGGTCAGGTCAACCGCGTCGACTCGGCACACCTCGCGGTCACTCGTGCGGGTGAGCGTTCGGTGGGCAGCGTCGGTGCGTCCGACGCGTTCTTCCCCTTCCCGGACGGCCTGCAGGTCCTCATCGCCGGAGGAGTGAGCGCCGTGGTCCAGCCGGGTGGGTCGATCCGCGACAACGAGGTGATCGAAGCGGCGAACGAGGCCGGGATCACGCTGTACCTCACGGGTGCACGACATTTCGCACACTGAGCGACTTGTGGCGCCCACTCGACGAGGGATAGCGCCCACTCGACGGGGGATAGCGCCCACTCGACGGGGGATAGCGCCCACTCGACGGGAAATGGCGCCCACTCGACGGGGCTGCGGGTGAGCGTTCTCGAATTCGGTCTGCTGATTCTGGCGGGCTTCGGGGCGGGTCTCATCGGGTATGTCACCGGCCTGGCGTCGGTGGTCAGCTATCCCGCGCTGCTGGCCGTCGGCCTGAGCCCGATCGCCGCGAATGTCACCAACACCGTGGCGTTGGTGACCGTCGGCGTCGGCAGTATGGGGCAGTCCGGTCGGATTCTGCTCGACGGTGACCGTCGGCGCCTGTACACCGGCGTGGTCGCGTCGTTGATCGGCGGAACCGTCGGTGCGCTCATCCTGCTGCTCGCCCCGGCCGACAGTTTCAAGATCATCGTTCCCTACCTGGTGGCGTTGGCCGCGGTGGCGTTGCTGATCCAGCCGCAACTGCGGCGCATCGCCGCCAAGCATGTCGACCGCCCGTGGATCTGGTTCCTCGGGCTCGGTCTGATCTCGGTGTACGGGGGCTATTTCGGTGCCGGCGCAGGGATTCTGCTGCTGGCCCTGGCGCTGGTGGTGACCAATGAACCGCTCTGGCGGGCGACGCTGCTGAAGTCACTGTTTCTCGGCGTTGCCAATCTCGTCGCCGCCATCGGGTTCGCGTTCTTCGGGCCGGTGCATTGGCTGGCGGCCTTCGCGATGGCCATCGGATGTCTGATCGGTGGGTGGTGTGGACCACCCGTCGTCAAACGCCTGCCCGCGGGGCCGTTGCGGATCGCGGTGGGGATCGGCGGACTCGGCCTGGCGGTGTGGCTCGCCGTCAATCCTTGACGGTTCGGTGTTCGAGTTTTTCCCACGCTGACGCCAACCCTTCGCCGATGCTTCGCCACCGGATAGACAGGTGGGGTGACCCGATCCAGCCGACCCGCCTCGACGTGCCGCCAGTCGTCATCCGTGCGACACTTCGCACTACCAGCGGTCGGTCGATGCGGATCTCGATACGCGTTTCGACGGCGGCAGGGAAGGTGCGCGATGACTCGGTACGACACCGGCCACCGCATGAACTGGTCGGACGGTTCCCATCACGGATCACCACCGCGGGCTCTCGGAATCCCCAAAATCACTCACCTGCATCCGAGAAGGAACCCGCATGACCATCTCCATACCCGGCAAGCCCACCACTGACCTCACCGGCACCGACCTCACCGGCACCGACCTCACCGGCTCTGACCTCACCGGTTCTGGGGCCACCGACGCCGTCACCGATCCCGTCGTCACCTCCGGTGTCGAACTCGACATCGACGAGTTCGGTCCCAGCTTCGGTGCCGAGATCCGCGGCACCAGCGTGGCGCTGGCCACCGACGACGAGGTCCGCGCCATCCGGGCGGCACTCATCGACTACAAGGTGATCGTGTTGCGCGATCAGCACCTCGACGACGCCCAGCACATCGAGTTCGGTCGCCGACTCGGCGATCTCACGATCGGACATCCGGTGTGGGACAGCGGGGATGTGCCCGACGAGGTGTACGCCCTCGACAGCGCCGACAACGGTTTCGCCGACGTCTGGCACACCGACGTCACGTTCATGCCGCGTCCGCCGATGGGATCGATCCTGCGCCCGGTGGTGTTGCCCCGCAACGGCGGTGATACCAACTGGGCCGATGCCGAACTCGCGTACCGGTCGTTGTCGGAGCCGGTCAGAGCGCTCGTCGAGCAGCTCCGGGCGGTACACGACGGTAGCCGCGAATTCGGATACTACCTCAAGCAACGGCGTAGCGGGCGTGGAAATGTGTGGGACGGAAAGGAAGTCACCGAGCTTCCGCCGGTGAGTCATCCGGTGGTGCGCGTGCACCCGGAGACCGGACGTAAGTCGCTGTTCGTCAACCCGGGCTTCACCTCCCACATCGAGGATGTGTCCGACGCCGAGAGCCGCGGCATCCTCGATCTGCTATATGCCCACCTCACCAAACCAGAACACATTGTGCGCCATCGCTGGCGTGCCGGTGACCTGGTGCTGTGGGACAACCGCAACACCCTGCACTACGCCAACCGCGATTACGGCGACAACCGCCGCGTCATGCATCGCATCACGTTGCGTGGCGATGAGCCGCGCGGGGTCGCACGCTGATCCGGTCCACCCGAGCGAGGCGCCAACTCGAGTGACTGAAAGCGTCCCCGTGGGACGGTCTCGCCGGATTATTGCGGTGAGACCGGCTCAGGGGGACGTTTTCGGTCGTGACAGACGGTGCTTCCCCGGCTTGGTGATGGCGAGGATGTCCTCGAGTGTCTCGTCCCAGCCGTATAGCACGTCGTCGTAGGTCAGGCGCATGCTGATGAGGTTCTGCGCGACCGATTTTCGATCACGTCGCCGGTCCTTTCGGTAGCTCTCGAGGCTGGTGTGGTGCAGTTTGCTGTCGCACTCGAGGAGTAAGCGTCCGAGCTTGAGGTCGACGTGGCCGACATCGTCGATCGCCGGCTGCACCTCCACATGAAAGCCTCTCAGATACAGGCGATCCCGAACGAGGCTCTCGGTGCCGGATTGGGAACGATGGTCGCACCGCAGCAGGAGTCGGTCGATATGGGCGCTGACATAGGGCAACTGGGAGCGTAACTCGGCGACCTTGATGCCCTGGGAGTTCATTACCGAGTCGGCGCAGGCGATCCAGTCCTCGTCCGTCATGCATCTCGCGGCGCAGGCCAGTGCGACCGGGACGGAGTCCAGAATCGTGTCGACTGGCAGCGGTCGTCCGGGCAGTACGCAGAAGTCACGGCGACGGCACTGAGCGTGTTTGGTGGCCCGAACGTGCAGGGAGTCATAGCCGGGCGGCACCCATACCCCGTGCTTCTTCAGCGCCGAGACGCAGCTCAGGCTTCCGCCGCGTCGGCATGCGGACAGTGCGGTGGTGTCGGCATCGGGCTTTGCGTACCAACCGCGCCGCACCTGTGTCAGTTCGCCTCTGCGCACCATCCGGCGCAGGTCGTTGTCGGTGAGGTCGGATGCGAGTAGTTCGGCGCGGGACAAGATTCCGAGGTTCATGCGGGATTGGACGCGCGGCGGGCCGCGACGGTTCCGTCGGAACCGTGGGAAAAGGTGGCGCAACGCGCAATGCCCACAAACGTCCCGGTGACGCGGTCTCGTCGCAATATTCCGGTGAGCCGGTGCCACGGGGACGTTTGTGGTCATCGGCGCCGATGCCCTTCGGTCTCGGGTGTCCGGCTCCGACCAGACTCGTCGAATTCAACCAAAAGGTTGACAAACAGGCCGTACCGGCGCAAAGTCGTATTCAACCAAACGGTTGAGGAGGACACGGTGGCCGACGACGAGCTCTCGAAAGTGTTCGCCGCACTGGCGGATCCGACGCGTCGCGACATGGTCGCGCGGCTGGCGGTCTCCGATGCGACGGTCAGCGAACTCGCCGAACCCTACGACGTCAGCATCCAGGCGGTCTCAAAACACCTCAAGGTGCTCGAGGACGCCGGGGTGGTCTCCCGAACCCGTGAGGCACAGAAACGTCCGGTCCACCTGGAGGCGCAGGTCTTCGATCTGATGGCCGCGTGGATCGACCGGTACCAGCATGCCGCCGAGGAGCGTTACCGCCGCCTCGACGCACTTCTGGACGACATGAACGACGACGCATCACCCCACCACCAGAAAGGCTGCGCATCATGAGCACGTCCACTCGCTACCCCGAAGCCGTCATCGAAGCCGACGCCGAGGTACCCATCATCCACATCACCCGCGATTTCCGCGGTACCCCAGCGCAATTGATGCGCGCCCACACCGATCCCGAACTGTTCGTGCGCTGGGTCGGGCCGTCGTCGATCTCCAGTCGCATCATCGACTGGGATGTCCGCGACGGCGGCAGCTGGCGTTACATTTCCGAACGCGACGGTGAGCAGTACGGCTTCCGTGGCTGCTTCCACACCGTCTCCGACGACACGATCGTTCAGACCTTCACCTTCGAGGGCATGCCCGATCAGGTTGCGCTGGAGACACTCTGGTTCGAAGACCTCGGCGACGGGATGACCCGCCTGCACGCCCAGTCGCTGTGCGACTCGTTCGCCGCCCGCGACGGCTGGCTGGCGTCGGGGATGGAGGTCGGGGTCAACGAGGGATACGCCGCCCTCCAGTCGCTGATCGAATCGGGACAGATGTGAACGCGCCACCGGCGGTGACCGATCTGCCTGCGGCGCAACGCCACCGGTTCATCGCCGACGGATTCACCAATGTGGTTGTCGCCGTTTTGGACTGGGATGCGCCGACGCCCGTGGCGGAATGGACCGCGCGCGATGTCGTCGCCCACCTCGTCGAATGGTTCCCCGGATTCCTTGCCGGCGGCGGTATCACGCTGCCGCCGACGCCGCACCCCGCCGACCGCCCGGTCGCCGCCTGGCGAGCGCACGCCGCCGCCGTGCAGGACCTGCTCGACGGGCCGTCGGCGCGCCAGACCTTCAGCCACCCGATGGTGGGGCGGTTCCCACTCGCCGATGCCATCGACACCTTCTACACCGCCGACGTCTTCATGCACACCTGGGACCTGGCCACAGCGGTCGGCATCACACCCGACCTGGACGCCCGCTTCGCCGAACACCTCCTCGACGGGATGGTCGGGATGGAGGACATCCTGCGATCATCCGGACAGTACGGACCGGCGGTGCCGGTGGACCCCGACGCCGACCCGGTCACCCGTCTCGTCGGGTTCATCGGCCGCGATCCGCAGTGGCGTCGGGGCACCTGACACGCTCAAATGTCGAGCGGCGCCTGAGTCCAACGATTGGTGAAACGCAGACCGCTGCGAATGAACAGCTGACTCACCGGGCACCGACGCTCCACCTCGGAGACGAAGCGGTCGAACTGTTCCGGAGACGCATCGGAGCTCACGGTCGCCTCGACGGTGACCGCCTCGAAGTTCGCGTTGCTGTCGGCGCCGGTGACCAGCACCGCGGTGTCCAGATCGCCCTGAATGCGAAAGTTGAATGAGCCCAGCCTGATTCCGAGGTCCTTGGCCACCAGCGCGGCGGTCACCTGATTACACGAGGTGAGGGCGCCGAGGGCGTAGAACAGCGGGCTCGGCGCCTCGTCGCGACCACCGAAGGCGGGGTAGGCGTCGGTGTCGAACTCGTGGCCGGCGTCGCCGTCGACGACGAGATGCTGGGCGACCCCGGTGCCCGTGGCAGTCACCACGAACGGGACGACGGACGTACGGATGGTTGATGTCATATGGGCTCCTCGGGGCCGATGGGGTAGCAACTGGGTGGCGGTTACGTCACGAGTTTCCCGGGGAGGCGGCTGCGCGCCCAGGGTTGTGCGCGTGCTGGGCGCAAGCCGTCCGGTCCGCCCGCGTCTCCGCGGCCCGCCGCACCCCGAGGGGAGGGCCGCTCGCGAACCGCCTGCCCGCCTCGGCAACGGGAGTACCGTGGAAAAGGTGCCAGAGGAGAACACCATCGCCACCACCTCTCAGAGAACCGAAACCCGCCACCCCTCGCCCCGGACGCTGGGCGAACTCCGCGCGAGCGGTCACATTCAGCGCAGCGTGCGCGACGAGATCCGCAACAACCTCCTGATCGCGCTGCGGGCGGGAAACGATCCGTGGCCGGGCATCGTCGGCTTCGAGGCCACCGTCGTGCCGCAGCTCGAACGTGCGTTGCTGGCCGGTCACGACGTGGTGATGCTCGGCGAACGCGGTCAGGGCAAGACGCGCCTGCTGCGCACGCTCGTCGGGTTGCTCGACGAGTGGACGCCGGTGATCGCCGGCTCCGAACTCGGTGAGCATCCGTACGAGCCGATCACCCCGGCGTCGATCCGCAAGGCCGCCAATCTGCTCGATGACCTGCCGATCGAATGGCGACACCGCAGCGAGCGCTACAGCGAGAAACTCGCCACCCCGGACACGTCGGTGGCCGACCTCGTCGGCGACATCGACCCGATGAAGGTGGCCGAGGGCCGCAGCCTCGGTGACCCGGAGACCATCCACTTCGGGCTGATCCCGCGCGCCCATCGCGGCATCGTCGCCATCAACGAACTGCCCGACCTCGCCGAACGTATCCAGGTCTCCATGCTCAACGTGATGGAGGAACGCGACATCCAGGTCCGCGGTTACACGCTGCGCCTGCCCCTCGACGTCCTGGTGATGGCGAGTGCGAACCCGGAGGACTACACCAACCGCGGGCGCATCATCACCCCGCTCAAGGACCGCTTCGGCGCGGAGATCCGCACGCACTATCCGCTTGAACTCGACGATGAGATCGCCGTCATCGAGCAGGAGGCCGACCTCACCGCGACGGTGCCGACCTTCCTGATCGAGATCCTGGCGCGGTTCACCCGCTACGCCCGCGATCATCCGTCGATCGACCAGCGATCCGGTGTGTCCGCGCGCTTCTCGATCGCGGCCGCCGAGACCGTCGCCGCCGCCGCGTTGCATCGCGCCGCGGTCGCCGGCGAAGAGACACCCGTTGCCCGCGTCGTTGACCTGGAGTCGGTGATCGAGGTACTGCGCGGCAAGATCGAATTCGAATCCGGTGAGGAAGGCCGCGAACTGGAGATCCTCGAACACCTGATGCGCAAGTCGGTCGCCGACACGGTGCGGGCGCACCTGGGCGGAATCGACATGGCGCCGTTGGTGTCCGCGCTGGAATCGGGTGACCTCGTCGTCACCGGCGACCGGATCACCGCCGCGGACTTCCTCGACTCATTGCCGTCGCCGGAGACCACCGGCAAGGTCATCGACGACATCGCCGAACGGCTTGAGGCGACCTCCGACGGTGAACGTGCCAGCGCCGTCGAACTCGCGTTGGAGGGCTTGTTCCTCGCCCGACGCATCGGCAAGGAAGCCGATGAGTCGGGGCAGACCATCTACGGCTGAGGGGAGAACCCCGTGGTGGGAAAGAACTTTCACCGGTCCCGCTATCAGCGTTACACCGGTGGGCCGGATCCGCTTGCGCCACCGGTGGATCTGCGGGAGGCGCTGAGCGAGATCGGCGACGACGTGATGAGCGGCGCGAGTCCGCAGCGGGCGCTGCGGGAATTCCTGCGCCGCGGGTCGCAGAACATGACCGGGCTGGACAAGCTGCGTGAGCAGGTCAATCGGCGACGCCAGGAACTGCTCAAGAAGCGCAACCTCGACGGGACGTTCACCGAGATCCGGGAACTGCTCGACCGTGCGGTACTCGAGGAGCGCAAACAACTCGCCCGCGACCTCGACGACGATGCGCGCTTCGCCGAGATGCAGATCGGGTCGTTGCCGCCGTCCACCGCGCAGGCCGTCGAGGAACTCGCCGACTATCGGTGGCGCAGCCCGCAGGCCCGCGAGGACTACGAGAAGATCAAGGATCTGCTCGGCCGGGAACTGCTCGACCAACGATTCGCCGGTATGAAGGAGGCGCTCGAAGGAGCGACCGAGCAGGACCGCCAGCAGATCTCGCAGATGCTGTCGGATCTCAACGCACTCCTCGACGCCCACAACCGTGGTGAGGACACCACCGAACAGTTCGCCGACTTCATGGACAAACACGGCGACCACTTTCCCGAAAACCCCGGCAACACCGAAGAACTCATCGATTCGCTGGCGCAGCGGGCCGCGGCGGCGCAGCAGTTCTACAACTCGCTGAGCCCTGAACAACGCGCCGAAATCGACCAGCTCGCCCAGCAGGCGTTCGGTTCACCGGAGCTGATGAGTCAACTCGCGCAGATGGATTCGGCGTTGCGGCAGGCGCGTCCCGGGCTGGATTGGGATGGCTCGCAAGAGTTCTCGGGGGATCAGCAGATGGGCCTCGGGCAGGGCGCCGCGGCCTTACGCGACATCTCCGAACTCGAGGCGCTGTCCGAACAACTCTCGCAGCAGTATGCCGGTGCGCAGATGGATGACATCGACATCGACGCCCTCGAACGTCAGCTCGGGGAGCAGGCCGGTGTCGACGCGCGCACGCTGCAAGAACTCGAGAAGGCGCTGCGCGAGGAGGGTTTCTTCGACCGCACCTCCGACGGCCAACTTCGCCTGAGCCCCAAGGCGATGCGTCAACTCGGACAGTCGATCTTCAAAGACATTGCCGATCAGATGCACAGCCGCGGCGACCGTCAGACCCGCAACAGTGGGCTGCTCGGTGAACCGACCGGAGCCACCCGCGAGTGGGCGTTCGGTGACACCGATCCGTGGGATGTGTCGCGGACGGTGTCCAACGCCGTGCTGCGGACGGCGGCCGAAGGTGCGCCGAGGGCCGCCGGGCAGCCGGCGGTGCGGATCGACGTCCGCGACGTGGAGGTCGCCGAGACCGAGGCGCGCACCCAGGCGGCGGTGGTGCTGCTGGTCGACACCTCGTTCTCGATGGAGATGGAGGGTCGCTGGACGCCGATGAAGCGCACGGCGATCGCATTGAATCACCTGATCTCCACCCGATTCCGCAGCGACGAGCTGCACCTCATCGCGTTCGGGCGGTATGCGCGGTCCATCGACATCGCCGAGCTGACCGGGCTGCAACCGCGTATGGAGCAGGGCACCAACCTGCATCACGCGCTGCTGCTCGCGCAGCGGCATCTGCGGCGATTCCCGAACGCCCAGCCGGTGGTGCTGGTGGTCACCGACGGCGAGCCGACCGCCCACCTCGATCCCAGCGGCGAACCGTTCTTCTTCTATCCGCCGCATCCGCAGACGATCGCGCTGACTGTCCGCGAACTCGACCACGTCGCCCGGTTCGGTGCGCAGGTCACCTTCTTCCGGTTGGGGGAGGATCCCGGTCTCGCGCATTTCATGGATCAGATCGCTCGGCGCATCGGTGGGCGAGTGGTGGCCCCGGATGTCGACGGACTCGGCGCGGCCGTCGTCGGCGATTACCTGAAATCACGGCGGGGTCGTCGACGCGGATAGGCGGGCAGCGCCGGGTCAGAGCGTGAAGCGGAGTCAGACCGTGAATCCCGGCCCGGCGGCGGGGCCTCCGGGCGGCCCGAAAGGTGGCGGAGTGCGCCGGTCGCGGCGACGGCCGACGACCCACAGGATGATCCCGACGACGATGATGAACAGTCCGAACAATCCGCCGAAGACGGCCAGCAGGATGCCGCCGACCCCGGAGAGCACGCCGCCCACGGCCAGGGGCGGTGCGCCGACGACGTAGCCGTCGCCGCAGTCGATGACGTAGTCGCCGGTCTCGGTGAAGGAGTACTGCGCGAAGGAACGCACCGTGGTGTGGTTGTAGGTGAACGACGACGTGACGTTCGAAGCCTGTCTCTGCACACCGGGTCCGGTGATGGTGCACTGCGGCAGTGCGTCCTCGAAGGCGTTCTGGGTGCCGGGGGCGTAGAGGGCGAGGCTCTCATCGGCCCAGAAATGTTTGGTGGTCGAGCCGTGGATCTCGAAGGCGCTGTTGGTCTGATCGGTGACCTTGGAGATGCCGGTGACCGCGAGGAGCACTCCGGCACCGACGCTGAGGGCCAGCGCCACGACGCCCAGAAAGGTGAGGACCTTGCCGACTCGTGTCATCAGGCGATCGTGCCAGAAAACCGGCCGACTCAGGGTGTATCTCAGGGTGATCACTCATGCGTTGCGGGGACCGACCCGCCTAACCTGGTGGACGTGACCACTTCTGACGATTCGACGGCATTCGGTGACGACCGCGCGGCCCGGATGCGTGCCGCCGACGCCGATCGGGAACTCGTGCACGAGATCCTGTCGGCGGCGATGGAACAGGGCAGTCTGTCTCCCGAGGAGTACTCCGACCGAGCGGGAAAAGCGTTGACGGCGAAAACGTTCGGTGACCTCGACGCGTTGACCGACGATCTGCCGGTCACCCAGCTCGGAGTGCGGCTGCCGGCCGCCGGGGCGCCCTATCCGTCGCGGGTCACTCCGCACAGTGGTCGTGAGCCGGTGCGGTCGCGGTTGGCGATCATGTCCGGCAGTGAACTCAAGGGGCAGGCGGCCGTCGCCGAGCATCTGTCGGCGACGGCCATCATGGGTGGCGTCGAGATCGACCTGCGTGAGGTCGAGTTCACCGAGCCCCACCTGACGATCCAGTGCGTGGCCATCATGGGTGGCGTCGACATCACCGTGCCGCCCGACGTCGCCGTCGAGATCGGCGGTGCGGCGGTGATGGGCGGCTTCGGTGGCAAGGCCGCAGGACCGGGAGTGCCCGGCGCCCCGACCGTGCACATCACCGGATTCGCCTTGATGGGCGGCGTCGAGGTGAAACGCAGGGAACGGGGCGAGGGGCCCAAGAAGTTCTGGGGTTGTGGCTGATCGGGTGAGTCAGTCGAGCATTCCGTAGATCATGCGGATGATGGCCTCCGCCAAAGCATTCCGGGTGGCGGTGTAGGACGTCTCCGGCGTCGTGGTGGTGGCCGTCAGATCGGCGAGACGTCCGTCACGCACGATGTAGACCAACGTGGCCAGTTCGGTCGCCGATGGGCCGTCCGGCGCCAGCCCGAGTGCCCGGTCGCGGTCGATCTTGGTGGCCAGTCGTTCGATGAACCGTTGCCGCGCACGATCGATGAAGTCCTCGAGTGGGGGATAGCCCGAACCCTGGGGGGACTGGCCGACGCATGCCAGGATCGGGCCATTGGCGCGCCAGATGTCGGCGACCGCGTCGAGTTGGGCGCGGAGCAGATCGGGGTGCGGGCCGTCGGAGTCGAACCACTCGTGGGTCGTGGAGAACTGATCCCAGGTCTGCTCCATCAGCGTCGCGAGCACGGCCTGCTTCGAGGGGAAGTAGAAGTAGAAGCTTGTTCGTGAAATACCTGCGGCCGAGGCGATCTCGTCGATCGTGACGTCGGCCATCGGACGGTGCGCCAGCAGTGACCGGGTGGCGGTGAGGATCTGCGCCTCGCGTTGGTCACCCTTGGAGGGGGTACCCCGGCGACGGGCGGAGGCGGTCCGCGCGGTGCTACTGGCCATGGAATCATCGTAGAACCCACCCAAAACAGACACGGTGTCGACTCGAATCGACACAGTGTCGACTTCCGCCTTATGGTGGTCGTCATGACCGCATCTCAGACCTCCACGAGGGCGTCGTCGCCGACGCTGATCCTCGTCGCCGCCGCGTCGTCGGTGCTGCTCCTCGCGATGATCCAGACCCTCGCGGTGCCGGTGCTCCCCCAGATCGGAGAGCAACTCGGCGTCTCGTTGACGACGGTCGGATGGGTGACGACCGCGACGATGCTCTCGGCGTCGGCGCTGACGCCGCTGCTCGGACGTCTCGGTGACGTCTACGGCCACAAGCGCATCATCCTGATCGCGCTGGTGATCACCTTGGTCGGCAGTCTGCTTGCGGCACTGACCCATTCGATCGGAGTACTGATCGTCGCGCGGGTGTTGCAGGGCGCGAGCTTCGGCCTGTTCCCGCTCGCGATCAGCGTGCTCCGGCACGAACTACCCCACCAACGCCTCACCGGTGCCATGGCGATCACCGCCTCGGCACTCGGGGTGGGCAGTGGTCTGGCGCTGGTCGCCACCGGACTGCTGACCCGCGACGACGCCGACTACCGGCGGATCTTCTGGCTGTGCGTCGCGATGACGGCGATCGTGCTGGTGATGATGGTGTTCGCGGTTCCGGATCGTCGAGGCGCCGGTGGCAGTGTCGACTACGTCGGTGCCCTGGTCCTGGCCGTCGGGCTGGTGTGTCTGCTGCTGCCGACGTCGCAGGGCCACGATTGGGGCTGGGGTTCGGCCCGCGTCATCGGCCTCTACCTCGCGGCCGTCGTCGTCCTGGTTGGCTTCTGGATTCTGCAGTCGCGCAAGCGTTCTCCGCTGGTGTCGGTGGACCTGCTGACCCGGCGCGCGGTGCTCGCCACCAACACCGCCTCGCTGTGCGTCGGATTCGCCATGTTCAGTGTGTTCCTCGGCGCCACCTACTTCGTGCAGACCCCCGACGCGATCGCCGGATACGGATTCGGTGCGTCGGTGCTGACGACCAGCGTGGTGTTCATGCTTCCCGGCGCGGTGGTCTCGATCCTGGTCGGACCCGTCGCCGGTGCGGCGGTGGCCCGGCGTGGTCCGCGCGTGGTGCTGCTGGTCGCCGCGGTCGTCGGCATCATCGGGATGCTGCTGCTGACCTTCCTGCACGCCAACACCGGCGAGATGATCGTCGGGCTGGTGATCGCCAACGTCGCGGTCGCGGCGGCGTATGCGGCGATGCCCGCGCTGCTGGTCGGCAACGTCGAACCACACGAAACCGGCATCGCCAACTCGATCAACTCGATCATGCGGACCGTCGGCGGGGCGGTCGGCAGTGCCGTCATCATCACGGTGCTGGCCGCCGAGGTCGCCGTCCACTCGATGGGGCCGGTGTCGGTATCACTGCCCACCGAGAACGCCTACCGGGTGGCGTTCCTGCTGGGGGCGGGCGCGTTCGCTCTCGCAGCGTTGCTGGCGGCGTTCGCCATCCCACGGCATGCGGCTCATCAACTGACGGCCCATCAGCGCGAGGAGGAGATCGCCCTCGGGGCGGCGGGCGAGTTCGCCACCGCCTCGGTCGACGTCGACTGACGCGACGGTCGGTCGGCGGCGGCTCAGGCCAACAGCCACGCGATGATCGCGATGGCCGGGATCGAGGCCAGGGTGGTGATCAGCGCGGTGTCGCGGGCCAGGATCTGGCCTCGTCGATAGCGGGTGGCGTACACCACGACGTTCTGTGCGGTCGGCAGGGCGGCGATGACGGTCTGGGCGAACAACTGGTGACCGGATTGATGGAAACCCCAGCGGGCGATCACATAGACCAGCAGGGGCATCGCCACCATCTTGAGGACCGTGGCCAGCACGATGTCGCGACGCGGACTCTCACCCTTCCTGAAGATCGCCGCGCCCGTCAACGACAGACCGAACGCCAGCAACGCACCCGGCACCGACATGTTGCCGAGCATCTTGAGCGGTTCCAGAACCGCCTGCGGCAGGTGCCATCCGAGTGCCGAGATGACGACGCCGGCGAGCCCACCGATGACGATCGGGTTGGTCAGCGGCAACACCACCGCGTCACGGAACGGGTGCCCGGTACCGCGTTCGAGGGCCGTCATGTCCAGTGCCGCGAGCGCGATCGGCGAGTAGATCAGGATCTGGAACAACAGCAGGGGCGCGATGAACGAGGCGTCGTCGAGCACGAAGATCGCGATCGGGACTCCGAGGTTCACGCTGTTGACATACGACGACGCGAGCGCGCCGATCACCAGTTCGGGGGTGTCGCGACGCAGGATCAGTTTGGCGACGACCGCGTAGAGTGCGCCCACTGCGAGCGCCGAGGCACCCGCGATGACCAGGGTTGCGGAGAAGATGGTCGACAGATCGGTGGTGACCAGCGAGTAGAACAGCAACGCAGGCGTCGACACGAAGAAGACCAGTCGGGAGAGCACCTCGTGGGCGTGCTCGCCCAGCGCGCCGGTGCGGCCGAGGAGGAAGCCGACGCCGACCATGATGAAGATGGCGGTGAAACCGGACACGACTCCTGACACTCGAGTGAGTCTATGACCGCCAGTCCGGGCCGGACGCAACGCGTGCGTTCGGATGAATCGGACCGTTCCGACGCTTGCGAGACGCCGGGTGCTGGTTACGCTGGGCGCGCACACACGACGTGTGACAGTGACGCAGGGAGGCCGTTCCATGCCCGAACCGACCGACAATCCCGTGCCGGGATCGGGTCCGTTCGACCCCGCCGAGAGCGAGAAGACGACCATCGCGCCGCGGCCGAGTATCGACTTCTCCAAGAAGTCGTCGCCGGGGTCGTCCTCGCACGGATCGTCAACGCCGCCGAGTGCTGACTCGTCGCAGTGGCAGCCGACCCGGCTCAATCCGGTGTCGGCGCCGACACCGTCGCTGCCGCCGCAGCCGCCCCGTCCACCTGCGCCACCGGCCCTCCCGCCGCTGCCACCGCCCGCCGCGGCCACGCCGCCACCGGTGTACGGCGCGCCGCAACCGCCGCTGCCCACCTACGGCACACCGTCGGCGCCGCCGCCGATCGGGGTTCCCGTGTACGGGCAGCCGGTCTATGTGACACCCCTGGTCGTCGGCGCGCCGGCACGCAGGACCAACGGCATGGCAACGGCCGCGCTGGTGGTGTCCATCATCGGAGCGTTCATGTGTCTGGGCTGGTTGGGCATCATCTTCGGGCTGATCGGCCGCAAACAGATCCGGGAGTCCCAGGGCGCCGAAGACGGTGACGGGATGGCGATCGCGGGCATCGTCATCGGTGCACTCAACCTGCTCGGGCTGGTCGTTACGGTGCTCTGGTACGTGTTCGCGATCCTGTTGGTCGCGTCCTCCGGTTACTGAGGTCCCGGCCGTTTTGGATCCCGACCCATCCGGCCTGTAGTCTGGTCGGGTTGCGTGTCGCGCCCCATGGCCGCCGACGCGCTGACCAAGAGCAACCATCCCCTTCGCGGAGCGGATGGTCGGCGAGACCACGTAGAGAAGGGCACGATCATGGCTGTACCGAAGCGCCGGATGTCGCGGGCGAACACCCGTACCCGTCGTTCGCAGTGGAAGGCGGAGAACCCCGCACTCCAAGAGGTGAAGGTCGCCGGCGTTGCGCAGCGCATCCCGCGCCGCTACGCCAAGGCCGCGCAGGCCGGGATCATCGATCTCGACCGCCGCTGAGTTGGGCCGACCGGTCACCGGTCACTGACACCACGACCGCTCCGGGAAACCGGGGCGGTCGTTTTGTTTGGTCGTAGGCTTCCCATGCTTCTCGAGATACTCAACATCGCCGGCATCGCGGTGTTCGCCGCGTCGGGCGCACTCCTCGGTGTCCGCAAGGATTTCGACCTCTGGGGCATCCTCACCGTCGGCGTGCTCACCGGCGTGGGTGGTGGCATCCTGCGCGACGTGCTGCTCGGCATCACCCCGCCGACGGCCGTGCAGAACTGGCCACCGATCCTCACCGCGGTCATCGCGAGTCTCGTCGTGTTCTTCTTTCACCCCGCCTTCGCCGAACTCCGACGCACGATCCTGGTGCTCGACGCCTTCGGTATGGGTCTGTTCGCGACGACGGGCGCCGGCATTGCACTCGACGTCGACGCCAGCGTATTCGCGGCGATCCTGGTCGGAATGCTGACCGCGATCGGCGGCGGAGTCCTGCGTGACGCTCTCGCCAACGAGATCCCGCTGCTGCTCCAGCCGGCCGACCTCTACGCGGTGCCCGCGCTGGTGGGCGCGTGCCTGTACGTGGCCGGCGAGACATGGCTGCCACAGTTTCACAACCTCGTCCTCATCGTTTCGGCGATCACCGCCACCGCCCTGCGTCTGGCCGGGCTGGCGTGGCGATGGCGACTGCCCACCGCCCCTAACATCGTCCGGTGGCCGAGGCGCCGCCGGCCCTGACGACCGCCCGCTCGCCGGCTCCCGCCGGCCGGCTCTGCCCACCAACCCGCAGGTCGAGGTGTGAGGAGCGCCGGCGACGAGCCTCAAGACCTCCTGTAAAGCTGCTGGTTCCGGCCCAACGGCGTCGTGTGGAGGGGTCTCGACTGTCTCGACCGGCGGAAGGGCGTCTCGACCGACGGAAGGCGAGTGCTGTGAACGTCGAGGTGAGCGCCGTCAACGTCGAGGAGAGCGCTGTCAGCCGGGGCCGGTTTCATTCTGCGCGAGTGAATCGGACGATCAACACGCTTCCCGGCCTTCCCTGTCGTTGCCATGCATGGCGAGCGAGATGGGTCGGGGCGTCGTGGGTCGGGTCATGTCGCCGTCGTCGTGTTGTAGCTGGGGATCGGGATCGCGGTCGTGTCGGTGACCCCGGCGCACGCCGCGCCGTCGGTGGGGACGGGCGCCGGGAGCGTCACGCAGGCGTGCGTTCAACGGCGGATCGGCGACGAGGGACGAGAACTACTGGGCCAGGAACTTGTTGACGGTCCGGTTGACGACGTTCGGGATGAACTTGGCGGCGTTGCCCAGCACCAGGGTCTGGGTGCCCACCGAGTAGCTGGTGCGATGCAGTAGCCGATCGACGCGGTTGGGATGCACCGATTCGAAGACCTTGTCGGCCACCTGTTCTGGGGTGATGTGCACGCCGAGGGTCTTGGTGGTCTTGGCGTCGTTGTCGGCGAGGGCGGTCTTGGCCCACAGCGGCCAGATACTGACGACGCGGATGTCGTCGGGCTCCCACTCCAGCTCGAGTGCCTCGGTCAGCCCGGCGACGTAGAACTTCGCGGCACTGTAGGTGGCGATGCCCGGCTGGCCGTAGATCGCCGACGCCGAGGCGATGTTCACCAGGTGGGCGCCCGGGGTGGCCTTGAGGTAGGGGTAGGCGGCCTGTGCACCGAGGGTCACGCCGAGGGCGTCGATGTCGATCTGCGCGCGGATCGCGGCGGGGGAGATCTCGTCGAGGCGACCGGCCACCAGCACGCCGGCGTTGTTGTCGAGCACGTCGAGGGTTCCGTCGGTGTGCGAGGTGAACTCGGCCAATGCCTGTTGCCACTGCTCGGGCTCGCGGACGTCGATCACCCCGGTGATGAAGTCGGGGTGATTGGCCTTGACCTTGTCGACGGCGTCCTGATTGACGTCGTAGATCCCGACGGTCCAGCCGGCCCGCTCAAATCGCTCGGCCGTGGCCAGCCCGATACCGGCCGCACCGCCGGTGATGAAGATCGATGACATGCGCTCTCCTAGCGTCTGAACTGCATAGATGCTTCGCTCCGCAGAACTTACTCACGAGTATATGTCCGTGTCTGTTTACTCCGTCACACAGCCCTGCTATCTTGACAACAAGCGTTGATAAGACAACGTCTGTTGTCATCAACTTAAATGATTCGGAGGCACGCGATATGACCGCCGCAATGGAACACGCCGCACATGATCACGACAACCGCGACCGCGACGAGCAGGATGCGGTCGTGGTGAGCATGCAGGATCAGGACACCGACGAGGTGTCGGCCCGGCTGCTGGCGTCGGCCGCCCGTCTTTCGCGCAACGCCATGACCGAGATCGACTGGGACCTCCCGATGGACCCCACCAAGTACGGGTGCAGCCCGGAATGGTCGTCGCTCTACGGCACCGCGTACTGGGACGAACTCACCGAGGAGCAGCGCATCTCGGTGACCCGCCACGAGTTCGCGTCGATCATGAACATCGGCATCTGGTTCGAGATGATCCTGCAGGAGATGGTCATCCGCGACCAGTACCTCGGCGAATACCACAGCCCCGAGTTCCAGTTCGCGCTCACCGAGATCGCCGACGAATGCCGCCACTCCATCATGTTCGCCAAGGCCAGCGAGAAGATGGTCGGCACCTCCTATCGTCCGTCGAAGTTTGTTGGCCGACTGGGCAAGCTCTTCAAGGCCACCGCCAAGAACGAGGTCGCCTACGCCGGCATACTCGTGGCCGAAGAGGTGCTCGACGTGTTCCAGCGCGGGTGCATGCGCGACGATCGGGTGCTCCCGTTCATCCGGACCGTCAACGAGATCCACGTCCTCGAAGAGTCCCGTCACATGAAGTTCGCGCGCCAGGAAGTCCGTGACGCCCTCGAGGGTGTCGGCCGCGCGCGACGCGCCTTCAGCGCCCTCTACATCTCTATCGGCGCCTACACCATCGTGTCGAATCTGGTTCAGCGCCAGGCGTTTGTCGATGCCGGCCTCGACGCCGACCGCGCCGTGGCCGAGAAGAACGCCAACTCGCACTTCCACTCGATGATCCGCAGCAGCTGTGCGCACCTGATGGAGTTCCTCGACGAGGTCGGCCTGCTGACCCGTCCGGCGATGTACTACTACCGGAAAGCCAACATGCTCTGATGTTTGTCATCACTCAATCCTGCTGCAGCGACGCGGCGTGCGTGTCGGTCTGCCCGGTCAACTGCATCCACCCGACCCCCGAAGAGCGCGGCTTCGGCAGCTCCGACATTCTGCACATCGACCCGGTGGCCTGCATCGACTGCGGTGCCTGCGCCGACGCCTGCCCCGTCGACGCGATCTTCCCGGCCGACAAGCTCGGCACCCGTGACAAGGTCTTCCTCGACATCAACGCCGACTACTACAAGAACAACCCGGACGTGACGTCGGGCTGGAGTGACGTCACCTACCCCGACATCCCGAAACTGCCTGCGGGACTGCGTGTTGCACTGGTCGGGACCGGGCCGTCGGGTGGCTACGCGTTGCGCACTCTGCTCGATCGCACCGAGGCCGACGTGACCGTCATCGACCGGCTGCCCACCCCCGGCGGACTGGTCCGCGCCGGCGTCGCCCCCGACCATCCCGGCACCAAGGGCGTGCTGCACGGCTTCGACCTGCTCTACCGCGATCCGCGGGTCACGATGGCCACCAATGTCTCTGTGGGACAGGGCCCGAACGACATCACGCCGGCCGAACTCGCCGAGCACTTCGACGCCGTCTTCTACGCGGTCGGCGCCAGTGAGTCACGGCGCCTGGGCATTCCGGGTGAAGACCTGCCCGGTTCGACGTCGGCCACCGAACTCGTCGCGTGGTACAACGCGGTGCCCGGTGCGGACGTCGCCCCGCCGATCCGCCACGACGACTCGGCATCGGGCCGCGCGGTGATCGTCGGCACCGGCAACGTGGCGCTCGACGTCGCCCGCATCCTGGTGTCGCCGCCGGAGTTGTTGGCCACCACCGACATCGCCGATCGCGCACTGCACATCCTGGAACAGCAGAACGTTCACGAGGTCGTCGTGCTGGGTCGTCGTGATCAGGCCCATGCCGCCTACACCTCGGCCGAATACCGTGCGCTGTCCACCATTCCGGGAGTGGAGGTGGTCGTCCACGACGACCCGGAGGCCCCGTTGCCGGATCTGTCGGGTCCGGCCGACCCGTCGACGCGACGCATCGTATTCCTGTTCCACAGCGCGCCCACCGCGATCCTCGGCGCCGCCGGTGTCGAGGGAGTGGACGTCACCACCGGTACACGTGACCACCGCATTGCCGCCGACCTCGCCGTGCGTTCCATCGGGTACCGCTCGGTGCCCATCGCCGGGTTGCCGTTCGACCAGACGCGGGGTGTCTTCCCGAACGACGAGGGCCGCATGCTCGACGAGCACGGTGCGGTGATGCCCGGCGCATACGTCGTCGGCTGGGCCAAGCGCGGCCCCAGCGGCGGCATCGGCGCGAACAAGTTGTGCGCGCAGAACACGGTGGAGGACTTCATCTCCGACGCGGCCAACGGTGTGCTGCCGCGCAGTGCCCGGGAACCCGGTGACTTCGGCAAGCTGCTGCGGGCCCGGACGCGTCACGTCATCGGGTACCGCGGCATGCGGGCCATCGACCGGATCGAGCGTCGCCGAGGACAAGAACAAGGCCGTCCACGCGTCAAGTTCACGCGCATCCCCGACATGGTCGGGGCGGCGGGGAGGCGTCGGGGATGACCGTATCGGGGAGTGCGGCAGGAGATACCACGCCGCGCGTCCACCCGGCGTGGTATCGACGTTCGTTGCTCGTGGTGTTCGTGGCCGCCTTCATCACTCAGAACGCCATCGCTGTGCCCTACGTCAGGAGGAACGGCCCGGGTTCGGTGAAGGACTTCTTCGTCGGCGACATCCTGCGGTCGACGCCCGGCCGGTTCGCCATGGTCGACCTGGCCTTCGTGGTGGTCGGTTTCCACCTCTGGGCCTTTGCCGAGGCACGCTCGTTGGGGATTCTGCGGTGGTGGCTGGCGTCGGTGGCACTGACCTTCGGTGTCGGGATCGCCACGGCCATCCCGTTCTTCCTGTTGGCGCGTGAACGGGCGCTGGCAGGTTGAGCACCTCGGGTGCCGGGCGCGGACGCCGTACCCGACACCCTGCACGGATGACATGGGGTGTTGCTCAGCCACATCTCAGACGTTGTGGATAAAACTAGACACATGCGCATACTCGTGGTCGACGACGATCGTGCTGTCCGAGAGTCGTTACGCCGATCGCTGACGTTCAACGGATACACCGTCGACACCGCGGGCGACGGCATCGAGGCGCTGGAGAAGATCGTCGCCGAACGCCCCGACGTCGCCATCCTCGATGTGATGATGCCGCGTCTGGACGGACTCGAGGTGTGCCGCCGACTCCGCTCCACCGGCGACGACCTGCCGATCCTGGTGCTGACGGCCCGCGATTCGGTGTCCGAGCGGGTCGCCGGGCTCGACGCCGGAGCCGATGACTACCTCCCCAAACCGTTCGCGATGGAAGAGCTCCTCGCCCGGCTGCGGGCGTTGCTGCGTCGCGCCGCCCCGGACGACGGCGCCGATTCGGAGACGTTGACCTTCGCCGATCTGTCCCTGGACCCGGTGACCCGTGACGTCTACCGCGCCGAACGGCAGATCAGCCTCACCCGCACCGAGTTCGCGTTGCTGGAAATGCTGATGGCCAACCCGCGTCGGGTGCTCTCCCGCAGCCGGATCCTCGAGGAGGTGTGGGGTTATGACTTCCCGACGTCGGGCAACGCCCTTGAGGTGTACGTCGGCTACCTGCGGCGCAAGACCGAGGCCGAGGGCGAGTCGCGGCTGATCCACACCGTGCGCGGGGTCGGATACGTTCTGCGAGAGACCCCGCCGTAGTGGGTGGCCCGGACGATCCCATGGTGAACACCGATCACGCGCCCAGCGTCACGCCGCGGCCCGTGTCCCCACCCGACGCCGCCGCGTCGGGGGAGATCACCGGCGCACATCGTGTGAGTGCCGCTGCTCCGCGTCGATTCCGGCCGGGAGGCAAGGGCAAGGACGACGCGGAGATGCGCGATCCGCTCACCCTCACCCGCACCGTGTCGCTGCGGGTCCGGGTGACGTTGCTGTCGGCGACGGTGGTGTTGCTCGCCGTCAGCCTGATGGCCGGCGCCGCCTACTTCGTCGTCTATCGGGCGATGTACAACGAGATCGACACCGGTCTGGAAAGCCGCGCCGACGGCATGACGTTGCTCGCCAAGCTCGGGACGCTCAATCAGCGCCCGACCGCGCTGATCACCGGAACGGTGTTCTCCACCAACATCTCGATTGCCCTGGTCCGGCCCGACGGCTCGGCGCTGCGGATCGGCATCGTCCCGTTCGGGGACACCGAACGGGCCATCGCGGAGTCGACCAACAGCCCGGGCACCAACAATCAGAGTCTGCGCACGGTGAACGGTCAGCGGGTGCTGGCCCGCAAACTCGACGACGGCAACACCCTGGTGCTGGCGCAGTCGTTGCTACACACCGACCGCATCCTCAAACGCCTGGCGTGGGTGATGCTCGTCGTCGGCTGCGGCGGCGTCGCGCTGGCCGCCCTGGCCGGGATGACGGTGGGACGCACCGGGCTGAGACCCGTGGCCCGATTGACCAGGGCCACCGAACGGGTGGCCCGCACCCAAGACCTCACGCCGATACCGGTCACCGGTAACGATGAATTGGCGCGCCTGACAGAGAGTTTCAACACCATGCTGCGGGCCCTGGCCGAATCACGGGTCCAGCAGGCGAGATTGGTGGCCGACGCCGGCCACGAACTGCGCACACCGCTGACCTCGTTGCGCACCAACCTCGAATTGCTGATCGCGGCAAGTGAACCCGGGGCACCGCCGGTGCCGGTGGCCGACATGGTGGAACTGCGGTCGGATGTGATGGCCCAGATCGAGGAACTGTCCACACTCGTCGGTGACCTCGTCGATCTGGCCCGCGAGGATGCGCCGGAAGTGGTGCTCGAAGAGATCGACCTCGCCGAGGTGATCGAGAATGCTCTCGAACGGGTCCGTCGTCGCCGCGCCGACGTCGAATTCACCACCGAGGTCAGCCACTGGTACGTCTTCGGCGAACCGCAGGGCCTGGCGCGCGCGGTGCTCAACGTGCTCGACAACGCCGCGAAATGGTCGCCCCGCGGACGCGCCGTGGTGGTCACCCTCACCCAGATCACGGTGACGACGGCCGAACTGACCGTCGCCGACGCCGGCCCGGGTATCCCCGAGGAGGACCGCGACCTCATCTTCGAGCGGTTTTATCGCTCCACTCAGTCGCGATCCATGCCGGGATCGGGTCTAGGGCTGGCGATCGTTCGTCAGGTGGTGACCCGGCTCGGCGGCACGGTGCGTGCCGAACAATCCGACCTCGGCGGTGCACTCATCCGAATGACCCTGCCCGGTCGTCCGGTGCCGGTGGAACCTTCCCCGCAGGTGGTTCGTCACTAGATCAGTGGACGCGAACCCCGTTCTACCGGCGGTTCGCGGTATCCATCACCTAGGGTTGTTTGCGCTGCCGAATCAGGCCGCGCGGCGCCCACGGTCCAGCCCGGGCCGTCGAGGCAGAAACGTAAGGAACAAGCAGATGTGGGGACGACGAGGATGACCGGTGGAGGTTCGAAGCGCGGACCCTTCGACGATGCGCAGAATCCGGGCGGACCCGGGTGGCCGACGTCGGGCCGACACGGCCAGGGCGCGGGCGGCGACGACGCGACGGACAGTGGGCAGTTCCCGGCCTACGGGGGAGCGCCGTGGGAACGCACGGCCGGTTTCGCGCCGTCGACGAGCCCGTACGGGGCGTCGGACCCATCCTCGGCCGCCGACCCCGGACAGAGTGCGTCGGCGCCCGGCTACGAACCGCCGACCCAGACCTACGGTGCACCGGGCTCCGGCTACGGGGGTCCCGGCTACGGATCGTCCTCGCCCTACGGCGCGCAGCCTCCCTCCGGTGGGGTGCCGCCGGAGTACGGCACGACCGGCTCGGGTCCGTCGACCCCACCCGGTCCGCCCACACCGCCGCCGCCGACGGGATTCGGCGATCCGGTGCCGGCCGGTGAGCCGTCCCAGCCGAAGAAGAAGGGGCGAGGTGGACTCGTCGCCGGGCTGATCGGCGGTGCCCTCGTCGTCGGGCTGGTGGCCGGTGGGATCGGCGGATACGTCGGTTCACGTGTCGGCGACGACTCGGCGAGCAACACCGCCAATTCGCAACCGCTCGGCGGCGATCCGGATGCGCAGGACACCGAACCCGCTCCGGCGCCGGCCGGGTCGGTGCAGGAGGTGGCGGCCAAGACGCTGCCGTCGGTGGTGTCCATCGATGTCACCGCCGGCAACGAGCAGGGTGAGGGGTCGGGTGTGGTGCTCGACGATGACGGCACCATCATGACCAACAATCACGTCGTCAGTGGCAGCGACGGCCGCCTCGCCAGCAACGTCGTGGTGAATTTCAACGACGGATCCCGGGCCACCGCAAAGGTTCTCGGCGCCGACTCCATTTCCGACATCGCGGTCATCAAGGTCGACAAGGACGGACTCACCCCGATCGACGTGGGTACCTCGAAGAACCTGGCCGTCGGTCAGGACGTGATCGCCATCGGCGCGCCACTTGGGTTGGAGGGCACGGTGACCACCGGCATCATCTCCGCCCTGAATCGCCCGGTGTCGACGTCGCGGGAAGGTGGGACCACCTCGGTGATCGACGCCATCCAGACCGACGCCGCGATCAACCCGGGTAACTCGGGTGGAGCCCTGGTCAATGCGAAGGGCACGCTGATCGGTATCAACACCGCGATCGCCACCCTCGGCGGCAGCCAGGAGCAACAGACCGGCAGCATCGGTCTGGGCTTCGCGATCCCGATCGATCAGGCGATCCGCGTCGCCAACGAACTCCGGGACACCGGGAAGGCCACTCATGCCGGGCTCGGCGTCACTGTCCGACCCAGTACCGACCCGGACATCCCCGGCGCGCTGATCGCCGAGGTGACCGCGAATGGCCCGGCCGACAAGGCGGGCATTCCCAAGGGTGCGATCGTCACCAAGATCGGCGACCGCAACATCACCTCCGGGGACGCCCTGGTGGCGGCGGTGCGCTCCTACAACCCCGGTGACACCGTGACCATCACCTATCAGGCGGGTGGCCAGTCGAAGACGGCACAGGTCACCCTGGCCACACTGCAATCCAACTGAGCACGCACAATCGAAGCAGCAGAGCACGAAGCACAGCAGAGCACAGCGCGCACGGGCGGTTATCGACCGCCGGAGAGGACGAGGGCAATGACGAGCAACTCCGGTTTTCAGGTGGTCGATCCCGCCGAGGACGGTGCTGATCTGGACGTTGATCTGGATCCCGCCGACGTGGTCGCGGCCGACGCTGCGGCGCGTGCGTCTGCTGCCCGCGAGGGGCGTGCCGAGCACGAACCGACCGGAGACGAGGTGGGGCGTGCTCTGGTGGTGGTCGTCGACGACCGCGCCACCCATGGTGAGGTCGACAGCCCGCTCGGCCCGCTGGTGGGCGAGTTGTTGGCGGAGGCCGGGTTTCATGTCGACGCGACGATCGTCGTCTCCGGTGACGAAGTGGAGATCCGCAACGCGCTGAACACCGCCGTGATCGGCGGCGTGGATCTGGTGGTGTCGGTGGGTGGCGTCGGCGTGGGAGCGCGCGACGTGGCCCCCGAAGCCACCGAACCACTCCTGGATCGTCGTCTGCGCGGCATCGAGGAGGCGGTCCGCAGTTCCGGGCTGGCGGCCGGCGCCACCGACGGTGGGCTCTCGCGCGGCCTGGCGGGAATCTCAGGGCAGACCCTGGTGGTCAACATCGCCGATTCGCGGGCCGCGGTGCGCGACGGTATGGCCACCGTCGCGCCGCTGGCAAAATATGTGATTTCTAATATCAGCGACTTCTGATCCGCTAGGGTCGGCAAACGGCGAAAGGATATAGGCGTGTCCGCATCTGACGGTCCGGAGCCGAATCCCGAGCCAACGACAGAGGAGCAGTCGGCGCTCCGGAATTCCGGGGGGTCGCGTCGATCCGCGCGCAGGCGTCGTGATCTGGACGCGATCTTCGGCGACGACCTGCCCACCGTTACCTCCGACGAACGTGATCTGAGTCACAGTGAATCCGATCGTTCGTCGTACGACAGGGACCGTCCGCCGCATTATCTGTAATTGTTCGGCCCCGTCTCGACGCCAGGTTCAGCCAGTTTTCCTTCCGTTAACATTTCCGGATTCCATCGTGGTCGACTTCCGGTTTGAGATCACCAATAACAATGCTGAGACACGGCTGATTCCAGCTGTTGCCCTCTTCGTGACCTCTCAGATAGCGTTCGCGTGGACGACACCGGTGCCCGACGTGGCGTGCCGGTTCAAGTCCTGCGGAACGCGCCTAATCGCGGCCCGCTGTGGTGGCACACATCGTCCACATGTAATGGCTCCTGGTGTTTCTGGGGGGAACGATTACGAGTGCGGCGGGTCAGTCACCAATGGTCAACCTGAGAATTGCGGGTGCAACTCTCAGATAACACCGAATCCTGTGAGAGGGAACGAATGAGCAAGTTCAGCAAGCTTGGGCTGCGCCGTGCTGCGGGGGCATGCGCCATCACCGCCGTGGCGGCGATCGGTCTGGCAAGCATGGGAACGGGGAACGCGGCAGCGGCTCCGCTCGCGAACGGATCCAAGTCCGTCACCGGTCTTGAGGGCGAGAAGATCACGACCACCAGCAAAGGCAACTCGCAGTTCTCGGTCGCCCGCGTCGCCGCCAACGGACTCGGCCGCACCGCCCTGCTGTCGGGAACCTTCTCTGCCGAGGGCAGTGAGGGTGTCAACGGCACCCTGACCATCTATGTTCTGGCTGGTTGCCAGATCGACGTGAGCGGGTTCTCCGGCACTACCGGTGGAACGCTGTCGATTCTTCCGTCGCCTTCGCTGACGGTTTCCGGCGGTATCAGCCTCCCCATCGCCCCGGGTGAGGCAACCGTGCAGGCTGTTTCCGTCAGCAAGGATTTCGAGTCCGGCAAGAAGGCCTACGTACAGCTCTCCGACTTCGAGATCGAGTTCCCCAACTGCGGTGGCTACGCCTCCGCTCGCACCATCGCGCAGGCCGTGGGTGGCAAGGGATATGACATCAGCGACGACGACGACACCGTCACCGGTGAGGGCACCTTCCTCAAGTCGTCCCTTTACGGCCAGCCCTTCTTCGTCAGCTGACCGAGCAGATAACACACTCTGAAGACTTATCTGCTCCGGGCAGATCTACTTTCCACGAAGGGGAATCATGAACAAGATCATCACACGTCGCGTAGCGGCGGGCGTCGGTGTCACCGGCGCCGCGTTGATGGCGATCACCGCGACCGGCACGGGTGACGCTGCCGCAGCTCCGGTGCCCAACACCACCCTGGTCAAGAATCTCGTCGACGGCACGCCCGTCAAGATCGAGCTGTTCGGTCAGAGCGCCAAGTACCAGAACTCGATCGTCGAGTCCTTCAACTTGGTCCGCGAGGTCTGGGTGTCGGGCAAGGTCCGCGTCACCGTCGGGGGCGAGGCCGCCGGCGGCACGATCGCAGCCGGTTACATCGTTGGTTGCCAGGTGAATATCGGCCTCGGTGCGGGGGCTGATGGTGGAGTCGAGGGCTCGGCTGCCCCGAGCACCAGTGGTGGACTCGACACGAGCGCGACACCGTCTGCCGGCGCATCCACCACGCTTTCACTCGGGCCCGGCCAAGCCGGTTACGTGCCGATCATCCAGACCACCGATAGCGATGATGACGGGGTGGCGGACTACACCTTCAGCGGCAACACCGGTGGTGTCGCCTATGGCGACGAGACCTTCAAGGTCAGCAACTGCGGTGGATTCGCAGAGGCCAAGGCGAAGGTCACTGTGACCGTCGACACCGACGCCGTCAAGGGCGTCGTGACCCTGTATGGAAAGCCGTTCAGCCTCGGCTGATAGCTGTCTGGGGATCACCGATCCCTCCACGCCACGAAGGGCGGGAACCTCGAAAGAGGTTCCCGCCCTTTGCTGTTGCCGACACCAGGGCGCAGGGGTGTCCTGTGGCGGCTCTCGTGGTCGACACGCGTTGAGGTGAGAGGGAAAGGGCACGTGTGTCGACGATGCGGTCGAGCGTCGTGACCGCGCCGACCAACAGGGAGTCGGTCGACACCAAAGACGCTACGAATCGCACCTTGCGGCAACGTCTCTACCTCCTGTGCGATTGCTGCCGGGGTGGGCATCCCCCGATTGGGGGAGTGTCGATTCCCCTGATGCATCCCCCGGCCGGTCGATGCCGAACCGATCCTTGCGCGACGAAACTCAATGGTGTTCAGAGAGATTCGGCCAGCAAGGAGCGACCACCATGATCACAACAACCAGCAATCAGAACCCGGGGCCCACCTCCGGCGAGACACCCACCACCGCTCCGGACTCCCGCCGCCGTCGCAACGCGATACTTGTCGGCATCGCTGGGGTGGCCGTTGCCGGCGCCGCGCTGTTCGGAGTTACGATGGTCGGACACGGCCACGCCGCCGCGACGCCCACGTCGTCGGTCACCGCGCCCGCGTCGACGAGCTCAGCGTCGACGAGCACAGTGTCGCCTGCGGTCCCCGTGACGCCATCGGGGACGGTAACTCCTGCGGTGCCGGTCAGACCGACGATCAACCCCGCAGTCCCGGTCACTCCCACGGTCACTCCAGCTGTGCCGGTTACTCCTACGATCACCCCGGCTGTGCCGGTCACTCCTACGTTCAACCCCGCCGTGCCAGTCACTCCGTCGGGTACGGTCACCCCGTCTGTCCCGGTGACGCCGTCGGGAACCGTCTCGCCGGCCACCCCATCGGTGCCATGAGGTCGGTGCCATGAGGTCGATGGCCATGACGGCCGGAGACAGCGACGCCCGGAGACAGCGACAGGCCCGCGTCACCAAGGTGACGCGGGCCTGTCGGGTGGCTGGTGTCAGCGGGAGTGTCGTCCGGGTGCATCTGGCGGATAGTCGCCGGGGAATTCCTCTCCGGGGTATCCCTGGCCGGGGGGATAGGTTCCCGGCGGGTAGCTTGCCGGCTGCCCGGTGGGCGGATAGTTTCCGGGCGGTGGGTAACTGCCTGGGGCCGGAGTCGGCGTGCCGGAGCCGCCGGGGTAGGACACACCCTGAGTCGATCCGGGCGGCGTCAACGGACCCGACGGAGAAGGATCGGAGTACGGTGCAGGCTCCGACGAGAACGAGGCCGGCGGCGGTGTAACCCGCTTGGTCTCGATCACCTGGGTCTTGTTCGGGTCGCCGACGCCCTCGGGGAGACCGCCGGTCGGCGGACCACCGGGATCGGAAAGGTGTGGCGGCAAGATCGCCTGGGCCTGCTCCTTGGCCGACGAGGTGTCCTCGGGAGCGAGGATGTCGCGGATCTCGGTGAGCAGCGCGATCTCGGTGACCTCGGCTTCGTCGGGCTTCTTGCCCAGCGACGCGAGCTTGTTGTACGGCACGATGATGATGAAGTAGATCACCGCGGCCACGATCAGGAAGTTGATGATCGCCGCGATCAGTGAGCCGAAGTCCACGAATGTGGCGTCGTTGTCGGTGATCTTGAATCCGAGTCCACATACCGACACCGGAGCAGCGACAGCATCCGGGTCGGTCGATGTCTGTCCGCAGGAATCCGATCCTGTTGGAATCGCGGCCAGCAGGGGATTGATGATTCCGCTGGTGAAGGCGGTGACGATCCCGGTGAAGGCAGCGCCGACGATGACCGCGGTGGCCAATTCGACGACGTTGCCCCGGAGTATGAAGTCCTTGAAACCCTTGAGCACTTCCGGTCCTTCCTGATTGATCACTGGTGCCGGGCATCCATGCCGGTAGTGCTCAACGAGGGCACGGACTTGAGAGAACTCTATCCAGGATCGTAAACGAGACGACGCATTCTGCCCGGCTGAATCGCGGGCGCGTTCGATTGACACCGGAGTTTCGCCGGGTTGATTCAGTGCAGCACCACCGCGAGCGGCACATCCAGACCCGCTCCGGCCACACGATGTGCGGCGGCGCGGCCCATGGCGAGCAGGATCGGGGGAGTGGCACTCGCACGCGCCGGTGACGCACCGGCGGTGTTCGGTACCACCGCCACGATCGCACCACCGGCCAGCACATCGGTGTCCGCGGCGAGCACGTCGACGACGTCGCCGGCCCGCACCAGCGACGCCACCGTGTCGTCGGCGAGCCGAACGGGTACCAGCCGCGCGTCGGCGTCACCGGTCAGCTGAACGGGCAACCGCGGCGACAACAACCTCGACCCGGTGACGATCTCACCGGAGCCGATGGGGCCGGTCACGGTGTGCCCCTCACCGTCGGCGGACAGCCGCAGCGCTCCCTTGGGGACGAGATCGACCGGCACCGACTGCTGGCGCAGATCGGCCGCGACGAGCGTGCGGCCGGGTGCCAGATCATGCGCGGCCACCAGCACCGACGTCTGGGTCTCGGTCCGCTGACCCTGTATCCCCACCGTGACAGCCGCAGCGACCAACACCAGGGACACCATTCGTCGGATCGCCACCGATCGCGCCCAGCCCGGACGCATCGCGTGGGCGGCCCGATCGCGTAGCCGAGGACCCATCGGGGTCCGGGTCAGAGGTAACCGCATGCGGGCACGGTAGGTCCGGCGTGGTGCCCACGGACCAGCGAGCGCGGAGGCCTGTGGACAGATGCCACCAAGCGGTGACATCTGCACAGGTCACCCGATCGAATGGACGAGGCATGCAGTGAACTGGGAGAATGGTGGCAGGTGTGCCGGGAAGTCTGGTCGGCTCCGCCCCACAACGCGGGGCGGGAATGCATTACTCGATGACCCCGATCGCAGCGTCACCCCGTGCGATCCCAGCTACCAGGAGCCGCCCGTGACAGGTCCCATGATCAATCCCCGGTCCGGACCGATCGACCTGCCCGATTCCGATTCGACAGATCCGTACTCTGCCGATTCCGGCGCCGACGCCACCGGTTCTGACACACCGAACACAGGTGAGGCACGGTGGCGCACGCTGAATCGACGAGAACGCTTCCGCCGAACACTCGCGCTGGATACGACGAGCGGCATCCTGCTGCTCGCCTTCGCCGCTGTCGCGGTGATCTGGGCCAACACCCCCTGGCGTGACACCTACCACGACCTGCTGGCCATTGAGGTCGGGCCCGGGGCGCTATATCTGCATCTGTCCCTGGCCCATTGGGCCGCCGACGGTTTGCTGGCGATCTTCTTCTTCGTCGTCGGCGTGGAACTCAAGCATGAGTTTGTCGCCGGAAGTTTGCGTGACATGCGCCTGGCCGGCGTGCCCATCGCTGCTGCCGTCGGCGGCATGATGACCCCCGCCGCGATCTACCTGCTGATCGTCGGACTGTCCGGGGATTCGTCGGCGCTGCACGGCTGGGCGATCCCCACGGCCACAGACATCGCCTTCGCGCTCGCGGTCCTCGCGATCTGCGGACGCGGTCTGCCGCTGGCGTTGCGCACCTTCCTGCTGACGCTCGCGGTGGTCGACGACCTGCTGGGCATCATCGTGATCGCCACCGTCTACACCGACACCATCGACCTGCTGATGCTCGGAGCCGCGATCATCGTGGTGGTCGTGTTCGCGATCGCGGTCCGTGCCCCTCACACCCACTGGTGGTTGCTGCTGCCGATCGCGTTGGTGGCCTGGGGATTCATGCACGCCTCCGGGGTGCACGCCACCGTCGCCGGTGTGCTGTTGGGCTTCGTGGTCCCCGCGAAACCTATTCGTGGTGAAAAGCTCAGTCGCACAGAATTGTTCGAGGAATCGATCCGGCCGTGGTCGTCGTCGGTGGCGTTGCCGGTGTTCGCCTTCGCCGCCGCCGGGGTCTCCGTCGTCGGCGGTGAGGGGAGTCTGATTCAGCCGGTCTCCATCGGCATCGTCGCCGGCCTGATGATCGGCAAGATCGTCGGCGTGCTGACCGCCACCGCGGTGATGACGCGGTTCACGCCGCTGCGACTACCCGAAGCGATCGGCCTGCGTGACCTGGTGCCGGTCGGCATGCTCACCGGTGTGGGCTTCACTGTCGCGCTCCTCATTGCGGAGCTGTCGTTCGAGGACGACGCCACCCACGCCGCACCCGCGAAGGCGGCGATTCTGATCGGGTCGGTCCTCGCCGCGGGCGTGGCGGCACTGCTGCTGCGCTGGGATGCGCGGCAGGCCCGTGGCCCGGACATGAACCGTGACGGCATCCCCGATCGCGACATCGAGGTCATCGGCGGCTGATCAGCCGCTGACCTGCACAGAACGCCGAAGTTGGCACTCGGAATGCTGGAGTGCCAACTTCGGTTAAACTATGCGACAGTCATAACGTTTCCCGGCGGAGGTTTGCGGTGCCTACTTACTCGTATGCGTGCACGGAGTGCGACAACAAGTTCGACATCGTTCAGTCGTTCTCCGAGGACTCCCTCACCGAGTGCCCGCAGTGCACCGGTCGCCTGCGCAAGCTGTTCAACTCCGTCGGCATCGTCTTCAAGGGCAGCGGCTTCTACCGCACCGACTCCCGCGGCGGGTCCAGCTCGTCGGAGAGCAGTTCGTCGAGCGACTCGGCCGGCAGCTCCAGTGCCTCGAATGAGTCGAGCAGCAGTTCGTCGAGCAGCGAATCGAAGTCGTCCTCGAGTGACAAGTCGTCCTCGGGTGACAAGAAGGCAGCCGCGCCGGCGTCTGCGTGAACATTCACGAAAATCCACGTGCAGTGTTGTGAATGTCGAGGTGAACCATGTCGTCTGGTCGATGGGTTAGTTCCTAAAGACTCTAACCTGGCTTGCGTCAGATTTGTGCTTTGCTAGGTTCCTACCGAGACCCCTTTCAGTCGGGGAAGGTAGTTCCGCAAAGGAGATTTTCAATGGGTAAGACACGTCGCAGCGTTCGCCTCGCAGGGGCGGCCGCAGCCATCGCCGGGGCCGGCGTTATGGCAATTTCTTTGGCCGCGCCGGCGTCGGCGGCTGTTTCGAAGGTCGAGGTCACCACTCCGTCGGGTTATGGCTCGACTGCAGGTGTCTACGGCCCCGGGTGCAGCTACACGGTCGAGGCAACGGTCGACAGTCAGGTTGAAACGGATAAGGTCGCATTCTCGGTCTCGAAGAACGGTGCGGCGGCCACGTCTCTTGGCGCCCCCGTGACCCCAACCGTTGGAAGTGCCACCGTCAGCACCACGTGGACGCCGACAAGCGCTGGTTCGTACAAGATCACTGCAAAGCAGGGAGCAGGCGAAGCCAGTACCGACGCGCTCACGGTCGGCACCTTCGCCATCTCCAACGAGAACCTGAGTGACGGCACCTGCATCGTCATCTCCTGACCGACCTCTGTCGAAATGCGCCCCCGGCTCTCGTCGGGGGCGCATTTCTGTTCATGGCGATTCGATTTCGACAAACCCACCCCCCGGCGTGAGCACCCACCTCATCAGGACGTCGTACGCATCGGCAGGTAATTCGTCGACGAATTCGTGGTCGTGGACAACGGCGACCAGTTCCGCCGTCGCTGCTCCGATGGAGCGGTCGTAATATCCGGCACCGCGGCCCAGCCGCACCCCCGACCTCGAGACGGCCAGCGCGGGCACGAAGATCGCCGATGCCGACCGGATCGCATCGGTACCCAGGTGCGGGCCGGTCGGTTCCAGCAGCCCCCACCGTCGACGCTCCAACGACGCGGGACCTGCGTACCGCACCCAGTCCAGCGGTTGCGGATCTCCCGGCGGCACGACCGGCAGCAACACGGTCGCGCCGGTGTGGACGAGTGCGTCGAGGTAGGCGAGCGACCCCGGTTCGGTCCCCACCGGCACGTACGCCGCGACGGTCGTCTGCTCATCCAGTCCAAACGGTGTGGCCGTCATGTGCGCAGCCAGCCGTGCCGCGGCTTCTTCCCGCTCGTCCGCCGACATCGCCGCCCGCTGCGCGGCGAACTTCTCCCGCAACTGCTTCTTGGTGGCGTCCACCTCACACCTTTCGCCCGGTGATCTCACACTGCTCCTGTGGCTGGTTGCCAGCATCCAACATTAGGGTGGGTTTCATGACGGCCAGCACGAAGTCTTCGACCACCGAGTTCCCCGAGTACAGCGACGTACCGGACACCCCGCCGATCCCGCGTACCGCGGTCGTCCCGGCGGCCGGTCTGGGTACCCGATTCCTGCCTGCGACGAAGACCGTGCCCAAGGAACTGCTGCCCGTCGTCGACACCCCGGGCATCGAACTCGTCGCCGAAGAAGCAAAGTCCGCCGGCGCCGAGCGCCTCTTGATCGTCACCTCCCCGGGTAAGGACGGCGTCGTCGCGCACTTCGTCGAAGACCTCGTCCTGGAGAACACCCTGGCCAAGCGGGGCAAGGCCGCGATGCTCGCCAAGGTGCGCAAGGCTCCGTCGCTGCTCGACGTCGCCTCGGTGGTCCAGGAAAAGCCACTGGGACTCGGCCATGCCGTGGGATGCGTGGAGAACTACCTCGACGACGACGAGGACGCCATTGCGGTGCTGCTGCCCGACGACCTGGTGCTGCCCGGCGGGGTCCTCGAGGTGATGGCCCGCACCCGGCAGCGTCGCGGCGGGTCGGTGCTGTGCGCCATCGAGGTGCCGCCGGACCGCATCAGCGCCTACGGCGTCTTCGACGTCGAGGAACTGCCCGACGCCAACAACCCGAACGTCAAACGCCTCAAGGGCATGGTCGAAAAGCCCGAACCGCAGGACGCGCCGTCCAATCTGGCCGCGGCCGGTCGCTACATCCTCGACCGCAAGATCTTCGACGCGTTGCGCCGCATCAAGCCCGGCGCCGGCGGCGAACTGCAGCTGACCGACGCGATCGCCCTGCTCATCGAGGAGGGCGAGCCCGTGCATGTGGTGGTTCATCACGGCACCCGTCATGACCTCGGCAACCCCGGCGGCTACCTCAAGGCCGCCGTCGACTTCGCCCTCGACCGCGACGACTACGGCCCCGACCTGCGTGAGTGGCTGACCCAGCGGCTCGCCGAGGACTGACAGTCGACCGCGACGCGCTCGCCGCATCGGGTCACCTCGGTCGGGTCCCCGCGCGCCTGACACATCGGGCATCGCGGGCCTACTAACCTCGATGCGATGGAGCCGGGCCCGGCGGTAGGTGAGGTGAGATGCGTTCGGTTGAAGATCATCTGACGTTGGTGACGGCCGCTGCGGTCGCACCCCGTCCGGTGCGGGTGGCGATCTCTGAGGCGCAGGGCCTGATGTGCGCCGAGGAAGTCCTCACTGAGGCGCCGATGCCCGGATTCGACCAGGCCGCCGTCGATGGGTACGCGGTGCGCGCGGTCGATGTCGTGTTGGCCGGCGAACCGGCACCGGAGGACCTCGAGGACTTCGACGCCGGTGGCGCCGACCTGATCGACCTCGAGGCCGGTGAACCGATGATCGTGTCGCTGCCGGTGGTCGGCGAGATCGCACCCGGAGCCCGCACCCCCACCCGACTGCAGCCACGGCAGGCCGTCCGCGTCGAAACCGGTGCGCCCATGCCCACTCTCGCCGACGCGGTGGTGCCGCTGCGCTGGACCGATGGCGGTGACTCCAAGGTCAAGGTCGGCCACGGCGTCGACAGCGGTGACTACGTCCGGCGGATCGGTGACGACGTCCAACCCGGCGACGTGGCGGTGCGCGCCGGTGCCATCATCGGCCCCGCCCAGGTGGGACTGCTTGCCGCCGTGGGACATTCACGTGTGCTGGTGCATCCGCGGCCGCGGTTGTCGGTGATCTCGATCGGCAGTGAACTCGTCGACATCGACCGCACCCCCGGGCCCGGACAGATCTTCGACGTCAACAGTTACGCGCTGGCCGCTGCGGCCCGTGATGCCGGTGCCGACGTCAACCGCGTCGGCATCGCCGAACGCGACAGTTCCCGCATGCGCGAAGTCGTTGAGGCGCAACTCATCCGATCCGAGATCGTGGTGATCTGCGGGGCGATCGGCGGTCAGGCCGGCCGCTCGGTGGTCGATGCGCTCTCGGACCTCGGTGACCTCGAGGTGGTGCGGGTGGCGATGCATCCGGGCTCGGTGCAGGGCTTCGGACGTCTCGGCCGCGACGAGGTGCCCACCTTCTTGCTGCCGTCCAACCCGGTCAGTGCCCTGGTGTCCTTCGAGGTGATGGTCCGGCCGCTGATCCGCATCGCGCTGGGCAAGCGACAACCGATGCGCCGGGTCATCACGGCCCGCACCATCGGTCCCATCGCATCGGTCAAGGGCCGCAAGGGATATCTGCGCGGTCAGTTGATGCGCGACGAACGGTCGGGGGAGTACCTGGTGCAGGTGCTCGGCGCCTCACCCACCGGATCGAGTCACCTGCTTGCCGAACTCGCCGAGGCCAACTGTCTGATCATCGTCGAATCCGACGTGGAGGAACTGGGCATCGGCGACGAGGTCGAGGTGGCGTTCCTGGCCCAGCGGGGCTGAGGCGATCGGCACGGCGGTTACCCGCCCGCTGTGTGATCGTCACCGCATAGACTCCCAGATGTGTTCAGGTGGTTGAGTGGTGATCCGGTCAGCCCGGGGTGGCCTGCGACGCTCGGTCCGCTCGGTACGCGGGCCGGCGCGGTCAGTCTGCGCCCGGTGAAACTGCGCGATGGCAAGGACTGGAGTGATCTGCGGATTCGGAACCAGAATTCGCTGCTGCCGTGGGAACCGTCCGGCACCGGGTCATGGGCGTCGCGACACCAGGTCAGTTCGTGGCCGCCGCTGTTCTCGGTTCTCAAATCCGAGGCGAAGCGGGGCACCCTGCTGCCGTTCGTCATCGAACTCGACGGTCGATACGTCGGCCAACTCACCGTAGGCAACATCCAGCGCGGCGCGGTGCGCACCGCGTGGATCGGCTACTGGATCGACGCCGCACATGCCGGGCAGGGGATCACCACCGCAGCCGTCGCCCTCGGCGTCGACCATTGCTTCGGTGCCGTCGGGCTGCATCGCCTCGAAGCCACCGTGCAGCCGGAGAACGCGGCCTCGCAGGCCGTGCTGATGAAAGTCGGGTTCCGGCGCGAGGGCCTGCTGGAACGCTACATGGATGTCAACAAGCGCTGGCGTGATCACTACCTGTTCGGGTTCACCGTCGAGGAGGTCGAGGGCAGCGTCGCCGAGGCCCTGGTGCGGTCCGGGCGGGCCAGTTTCCTCTGATCTGACGGTGTCGGCCTCATCTCCGTCGAGTGGGCGCCCTTTTCCGTCGAGTGGGCGCCGTTTTCCGTCGAGTGGGCGCCCTTTCGCGTCGAGTGGGCGCCGATTCTCGTCGAGTGGGCGCCATTTCTCGTCGAGTGGGTGTGCTTTTTCGTCGAGTGTGCGTCCGGGTTGCCTCTTTGGGCACGCCTGCCGATCTCACGGCCATGCGACTGCGCACACTCGACGCGAAGGGGCGCCCACTCGACGCTCGTCGGTCCGGCAGCGCTCATCCGCCGACGAAGAAACCCGTCAGCGCCGCGGCCGGGTGTAGTGCCGAACTCAGGTTCGCCGCGCTCAGCAGTCCCCATGCCGCTGCGCCGAGCAGGCAGGCGGTGACGGCGGCGGTGCGGCGCAGCCGCGATGACCGGGATGCCGTGCTCGACCGGCGAATGAGGTATGCCCCGACGGCCAGGAGCACGACGGTCAGCAGCGCGGCGGCGACCGCCACGACGACGTGATAGCGGGCGAAGTCGTCGACGAGGACGGTCAGGGCGGGATGCGCGTCACCGGAGGCCGGATACCCGCCGAGGGCGTCACCGACCGGCCGGGCCGCGCCATTGCCGCTGGGCAGGAAGGACAGCACCGATGACAGCGGGGCCAGCGTCCCCTGGATGTTGGCGACCAGCACCACCGTTGCCAGTGATGCGGTCAGCGCCGCCCCGCCGGCGCCGACGGCCGACCACCGGGATGGGCTGTGCGACCGCCACCGACGGTACAGACGAACCGACAGCATCAGCGACAGCGCGAGAAGTGCCACGGCGAGAACGGCTTTCGCCGCGTGGAAGTGCTGCCACTGGGCCACCAGGTGTGCCAGCTCCGGGGTCGGTGCCGACCGGCCGGACTGCCAGTACTCGGCGACCGCGGCGCTCGTCGACGCCGCCGCGCGGGCCGGCGCCAGGTCACCACCGGCCACCATCGCGGCGGGCACGGCGAATGCGCAGATTCCGACGATGGTTGTCGTCACGATGAGAGCCGTTGTGGGCAGCCGGTATTCACCGGCACGGTGGTGTGATGAGCGGTGTGTCATGGTGGGGGGACTCCTGTGTGTCGGGCCGCGACGTCGTCGCTCCATCGTGCCCGATCGGCGGCGGGGTGACGTAGCGTGTGGCCATGTCGACGTTGGAGATCGTGGTTCGGGGTAACGCGCGCGAGGTGTACGAGCCAGAGCTGGCGCGAGTGCGCCTGGTGGTGAATGTGTCCGGTGAGCAGCGCGATGCCGTGTATCGGCAAGCCGTCGAGGTGCACGCCCGGGTGACCGCCGCGGTGGCCCACCTCGCCGAGCAGTCGGCGGTGCGGGAGTGGACCTCCCAGAGTGTGTGGGTGAGTTCCCACCGCCCCTACGGCCGGGACGGCAAGCTCCAGGATCCCGTGTATTCGACCGACATCGGCATCGACGCGACCTTCGTCGACTTCGATGAACTGGGCCGTTTCGTGGATCGCTGGGCCACCGAGCCCGGTGTGGATGTCGGTGGCGTGCGATGGGCGCTCGGAGAGGACAGCCGGCGTGGTCATCAGGTCGAACTGCGGCGACTGGCCGTCGACGATGCGGTGGCCAAAGCTCAGGCCTACGCCGACGCGGTCGGTCGGGGACCGGTGGTGGCCACCCAACTTGCCGACCCCGACATGCTCTCCGGGCCGACGCCGACGGCCCGCGGGATGGTGCTGGCCGGCGCTCCGATGGACTCCGGTGCGGAACTGGATCTGAGGCCGGGCGACATCGAGATGACCGTGGCCGTGGATGCCCGGTTCGTGGCCGAATGATCTCCTCGCTCAGCGGACGCACCTGAGAATCTCCTCAATCTCGGTGCGCGTCGGCGCGTCTACGCAGCGTCGACGTCGGATCACCCTAGATTGTGGAGTGGCCTCGTGTAACCAGAGTGACAGAAAGGGAGAGCCATGCCCACCTCCGTCTTATGGGTCTGCCTCGTCGCAGTGTGGCTCTTCGTGCTGGTTCCGATGGTCATCAAGGGCCGCCCGCAGATGAAGAAGTCCACCGATGCGGCCAGGGCGACCCGCCTGCTGCACCGCGGCGGCACCCGCACTCGTACCGCCCGGCGTCGTGCATCGGGCGCACATCCGCATGACCCGTCGTGGAAGTCCGAGCGCGTGTCGAGTCGCCGCTCGGCCACCGCAGTACTGGACGCCGACGACGATTCCGACGAGGACGTCGACGATGAAACCGCCACCGACAGCGCGGTAGCCGCTGCCGACGCCACCGATGACGTGACCGCCGACGCCACCGACGCAGCCGCAGAACAGGATTCCGACACCGACGAGCAGGACGCCGAGGATGACGTGCTCACCGGCGAGGTCGAGACCGAAGTGGCGACGGCGGCCGACGCCGACGCACCTGCCGCGGTGACGGTGACGCGCGTCGAAATCGACGTCGTCGAGGTGGAGATCGAGGAGATCGATCTCGTTGAGGCCGCCGACGACGAGTATGACGCCGACGACGAGTACGACGCCGACGACGAGTACGACGCCGACGATGAGTACGACGACGAATACGAGGACGACGAGTACGAGGACGATCTCGACGACGAGTACGAGGACGACGACTACGAGGACGACGCCGAGTATGACGACGATCTCGAGGACGAGTACGCCGACGACGACGTCGACCTCGACGACCCGCACGACGACCTCGACGAGGTGGAGGTCCGGCCGGCCGCCAAGAAGGCCGACCGGGCAACCGAACCCGCCCCAGAGATCAAGCCGGACAGGAAGTCTCGTCGACGCGCCGCATACTCGATCGACACGCAGGGAGATGCCCTGCGGTACAAGGAACGACAGCGGGTCACCCTCACACTGATGGTGCTCGTCATCGCCGCCGTCGTGAGCGGTGTGGTGTTCGGCCTGTACGGCTGGGTCGCCACCGGCGTCACCGGTGTCGTGTTCCTGGCCTACATGTTCTATCTGCGTCGAACGGTGAAGGCGGAGCAGCAGATTCGGGCCCAGCGCATCGCCCGGGCCCGTCGCGCGGCCCGTGAGGACGATGAGCGTCGGCGTCGTGAGGAGCAGACACCGGAGTTCGCCGCGACCCCCGCCCCGGCTCGGCTACGACGTCCCGGCGGTGCGGTGGTCCTCGAGATCGACGACGAGGACCCGGTATTCGATCATCTGCCGCCGTTCCAGCGGCGTCGGGTCATGCGCGAAGACCCGGACTTCCGGCAGGCTGCGGCGGGCTGACGTCGACCGACTCCGGGTGCTCGGCAATCCACGTGCGCCCGGCCTTCACGGCGCGGCACAGGGCAAGGCGCTCACCGACATACAGTGACGGGGCGCCGATCAGCGGAATCCACGACAACGTCGAAAAGGGTCGACGCGGTTGCGGTCGGCGGCCCATCTCGTCGTCGACCTTCCGGAGGATCTGTCCGGTGTTCCAGAGCATCCGGATCGGTGAACGCCCCTGGCGGGGAGCCGAATCGGGTCCCACCGGTGAGACCGCCGACGGCAATGCCTCATCGGGAAGGTCGCGGCCGCACAGCACCGACGCGAGAAGCCGTGTCTGCCAGGCGCGGTCGGTGACCCCGTACTCCCGGGCGACGGCGACCAGGACGATCGCCTGATTGGCGAATCCGAGCGGGGTGGCGATGGGCAGGAACTTCACCCACGCACCAAGCACCCCGGGGTAGGCGAGCGCGATGGTGTTGATCGTGCCGATGCGGCTGATCCACCAGTCGGCACGTTCATTCATGGACAGTTGCGTCCAGCCCTGGGTGCCCGGCCAGTCGGCGACGTCGAGAGCGGTGGCCAGTGCGTGCTGCACCCTCGCGACCGGCCCATGGGGTTCGGGGTCGTGCGCGAAGGTGTGTTCCTTGAGGTGCAACGGGTCGCGCTCGGCGAGCAGATCCAGGAGCGGATCGATGACGCCGATCGCCTTGTCCAGTGCGGTCGCGAGTTGTTTGTCGGTCATGGAGGCCACGTCTGCGAGCGTAGCGAACGGGTCGGTGTCAGTACCGTGACCAGCTGTTTGTGAGGACTGTGCCGCGTGCTGCTAGAGTGTCTGAGGCTGGTCGCGAGACCGGCACGGGGCTATGGCGCAGTTGGTAGCGCGACTCGTTCGCATCGAGTAGGTCAGGGGTTCGATTCCCCTTAGCTCCACAGAACTCACCAGCTCAGACGGCCTCTCCCGGATTTCGGGAGGGGCCGTTTCTGCTCTCCGACGCCCTCCGGAGCATCGTCGCCGACCACGGTCGTGCTCATCCGCGGCTGTAGTTGCCGTGCCTGCGCTCTTCTTCGACCAGTTCCTTGGTCCGCAGGAGCCGCAGTGATGTCACGAGTACGACTCCGCCGACGATGTTGAACAGCACCGCGTACCAGAACCATCGGAGCCAATCGACGATGCTGACGTCGGCACCCGAGAAGATCCCGCCGAAGATCAACAGCGAGTCGAGAACAGAGTGGAACAGTTGGAGGCCGGCAAGGAGAAACGCCGCACCGACGCACGCCACTATCCGGGCGACGGGCGAATCGGTGCCCTGTTGCATCCGCGTCAGTAGGGTCATGGTGCTCCCGCCGAGCACCGCCAGGCAGATGGATTGCAGGTTGAGGGGCGCGTGGACGAAGTGTTCGGCCGACTCGGCCAGCGTCGCACTCCATTCGGGAAACGCGCGGGTCACGATCCACATCATGATCGCACCACCGACCAGATTGGCCGCCAGGGTGCCGATCCACAGCTTGCCGAGGTCACGCAGCCTGCCGTCGCGTGATACGACTGCTGCGATCGGCATCAAGAAGTCTTCGGTGAACAACTCGCTGTGTGCGAGGTAGATGGCGATGAGTCCGATGGCGAACGCCACGCCGGCGAGAAGGTGATTTCCGGTCTGGTGGAGCACGGCAAGCATCGCCATGATGCCGACCGACACCTCGATCCCGCCGAACAGGCCGGTGACAAGGACGGCGCGTCCGGTGCGGTGCAGGCGTTCGGCACCTTCGGTGACCACCGCTTCAAAGCTGCGTTCGAGTTCGTCTTCGACGGGTCCGTCGTTGGGGCCGATCCGTCGGCGCTTCGCATCGTCACTCATCGTTGCCTACGCGCCGACGACCGGAGTCCGCAGCGCCGTCGTCGACACCGGTTGTGCCATCGTCGGCAATTCCTCTCGGACGTCACAGGTCGATCGTAGAAGACACCGACGGCGAATCGCCGGAACAAATCCCAACACGCCGTGAAGGATTGGCTGGGTGCACACGGAGAGTACTTCCATCGTGAGGTCGTTCGGTCCAGAGTTCGTCGCAGCCTGAGTGAGCTTCCACCTCGAGAATCATCACATCGAAAATGGACAGTTCGGGTCGTGCCACGGTGTGAGCGGCCGGTCGGACAAGTGCCGCGTGCTCGGCCACGTCCCCACACTCACAGCCCGTCTGCGCCTGCCGATGCCCCCGGCGCCACCGGCTCCGCCAGATCCCGGCGTCGCGGTCCCGCCCGATGCGGAACCGCCGTTGCCGCCGTCACCGCTGAGCATCTCGCCGTCGATGGCGTCGCTTTCCCGGTGACTGTTGCTGTGCCGCTGGCATTTCCGCCATCTTCACGGTGATGGACATGGGTGCTGCGTTCATCGTGTGACGACTGTCAAGGATCGATATCGGCTGGGTCCCAGTGAACTCGGGCGCCTCAATGAAACTTGACCCTCAGTGAACTCGACCGCGAAGCGGATTGTGTCCGGTTGTGCAATCTCGGTGAGATGTGACCGGACAGGCGCTACCGAGGCCGGGCAGGGTTGCCCGGTCCGCAACCGGGTTGCATGATGGACGAAGGGGTTGGGATCGGCGTGCGCACCACGGCCAGGCCGAAGACTGTCAGGACCACGGGCGAGGATTGTTGTGCAGGGGACCGCTCGGAACGACGATGCACTCGTCGATGACCGGCTCGTCATCACGGTGCTGGTCGGTTGTCTGCTCTTTCTCGGCGTCGGGCTGAGTCGACTGTCGGTCGATCACACTCGCGGTGCGGTCCCCGCGTCGATATTTGCGCTGGCCACCGCCGGTGTCCTCGGCGTGGTGACGCTGGTGCTGTGGCGCCGGCCGGGCGTCATCACCCCGCGGAATGCGGTGTGGGCGGTGACATTTACCGCGATCGTGGTGGGTGCGAACCCGGTGGTGTACACGTTCTGCACCGGAATCGCCTATCCGTCGATCGGCACTCTTCTCTTGATCGTGGGTATCGGTGCCCTCGTGCCCTATCCACGCGTCGCCGCGGCGCTGATCCTCACCCTCAATGTGATCGCGGTGCTGTGCGCGATCCGCTACCCGCAGGCGGCGTCGGTCGGTCTGGTCGCCATGCAACTGCTCAAGGCCGACCTGCTCGCGGTGATCATCGCCGTCACGTGGCGACGCACCGAACGCCGGTTGCGTGACGCCAACGAGACGATCCGGCAGATGGCGGTGACCGACGACATGACCGATCTGCTCAACCGCCGCGGATTCATCGAACGTGGGGGCCGATATCTGAACGACGCCGAACACCGTGGCCGGCACCTGCTGCTCGCTTTCGTGGACATCGACGGACTGAAACAGATCAACGACTCGCAGGGGCATGCGGCCGGCGACGTGACCATCACTGCGGTCGGTGGATCGCTGCACTGGGTCCTCGACGACGGAGATGTGGCCGCACGCATCGGCGGCGACGAGTTCGCGGTGCTGATGGCCGCCGACGACGCCGACACCGTCCGCGCCCTGCAAACCCGTCTCGAGCAGGGGCTTCGGGAGAACGGTCACCCGGTGACGGTCGGCTGGGTGCACCACGAGCCGGGGTACTCCGGCACCCTGGAATCGCTCATCGCCGAGTCGGACCTGACGATGCTGTCCATGAAACGGTCGAATCCCGGGTTCTGATCGGCATCGTTGCGATCCGCACCGACGAGATCTGCCGGTCGGCTGGTTCGTCCACAACTGGACCAAGCACTTGTTAGGTTGGCGGTATGAGGTCGAGGGGTATCGTCGTCGCCGTTTCCGTCATCGTTGCCGCCGTGGTGTGTGCGCTCGGACCGGGTGGGGGTGTCGCGCGGGCGGCGCTTCCGGTGTCCTACAACTTTCTCGGCGGCATCCCGTCGGAGCTCGCCCACCCCGGTGGATCGCTGCCCGGGTCCAACGATTTCACCTGCACGCCGTCCGCGGCACATCCCAATCCCGTTGTGCTGGTGCATGGTACGGGTGGGGCGCAACAGACCAACTGGGGAACGTATGCGCCGCTGCTGAAGAACGAGGGCTACTGTGTCTTCGCGTTGACCTACGGCACCATCGACGGGCTGCCGTTCCCGTTCACCGCGATCGGCGGCATGGCGCCGATGCAGGACAGCGCCGCAGAGTTGGGGCGCTTCATCGCTCGGGTGCTGGACGCGACCGGGGCGCAGAAGGTGGACATCGTCGGCCACTCGCAGGGCACCGTGATCCCGGACTACTACGCGAAATACCTTGGTGGGCAGGGAAAAATCGACAAGTATGTCTCACTCGCGCCGCTGTGGAACGGGACCACGCTGGCCGGAACCGATCTGATCCTGCCGCTCGTCCGGCAACTGGGTGTGCCGGCCGACGGATTTCCGATCTGCAACGCCTGCGGTCAGTTCGACGCGGCGTCGCCGTTCATGACCAAGCTGCGCGACGGCGGGATCTACCTGCCGAACATCACCTACACCAACATCTCCACCCGCTACGACGAACTGGTGGTCCCCTACACCTCGGGACAGCAACCCGGTGGCGCCAACGTGCACAACATCGTCGTGCAGGACGGATGCCCGGTCGACTACACCGAGCATGCCGGTCTGGCCGGATCGCGGCGCGGTGCGTATTTCGTGCTCAACGCCCTGGATCCGGCGCATCCTCGTCAGGTTCCCTGCGACCGGGCCGCACCGATCACCGGAAGTACGTTCTGACGCAGTCGATCTGAGCTCACGCCACCCCGACCGCCCGTAATCCGGCGGCGGTGGCGGCGGCGAGTACGACGACCACGACGATCGGTGCCTTGCACAGTGCGGCAAGCACTCCCACGGCCACACCGGTCGGTCGGGCCCACCCGGCGACGTCGTGACCGCTGTAGATCGCCCCGGTGAGGGCGACGGCCACCAGCAGCACCACCGCCGCCCGATCCAGCAGTGCGGCCGCGGCTGCGGAGACCCGCACCCGACTCCGCAATGCGGGCCCGGCGATCCGCAGTAGGTAGGTGCCCACGGCGAGGACCGCCACGCCGACGGTCAGGGCCACCGAGTGGCTCATCGCGGCACCTCCATCGGGACTTCCTGGTCGAAATCATCTGCGGCCGCGAGGTTCTCCGGCTCGTTGTGAATCCGGTACCGCGCCGTGGCGGCGACGCCGACCAAGGCGATGAGGACGGGGACGCCGGCCGGCACGAACGGCGTGGCCGCGAGTGCGGCCGCACCGCCGATGGCGGCGGCGCCGACGACGGCGCGATCACGCAACGCGGGAATCGCCAACGCCGCCAACAACGCCGGGAACGCGGCGTCGAGTCCGAGGGATCCGGGTCGGGCGACCACGTCGCCGATCACCGACCCGAGTGCCGCCCCGGCCGGCCAGCACACCAAAATGCCTGTGCCGCAGAGGAAGAAGACGGCCCGCCCGCGTCGCCGATCGGATTCGGCGGTGGCCAGGGCGGCGGTCTCGTCGTTGATGAGATGCGCGCCGAGCAGCATCGGTACGCCCCGATCGAGGTGCCGACCCACCGCCAGGCCGTATCCGAGGTTGCGGGTGTTGACGAGCAACCCGGCGGCCGCGCCGAGCAGTGGTGCGCCGCCGGCGGCCAGGACCGCGACGAACACGAACTCCGACGATCCGGCGAGCACGACGGTCGCGATGATCGTCAACTGCCACCAGGTCAGGCCGGCGCCGTGGCCGGACACCCCGTAGGACATCCCGATCACCAACACCGACAGGCACATCACCGCGACGGCACGCACAGTGGGCGCGTCGAGTGTGCGCCACGGACGCCACCGGTCGGCATTCGTTCTGTCTGATGAACGCATGGCCGCTATGATGAACCTTATGGTCAATGTTCGTCAAGAAGGACGATCGTTCGATGAACCGGACCCCAAGAAACTCGTTGCCGCGGGTATCAAGCGCGAGCGGGCCCGCGCCGGGCTATCGCTGGGGGAGCTCGCGCGGCTGGCCGGGGTCGGCAAGTCGACGTTGTCGCAGCTCGAGTCGGGTGAGGGCAACCCCAGCGTGGAGACGATGTGGGCGCTGAGCACCGCACTGGGAATTCAATTCTCGACGCTGCTCGACGCGCCGGAACGTCGTGTCGAGGTGATCCGCGCGGGTCAGGGCTCGGTGATCGCCGCCGCCGACGCCGATTACCTCACCACCTTGCTGTCGGCGGCGCCACCCGGCGCGCGCCGCGACCTGTACCTGATCCGGGCCGAACCGGGTGCCCCGCGCCGATCCGAACCGCACGCACGAGGCGTCGTCGAACACGTGGTGCTCAGTGCGGGACGCGCGCTCGTCGGCCCGCAGGACGAGCCGGTCGAGATCGGTCCCGGCGACTACATCTGCTACCCCGGCGACGTCGCGCACATCTTCGACGCACGCGAACCGGGCACGGTCGCGGTGATGATCAGTGAGGCGATGTAGGACTGAGGCGATGTAGGACGGATGCGATGTAGGACTGAGGCGACGTAGCAACTGTCCGGCGCCGATACCGGGTGGTGTCAGCAGGTGTGGCAGCGTGCCGCGGCGAGTCTGCGGTTGAGGCCGAAGGCCAGCCACGGGCGCGAACCCCAGCAGACCGCGCGTCCACCCAGCACCGCCGGCATCGCCGAGAACCGGCCGTGGGCGGCCAGGACCACCGACACCGGATCGACGCTGATGATCACGTCGGGCCGACGCGGCTCGGCCGGATCGATGTCGAGGTAGCCGTCGGTGAATTCGTAGACGATCCGCTCGCGGGTGCCACGGATGCGGACCTGGTAGGTGGCCGTGTGGCCGCCGCACAGATGATCGTCGGCCCACGGGCGCAGCAGTTGATGACCGCCGCGGGTGACCAGGGGGGCGATTGACGGGTCGATGGTCCAGCGCGCCCCGAGGACTCGCGCGATGTCCCGGCCACGCACGGCGATCTCGCCGATCAGAATGCCGAGCGCGGTGTCGGAGCGGACGAGCCGGCGCCCATCCATCAGCATCATCGGTACCCGGGCGCCGAAGTGTCCGACGGTGTCGAGGAGTTCGTCGAGATCGGAGAGGAACTGCTCGGCGAGCGTCCCGGTGTCCCGGGTCGTCAGGTTCGCGATCTGTTTGGCGTAGATGTCGGCGAGTTCCCGCGGGTGGCGTGGCCATTCGTCGACGCCGTGGGCGAGATCGAGATACCTGCCCGGTTCACAAGCGATGTGTCCGACGCAGTCGGCCAACGACCAGTTGCGATGCGATTCCACACGCACATCCGGGGAATCGACGTCACGCACCATCTCGGCGAACTGGCTGCCGAGACCGCGTGCCGCATCGATGTAGTCGAAGCGAGAAATCGTCTCGCTCATCAGGCGCACCCCCTCATCGCGCCTGAACGTTACTCGTGCCCGGCCCAAATCGCACCGGTGGAAACCAGACCTGAGTCTGAATTGTGATCGGGGTGATGCCGGGGGCAGGGGAGGCGACCCGGCGGGCCGATCAGCGTCGTCCGACGCGCAGCAACGAGCGCCGCGAGGAGGCCCGGACCGGCAGACGACCGGATTCCAGATCGTCGACGAGGGAGGCCACCGTCTCACCGGAGTCGGTCTTGTTGGTGCCGATGAATCCGGACGGTCCGCGTTTGATCCAGCCGGTCACATACATCCCCGGAACCGGACCCGACTCGTCGCGAACCCGCCCGGCGTCGTGCGGGATGACGCCGCGATCGGCGTCGAACGGCAGGCCGGGGACCGGACGGCCGCGATAGCCGATCGAGGTGAGCACCAGACCCGCATCCAGGAGTTCCTGGAACCCGTCCGGCCGGTCGACGACGACCCCACGTGCCCGACCGTCGACGACCGTGATCTCACGCGGTGCACGGCCGAAGGCGAACCGGATGTGCGGCCCGGTCGGTACCGGCCGGGCCGCGATCTCGGCGAGCACCTCGAGCTTGGTCCGTGACGTCGGATCTGTCGTCGACCCCGGCGACGGCAGATCCTGCGCGTCGACGGTGACCGGGATGCCGCCGTCGACGAGGCCGACCAGCTCGGGCAACGTGAACGCCGCATGTTCGGCGCCGCGGCGGCCGAGGACGGTGACCCGTCGGACCCCGGACGTGCGCAGCGCGGAGAGTGCGGTGGCCGAGATCGAGGTGTCGGCCAGATCGTCGGGGTCACGCACCAGGATGCGGGCCACGTCGAGGGCGACGTTGCCGGTGCCGATCACCACGACCTCGCGACCCGACAGGTCGACGTCGAGATCGGCGAAATCCGGGTGATCGTTGTACCAGCCGACGAACGAGGTCGCACTGGTGACGCCGTCGGCATCCGCGCCGTCGATCGGCAGGGGTTTGTCGGTCGGCGCACCGCCGGCCCAGATCACCGCGGTGTGACGTCGGCGCAGCTCATCGAGGGTGACGTCGCGCCCCACCTCGGTGTTGAGCTGGATCTCCAGGCGCGGGTTGCGGGCGATGTCGTCGAACAGCCGCATCACCGAGCGGGTGGACTGATGGTCGGGGGCGACCCCGAACCGGGACAGGCCGAACGGGCGGTCGAGGCGTTCGTACATGGTGACGCTCACCTGCGGATAGCGCAGCAGATCGTCGGCGGCATACATCGCCGACGGCCCGGAGCCGACGATGCCGACCGACACCGCGCCGTCGACGTCGAGGGCGTCGGGATGCGCGATGGGGGCCAGCGGCAGCCGGCGGCCCGGATCGACCGGGAAGCGGGCCTCGGTGAGCCCGATGTCGGGTCCGGCGGCCCCCGACCGGGTCATGCCGTACATGCTCGCGTTGATGTCGATGAACCGTTCCTGCCCCTCGGTGAGGCGATGCCCGGCGCTGATCGCGCCGACCGGGCACGCGGTCACGCAGGCGCCGCAGTCGACGCAGGTGTTCGGATCGATGTAGAGCATCTCGGCGATGCCGAAGTCGGGCTCGTCCGGGGTGGGATGTATGCAGTTCACCGGGCAGGCGTAGACGCAGGACGCGTCCCCGCAGCAGGCCTGTGTGACGACATGAGGCATGAGGGAGGTGTGCTTCTTCTCAGTCGGTGGATCGTCGGCAGTGGGATCGTCGGCGGCTGCGGCTCAGGGAGCGGTGTAGATCGGCTCGCTGCGGAATCGCGACGACCGGCCGGAGATACCCAACGCACGCCACAACACCCGCGACACCGGATTCATCAGCCCGCACTGATCGCCGAGCATCCGGACGTCACCGAAGACATTGCGCCGCACTCGTTTGGATTCCTTTGAGCGCCAGAAGATGTCGCGCATCACCGAATCGGGGATGTCGAATTCGCGGCGGAAGGAACGCGGCGGCACCATGATCGCCCCGAGCAGGATGCGCATCGTCAGCGGCAGCATCAGCGACAGGATGAACCGCTGGACCGGACCCTTCTGCGGCACGGTCTCCCGCAGGTGATGGTGCGCGAAGGAGATGTGGCGGGCCTCCTCGGCGACGTGCAGCTGCATCACCGCGGCCATCGCCGGGTGTAGATCGTCAGTGGTGCGCAGGAAGTCCTTCTGCAGGTGATCGATCGGCTCCTCGCCACCGAGCACGCCGAAGAAGAAGACGGTCGGGAAGATCGTCGAGGCCAGCGGCACGAACATGGAGATGCGACGGTAGAACTTCTTCGCGCCGGGAACGTCCATCCCGATGCGGTTGACCAGCTCCTGGAACATCAGGGTGTGGTTGCACTCCTCTTTGGATTCGTGCGTGGTGTAGCGGAACTGCTTGTCGCCGTTGTCGAGCTTGAAGCTGTACTGCATGAGTCCGCGGATCAGGATTGACTCGAACTGCAGACCCACCTTGGCGACGTTGGCCTGACGCCACATGCCGATGGCGATCTGCGTGTCCTCCGGCTGCGCCTGATACCAGGCACTGCGCCCGATGGGGTCGACGTCATACGACAGAATCCAGCGGCGATCATGCGGGATGACCGCCATCTCGGGTGCGTCCCAGTCAATGTCGAGGTACGGATCGAAGTTGCGGTGCACCGATGCGGCCGACAGATCCTCGAGAACCTGCTGGTAGTCGCCGTCGGTGGTGGCCTTGTCGTGCTCGGGCACGTAGCGCAGTACGTCGGTCATGGCTGATGCTCCTGTTTTCGATGGCGGCGCAGGTGGGTGACGGCCGCAGCGATTCGACAACAAACGTTGTCACGACGGTAGGCGGAAGCCGTCCTGTGTGTCAACAGTCAATGGCACAGTCGCAGGTGTGGAAAGTGTCCTCATGTTCTCGGGTGCGGACGACACGGCACCAGGTGGCCGCGACGCGACCATCCGAGAGAACATGTGACCCATGGACAAGATCCTGATCGTCGTCGGCGCCATCCTGCTCATCGTCGCCGTCATCGAGATCAGCCCCCGGGTGCGGGTCCCGTCCGCGCTGGCGCTGGTGGTGATCGGCGCGGTCATCGGCATCCTCCCGATCGTTCCCGAGGTGCATCTGGACCCCGAATGGATTCTCGTGGGCGTGCTGCCACCGCTGCTGTACTCGGCGGCGGTACAGATGCCCGCGATGGAGTTCCGCCGTGACTTCGGCGCGATCAGTGCGTTGTCGGTGGTGCTGGTGCTGATCAGCTCGGTTCTGCTCGGCCTCTTCTTCTGGGCCGTGGTGCCCGAGATCGGCATCGCCACCGGCATCGCGCTGGGCGCCATCGTCAGCCCCACCGACGCGGTGGCCACCTCGATCGCCAAGAAACTCGGGGTGCCCTCGCGGGTCACCGCGGTCCTCGAGGGCGAGAGCATGCTCAACGACGCGACCGCCCTGGTGCTGCTGCGGGCGGCCGTCGCGGCGATCGCGACGACGATCTCCTTCGGCGGGGTCGTCGTCAACTTCGTCTGGGCGGTCGTCGTGGCGGTGACGATCGGTGCCCTCGTGGGGGCGCTCAACCTGCGCGTCCGGGCCCGGGTCAACGATCCCGCGGTCAACACGGCCATCTCGTTCACCGTGCCGTACCTGGCCTATCTACCCGCCGAGCAACTCGGTGCATCCGGGCTGGTCGCCGCCGTCACCGCGGGCCTGATCACCGGTGCCGGCGCGGCCCGATTCCTGACGCCGAGCCACCGCATCTCCGACACCCAGAACTGGCGGATGGTCGAGATGCTCGCCGAGGGCGGCGTGTTCTTCCTGATGGGGCTGGAACTGTTCGCGCTGATGCGCGATGTGCAGCAGGAGCGCACCGGTGTCACCCACGCGATCTGGCTCGGTCTGGCGGCTCTCGGTGTGGCGCTGGTGATCCGGGCGATCTATGTCGTGCCCACGGTGTGGTGGCTGGAACGACGACGCCGCCGCGGCGACCGAATCCGGCCGGTGCTGGAGGGTTTCACCGCGACACCGTCGCCGACCTCCCCACCGGACGGGGAGGGGGTGGTGAGCCGTCGGCTCTCGAGGTGGCGTTGGCGGGCCCGGTTCCGGCGCCACAAGAACCCCGACCTCGCCGACCTGTCCTACGTGTCCCCGGAGACCGCGGGGCGGATCAACGCCCGCGTCACCCGGGCGCTGGCCGACATCGACTACTACGACGACACCCCGGTCGGCCCCAAGGAGGGCGTCATCATGGTGTGGGCGGGCCTGCGTGGCGTCGTCACGGTGGCCGCCGCGCAAACCCTGCCCACCGACACCCCGGCCCGTTCGTTGCTGGTGCTGACGGCCTTCGTCGTCGCGGCGGCGTCGCTGTTGATCCAGGGCGGCACCCTCGGCTGGCTGATCCGCACGCTCCGCCTGCCCGACACCACTGCCGACGATCGGGCCGAGCGGGTCCGGCTCCGCCGCGAGATGGACGAGGCCATGCAGAAGGCGATGACCGAGTCGGAGAAGATCCGGGCGATCCCGTGGATGCGTGACCGCATAGAGCAGGCGACCCGGGAGGCCGAGAACTCCGCGGACGGACCCGGATCCGGCGTGACGAGCGGCCTCAGCCAATCCGAACGGGTACAGATGCGGGTGGTCCGCCGCGAGATCATCGCCGCCCAACGACGCCGCCTGCTGCGCCTGCGCAGCGAGGGCAGCTACTCGTCGGAGGCGTTGTCGCGCATGCTGAGTCAGCTCGACGCCGAGGAGATCAGCCTCGACATCCAGGCGGGCTGACGCCGTCTTTCGGTGAGGCGGTCCGTCAGTACGGCAGCAGCGCCATCTCGCGGGCGTTGCGGATGGCGGTGGCCACCTGCCGTTGCTGCTGTGGGGTCAGGCCGGTGACCCGTCGCGACCGGATGCGCCCACGATCGGAGATGAAGTGGCGCAGGGTCGCGACGTCCTTGTAGTCCACCGTGGCCGGGCCGCCGTCGGCGGCCTTGAGAGCGCGCAGCCGGTTACGTGGGCGGGCGGGTGTGGCGAGTTCGCGCGAACGACGTCGTGCTGGTTTGGGCATGATCTTCCTCGGGTGTCAGATGTGGGGATGGGGGTCCGGTGATGTCACCAGCTCGACTTGTGGATGCCGGGCAGTTCGCCGCGGTGGGCCCGCTCGCGGAATCGCACGCGCGAGAGGCCGGCCTTGCCGATGTAGCCGCGGGGCCGCCCATCGACGCTGTCGCGGTTGCGGATTCGGATGGGGCTCGCGTCCCGGGGCAGTGCCTGCAGCCGCCGCATCGCCTCGGCCCGCTCCTCCGGGCTCGCGGCCGCGTCGGCGATCGTCTGCTTGTATGCGGCACGCCGTTCGGCGTACTTCGCGACGGTGGCCTTGCGGCGCTCGTTGGCGATGATCTTCGATTTCTTGGCCATCAGCGGTCCTCCTTGAAGTCGACGTGGCGTCGGGCGATCGGGTCGTACTTGCGCAGCACCATCCGGTCGGGATCGTTGCGCCGGTTCTTGCGGGTGACGTAGGTGTAGCCGGTGCCGGCCGTCGACCTGAGTTTGATGATCGGCCGGATCTCGTTGCGCGCCATCAGATCTTCTCCCCACGCGCCCGGATCTCGGCGACCACGGCCTCGATGCCGCGGCGGTCGATGGTCTTGATGCCCTTCGCGCTCACCGTGAGGGTGATGTAGCGGTCCTCGGCGCGCAGGTAATAGCGCCGGCGCTGGATGTTGGGGTTGAACCGGCGCGAGGTGCGCCGGTGTGAGTGCGACACCCTCTTGCCGAATCCCGGCGTGCGTCCGGTCACCTGACAATGGGCAGACATGCCCACCTCCTTGCTGTTTGCGATCCATGCGAACCGTCTTATTGGTAACGATTGGCATTAACGTCGTCGAGCAGGCTACCGTGGGGCATCGTCAAATGGAAATTGTTATCAACAAGGAGTCATGGTGGAGTTCGAGTCGACGGCGACATCCGGTGATCTGATGCCGCCCCGCACACCGGTTGTCCTGGTGACGGGGCTGGATCCCGAGGCGGTCGCCCGGACCGCCGACGCGCTCGTGGTGGCCGGCACCACCCTCGTCCATCACGACCTCGACGCGGTCGGGTCGGGACGAGTGGTCCGCACCGTGCGAGCGGTCGACCTCGACGGCAGCGAGATCACCCAGGTCACCGAGGTCAACCTGGCGCACGGATGCGTCTCATGCACCCTGCGACTGGACCTGCTCCCGCTGTTACGCCGGCTGCATCGGCGAAGCTCGGTGGAAAACATTGTCATCCAATTGGATTCGGCACTCGAGCCGGAGGCCGTCGCGTGGGCGATCGACGAGGTCGTCGTCACCGACATGCCCGGATTCATCGACGCACCGGCCGGCGGCGACGTCGTGATCGACGCGACCATCGCCTGCGTCTCGGAGTCGGACTGGCTCGACGCCGCGACCGGGGACGAGACCCTCGGCGGCGACGGTGATGACGGCGGCAGCGGTGAGGACGACGACCGCACCCTCGCCCAGGTGGCCGTCGCCCAGGTCGGATTCGCCGATGCACTGGTGGTCGCCGCCGCCGACCCGGCGATGCGCGACCAGTGGACATCGGCCCGGACGATGGCGGTCCTGCGACGACTGGCGCCCCGGGCACCGATGGTGATGGAACTGCCGCAGCGCCCCATCCGCCCGCTCATCGCGGTGCAGTTGTTGCGGGCCATCCCCGAGGGCGCACGCCGCGGTCGCATCGACGGTCCACACGACCCGCTGCTTCGTGATCGGCCGCCACTGGAGGAGGAGTGCGGCGTGCGCGTCGTCGAATTCACCGCCGAACGGCCCTTCCATCCGCAGCGACTCCACGCCGCCCTCGACGTCCTGCTCGACGGTGTCGTCTGCACCCGGGGACGGATGTGGTTGGCCAACCGGCCCGACGACGCCTTCTGGGTCGAATCCGCCGGCGAAGGCCTGCGAGTGGCGATCGGCGGTCCGTGGCTGGCGGCGATGTCGGCGCAAGAGCGTGAGTTCGAGGACCCCGAACGCCGGGCGATGGCCGCCCTGCGATGGGACGCCGAACACGGGGATCGCCACAGCGCGCTGGTGATTCTCGCGCACCGCGCCGACCCCGACACCATCACCGGCACCCTGTCGGAGGCCGTGCTCACCGACGCCGAGATGGCCGACGGGCAGGCCCTGTGGATGGCCTACCCCGATCCCTTCGGCGTGGCCCACTCCGACCCGTGTGACGACCTCGAGCAAACCGATCGGCGAGCGCCCGCCGCCGACGGCACCACCGCTACCGATACCGACCGAAAGGGCCAGCAATGAAACCAGGCATCCACCCCGACTACCATCCCGTTGTGTTCCGGGACGCCTCGACCGGAAAGCAGTTCCTCACCCGCTCCACCATCGAATCGGACATCTCGGTCGAGTGGAGTGACGGCAACACCTACCCATTGGTCGTCGTCGACGTGACCAGCGATTCCCATCCGTTCTGGACCGGGGCCGCCCGTCTCGTCGACACCGCCGGACGTGTCGAACGGTTCCGGCGTCGGTACGCCGATATCCCCCGACACGCGCCTCGCGGTGGTTCCGCGACGCCCACGCAACGGCCCGAATAGGCCTTCACCAGCAAGGACTTGGTGTAGTACGTTCGGCTGGTTGGCGGTCGGTCGAGTGCGCGGACGGGTTAGAGTTACACCCGTCCCGCACTCGACCTCACTGGAGGGAACATGCGTCCGCGCGTCCCGAGCCACCGCCATCTGGTGCGACTCGCCGTACTGGTCGCGGTCATGGTCGGCGCCCTGCTCGCACTCGGCGGCCCGGCGCTCGCCGAGACGACGGCCCCACCGGCGCCGCCCGTCGTCGACACCGGTGAACCCGGCCAGGGGGACCCGGGTGGTAGCAGTGAGGTGACCACCCCGCCGGAGGGCACCACGCCGCCGGAGGTGACCACCACCGAGGAGCCGCCGCCGGTCACGACCACACCGCCGCCGGTGTCCACGACGACGGTGACCCCGCGGACCGTCCCGACCACGGTGGCGCCCACCTACACGCCGCCGATTCCTGAAGCCACCACCAGCACCACGCCGCGAACCTCCGCCCCGACCACGGCGACGCTGAGCAAGAACGTCGTGCCGGTGGCGCAATCGACGCCGACCTCGTCGAATATTGCCTACATCATCGTCGCAATCATCGGAATCGGCGGCGCCGCAGGCATTCTCGGCTATCTGCTGATCACCAAGATGCGGAGCCGGCGATGACCACCCGGGGCCCGGCACCCCAACCCGGTCAGCCCCAACCCCGTCAGCCCCAACCCCGTCAGCCCCGCCCCGGCCGTCCGGGGGCGCCGCAGTACCCACCGCCGCAACGTCCCGGGTACCCGGTTCCGCCCGGACCCGGACCCGGACCCCGACCGGGGCAGTATCCGCCCGGTCCGCGTCCCTCGTCGGTCCCGGCGCCCGAACCCGGCGACTTCGCGACCGCCCACATCGGACGCACCCGGGGGACCGGCGACCTCACCCCCGAGTTGGTCGACACCGACGTGTGGACCGATGCCATGGTCGAGCAGGCCGGAATCCCGGTCATCGATGTCCCCTTCGTGACCGTCGGATCGGGCATCGGCTCCTTTGTGACCGTCGATTACCTGCGCATCTGCGGCGTGCCGCTGGACCGTATCGCGGTGCTCGGCCCCCAGGATGTGCCGTGGCACTCCTACGAGTATCTGACCCGCGTCTCGCAGATCCCGCGTGGGGAACGGCTGCGCTCCGACTCGGCGTCGACACCCGACAACATCTGGGGTTTCCCGTCGTATGCCACCCGCGAGGCGTGGGCCACCAAATCGATCAAGCCGCTGTGGAACGTGGCGGTGGAACCGATCTTCGCGAACTACTACACGCCCAAGGCCGGGCACGCGTTCGAGTCGATGGAGAAGGAGTGCAACCGGATCGGCTACCTGCAATGCCTGCGGCAGGGGCAGGTCCGGATGATCCGACGCCGCGCCGGCGGCGGGTACTTCACGATCCTCACACCGCCGCAAGGCACTTCACCGACCAAGCGGGTCGCGTTCCGCAGTCAGTGGGTGCACGTGGCCATCGGCTACCCGGGCATCAAGCTGCTGCCGGATCTACAGGCCTTCCGCGAGACCTACCGGGACGCCAGCAAGGTGGTCAATGCCTATGAGCCACATGAGCACATCTATCAGGCACTGCGACGACGACCCGGCATTGTGATGATCCGCGGCGCGGGCATCGTCGCCTCCCGGGTGTTGCAGCGACTCGTCGACGACCGCGACGCCTACGGCCTGCAGACGCAGGTGGTGCATCTGTTCCGCACCTACGTCGACAAGGCGCACGGACCGCATATATTCATGCGCCGCAAGGGAAAAGACGGCTGGGCCTATCAGGGGTTCAACTACCCGAAGTCGGTGTGGGGTGGTCAGCTCAAGGCCCGGATGCGCAAACTCGAGGGCCACGACCGTGCCGAGGCCTACAAGCAGATGGGCGGCACCAATACCCCGGTCCGCAACGACTGGCAGGAACAACTCAAACGCGGCCGCAGGGAGGGCTGGTACCGGGTGGCGGTCGGCAAGGCACAATCCCTCGTCCCTGCGCACGGCGGCCAGGGCGTGGTGGCGACGGTGAAGGTCGACCCGCACGCATCGATCAAGCAGGAGGCCGGCCCGGACGGGACGTTCGAGCTCTACGCCGACTACGTCATCGACTGCACCGGGCTGGAAGCCGATGTGCGCGAACATCGTCTGCTCGCCGACCTGCTCGATCACACGGGTGCCGGCATCAACCCGGTGGGCCGGATGGACGTGGAACGCAACTTCGAGCTGATCGGCACCCGCAACGGCAACGGCAGGATCTACGCCTCGGGTTCGGCCACCCTCGGTGGCTATTTCCCCGGCGTCGACACCTTCCTCGGGTTGCAGATCGCGGCGCTGGAGATCGTCGACGACCTGGCCGAACAAGGGTTCTGCAAGAGACTCTCACCATGGCGGTCGACCCGACAATGGTGGCGATGGGCGCGTGGGAAGGGAGTCGACTGACATGCTGCCAACCCTGTGGGGCCGCATCCAGACGCGAATCCTGGTGCTGGGCATCGTGGGTGGGATCTGGACGCTCATCATCGGGCCGTTCCTGCCCGACGGTGCGCCCATCGGCAAGACCTACATCGGCGCGTACATCGTGCTCGCCACGGTCATCGTGCTCGGCGTCGCCTGGGAGTTCATCTACCACTTCCTGCAGCAGTTCCGATGGGAAAAGGACTGGCCCACCCTGTTCGGTCTGCTCACCGGTATCAACGAGGGCATCGCCACCTGGTTCGTGGTGAAGTATGCGCCGATCTTTCCCGAGGGCACCGGACCTCCTTCGCCCGGGGTGTTCGCGATCCAGTTCGGGACGACCTGGCTGGTCGTGTGGATCATCCTCAACGGCCCGCTGCGAGCGATCTTCCCGCACTGGAGATTCCAAGGAGGTCGGTTCTTTTGAGCGCACCCGCACCCAGTCCGAGTGTGACCCCGACGGTGACGTTGGTGCCCGGATCGGGCATCGTGATCCGCAAACCCGCATTCCTGTGCGTACTCGGGGAGTCCTCACGCGTCCTGCTCCCCGAGATCCTGGCCATCGAGACCTCCGTGGCCACCCCCGACCGGATGCCGCGCCGCGGCCGGCACGTCGTGCGCGCCCTCGCTCAACTGGTCGCGACCGCCGATCTTGATCACCCCGCCGACATCGGCTTCGCCGCCCCCGACAGCGTCGGGATCGCCATCTATCTCAGTGGATCGGTGTTCGGTGAGGCCGACGGGCGTCGACTGCGCGCGAGTGCGACCGGCGAACCGTTCGACCGGGCCATCCCGTGGCCGTACGAGGGACTCGGGCTCTACCTCGCCGGTGCGGTGCCCGCCGAGCCCGGCGAGGAGACCTACGACCTCGTCGAGGGCCACGTTCCCGCCGCCGGCGCCCTGCTGCACACCCCACTGGGGATGCGCGGCACCGAGGTCTACGACCTCAGCTCTCGTGCCGGGGCGGCCGAAGACCATGCCGATCACGATCACGGCGATCACGACGATGCCGACACCGCCGATCACATGCACGCCGATCAGATGCACGAGGTAGGCGATCGCGCCGACGACGCGATGCGGTCCGCGCCCCCGCGCCCTGCACCGCCGGCACCCGAACCCGAGCCGGCCCCGGAGTCCGAGCCGAGCCCGGAGCAAGAGCCGGCTCCCGAATTCCGTTCCACCCCACTGATGTCCAAGCCGCCGGCGCCCGAACCCCGTGCGCCCGAACCTCATGCGCCCGAGCCGTCCGCGCCCGAACCGACTGCACCCGAGCCGCGGGCGTTCCAGTCGACACCACTCGGTGTCGATCCGGAGCCCACCCACCCCGAACCGCCGCAACCGCCGGCGCCGCAAACCCCCCACCAGCCCTGGCCGGCGACGCCACCCCCGGCACCGACCCCACCCCCGCCGCCCGCCCCACCGGCGCCAGAGGAGCCGATCGACTTCAAGGTCGACTCCCTGCAGGACGTCCTGCCCGAACAGCGTGACCCGCTGCCGGTCCAGGCCAAGCAGAAGTCGGCCACCGAGGTCGTCAAACTGCCCGAATCGCGGGCGCACGTCCACGGAATCCGTTGTTCGCGAGGGCATCTCAACCATCCCCGCTCGTGGCTGTGTGGAGTGTGCGGCATCCGGATGGATCAGCTGACCGGCATCCTCGTCGAAGGCGAGCGGCCGCCGCTGGGCTGGCTGCTGCTCGACAACGGTTCCACCTACCTGCTCGACGAGGACCTGGTGATCGGCCGGGAACCCGGAACCAGTGGTGGCCGCGGCAGGTCCAACCCGAAACCCATTCGCGTGCAAGACGAGTCCGGGCAACTCTCCCGCCGGCACATCGAACTCCGGCTGGTCGAGTGGGACGTGCACCTGATCGACCTCGGCTCGGCCAACGGCACCTTCGTCAGCGACCCTGCTATGGGCAGCCGCGAGATCCGGTTGGCTCCGCGCCAGCCGCACATCCTTTCGCCCGGTTCGCATGTGCGAATCGGCGGCCGTCACTTCATCTTCGAATCCCCCCACGCCCGGACGTGACGGACGAGAACCCCATGGGCGTGTGATGATGGACAAACACCTGGTGGCCTTCCTGCTCCTCGACGTCGCGGTGATCATCGTGGCGGCGCGGATCGGTGGCCGCATTGCGGCTGCCTGCCGCCAGCCCGCGGTGGTCGGTGAGATCGCCGCCGGAATCGCCTTGGGCCCCAGCCTGCTCGGTCTGCTGCCCGGCGATCCGACCGAAGCGCTGTTTCCCAGCGACGTCCGGCCCCTGCTGGGTGCACTCGCCCAGATCGGGCTGGTGCTGTTCATGTTCATCGTCGGGCTCGAACTCGACATGCGACTGATCGCGGGCCGCGAACGGGCCGCCGCCACCATCTCCCTGTGTTCGATCGTGGTGCCCTTCGCCCTCGGAGTCGGACTCGCGGTGGTCCTCTACCCGACGCACGACGTCGTCGGCGGTCAACAGATCGGCCTGCTCGGGATGGCCCTGTTCCTCGGTATCGCGATGTCGATCACCGCGTTCCCGGTGCTCGCCCGCATCCTCACCGACCGCAACATGCAACGCACCCCACCGGGCGTGTTCAGCCTCGCCGCCGCCGCCGTCGACGACATCATCGCCTGGACCGCACTGGCTTTCGTCATCGCGATCATCTCTGGCGGCAGCATGTCCGAGGTGGCCAAGATCGTCGGCCTGACCGTGGTGTACGTGGCCGTGATGTTCGGGATCGTCCGGCCGCTGCTGCGGCGGCTGATCACCTGGCGCGACGCCGCCGGACGCATGACACCCGACATCCTCGCGGTGATCCTCGTCGGCCTGTTCCTGTCCGCGGCGGCCACCGACGTCATCGGCATCCACCAGATCTTCGGTGCGTTCGTCTTCGGAGCCATCATGCCCAAGGTGGGCGGTGAGGCGCTCACCCGCGAGATCCTGGAGCGACTCGAGCAGGTCAGCGTCCTGTTGCTGCTCCCGATGTTCTTCGTCGTCACCGGACTGAGCGTCAATCTCGCCGACATCGGCGCAGGGGGATGGTGGCAACTGCTGCTGGTCCTCGCGGTGGCCATCGTCGGGAAGTTCTCCGGCGCGTTCCTGGGTGCGCGGCTGTCGGCGATACCCAACCGTCAGGCGTCGGCGATCGCCGTGCTGATGAACACACGCGGTCTCACCGAGCTGGTGATCCTCACGGCCGGAAAGGAACTGGGCGTCCTCTCCGACGAACTGTTCGCGATGATGGTGGTGATGGCGCTGGTCACCACCGTGCTCACCGAACCGCTGCTGCGGGTGGTCTACCCGGATTCGGTGGTCGCCCGCGACATCGCGGCCGCCGAACGCCGGGCCCTGGCCACCGGCAGCGCCTCACGCACCATGATCGTGCTCACCGACCTCGACGCGGATGTCGACGACCTGCTCACCCGGCACCGGCGTGCCTTCGCCGCCGGTGCGGGTACCGACGTCGTGCTGGCCGGGGTACTGGCCACCCCCGGACGGGATCAACGCCTCGAACTCGGTGTGCCGCTGGTGCCCGACCTCTCGGCGATGGCCTCGGCGGTGGAGAAACTCACCGCTCTGGGGGCCCGCCTGGCCGGTGCCGGATCGGTGTCGGTGCTGTGCCGGTTCAGCGCCGATCCCGCCACGGATCTCGAGGAGATGGCCGCCAACAGCGGCGCCGACGTCGTCGTCGTCGACTCCGACGCGCTGCCGATGGTCGAATCGGTCACCAGCGCACCGATTCTCGTCATCGACGAGACACCGGCGGCCGGGCGTGGTCCGTCGTCGACCTCCGCACTGGTGTGCGCCGCCGCGGACAGTCGCGCCGGGCGCACCGCCGTCGTGGTGGCCGCGTCGCTGGCGTACGGCGGTGGTGCGGACCTCACTGTCGTCACCGCATCATCGCGTCGCCGCATGTCCGCGGATCTGTCCGGACTGTCCGTTCTCGGCGTGCGGGTGACGGTCACCGACCGCACCGATGCGCTGATCATGCCGGGCACCCTGGTGCTGGTTCCCGACGACGCCGAGATGGCCACGGTCCCTGCCGCATACACCGTCATCGACCGGACGGGAACCTCGGAACGATCATTGTCAGAACGCATCGAGGAACGCTTCGCCGGCCAACCACCGGTCACCGAAACCACCACCGTCGCATCACCCGAGAGGCACTGAGATGGCCACAGTCGATGTCCCGCAACAACTCGCGGACTTCACCGTCTTGAGCAAACTGGGCGAAGGCGGCAACGGCACCTTCTACGTCGCGGTGCCGCCCGCCCGCCTCGGCTTGTCGACGGATCGCGTGGTGCTCAAGGTGTTCAGCGGGGTCTGCAGCGACGACGCCTACCGCCGTGGGGTCCGCGAACTGCGGGCCTTCGCCGCGGTGCGCTCGCCCTATCTGGCGTCGCTTTACGACGCGGTGCTGCAGGGGCAGTTCATGTATGCGATGGAGTACTTTCCGCTCGGCTCGTTGCAGGCACCCACGAACCCACTGACCCGTGAGGTCGCGCTCGGTGCGCTCGCCGACGCCGCCCGCGGCGTCGACGCGCTGCACGAGGCCGGGATCGCGCACGCCAACATCACCCCGTCGAGCGTCATGATCACCGAAAGTGCCGACGGCACGCACCGTCCGGGCGGCAAGATCTCCGATCTCGGGCTGGCCCGGGTGCTGGCCGCCGACGAGCCGATCACCAGCTTCGCCCAACCCGGCGCGGTGCAGTACATGGACCCGGCCCTGCTGGCCGGCGACGTGCCATCGCGGGCCACCGACATCTGGTCGCTCGGTGCGGTGCTGCACCGGGCGCTCACCGGCAGCGGGGTCTACGGCGACGTGCCGGATGCGCAACCGCTTCTGGCGATCCGGGCGGCGCTGTCCACGCCGCCGGCACTGTCGGAGAACCTCAGTCGCGAGGAACGCACCCTGATCGCCAATTGCCTGGCCCTGTCCGGGGAACGACCCACCACCGCCGGTGAGGTGGCCGAACGGATCGGTCGGCTCGCCCGCTGACCGAGAACCCGGGCTGACCGGAACCCGGGCCGCCCGGACGTCAGAACGGCGCGTCGCGCCACCACTCGTCGAGGATCTGCTGGCCGGTGTGCCCGGTCCAGGTGGCAACGATGGTGTACGGGGCGCGCGCGGAGTCGGTGAAGTTGGTGATCACCCAGCCGTCGCGCACGGCGTCCGCCGACACCCGCACAGGCCCTTCGGTCCACCCTCGAGGTGTACCGGGCTGATTGCCCAGGGTGGCGTCGATCTGCTCGCGTTGCTGCGTCGTCGGGGTATGCCACACCGTGTAGCGGACACCGGAGTCGGCCCCGGAGTTGGTGACGCAGGTGATCCCGTCGATCCCGTTCGATGCCGCCGGTGCGCACTCGGCATCACCCCACCCGTCGGCGTTGGGACCCTCCGGGAGGAGCTGCGAGAACCGGGTGGCGATGGGTTGCTGTGCGGCCGACCAGGTTCCGGGGTCGTCGGGGCGGTTGAGGAACGCCAGCACGCCGGCGATGATGCCGATCAGCGCCAGCACCGTCGCCACCGAGATCAGGGTCGTGGTCCGGCGGCTCTGCGTCGCCGTGCCCGGCGTGGCGGGTGGGCGGTCGGACGTGGCGCGCCGCCCTGTGTTCACCAATTGTGTTGCCGTGTCCGGATTTCCGGTCGGGGAGAACACGCGTCCGGAGTTCGCTACGGTCTGCGGATTCGACACGCGCGGGTCAGACGCCACCGAGGTCGGCGTGCGGCGTGGCCCGATCAGGGAGGTGTTCTCGGTGCCGGTTGCCCATGGCCGGCCGGGCGGGAAGGTCTGGCCCTGACCGGGATAGGAGACATGGCCCGGACCGGTGGGGAACGGGGTGCGCATCCCGCCGGACAGTCCCGACGGGGGTGCCGGGGCGAGTCCGACGGCAATGGCTGCGGCGTAGGCGAATTCGGCACAGGAGGTGTAGCGCTGGGCGGGTTCCTTGGACAGCGCCCGGGCCACGACCGCGTCCACCTCGGCCGGTAGGCCCGGTACCCGTTCGCACACCGACGGCGGGACGTCGTGCAGGTGGGCACTCATCGCCGCCAGGCGATTGTCGCGGGGGAATGGTGGTGCGCCGGTGAGTAATTCGACGAAGGTGCACGCGAGTGCGTACTGGTCGGCACGCCCGTCGAGCTCGTGGCCGTGCAGTTGCTCGGGCGAGGCGTACGGTACCGATGCCACGGTCAGTCCGGTGTCGGTCAGGTGCATCGCGTCGTCGACGGCGCGGGCAATACCGAAGTCGGTCAGCATGATTGCGCCGGTGCCGCCGTCGTCGTCGGATTCGATCAGGATGTTGGCCGGTTTGACGTCACGGTGCACCATGCCGCGGCGGTGGGCGTGATCGAGTGCGGTGGCGATCTCGCCGATGATGTGGACGGCGAAAGCGGGATCGACCCCGGACGGGCAACTGCGGATGAGCGAGGACGCGTCGTAGCCGCGAACGTAGCGCATCGCGATCCACAACTGCCCGTTCTCGGCGCCGCGGTCATAGACCGACACGATGTTGCGATGATCGAGGCTGCCCGCCAGATCCGCCTCGCGCTCGAAGCGGGCGCGGAAATTCGGGTCGTCGGTGAACGACGCGTTGAGGAGTTTGAGGACGTCGAGACGGGGGAGGCGGGGGTGGGTCGCCACGTACACGGTACCCATGCCGCCGCGACCGAGAACCCGATCGATGCGATAGCCGGCGAACACGGTGCCCGGCGCCAGTTGTCCGGAGGCCGATGCCGGCCCCGTCGGGGTGCCAGTGTCCTCGCCCTGCGTCACGTTGTCACTCCCGGCCGATTCCCTGGCGTTGGTCCCTCCATCATTGCCGCCTCGAGTGTAGCCGGTGACCGGATGGCCCGGACGAGGCCATGTCCCACGTTCGGCGCACCGCCGGTGGGATACCGGGGTCATTCCAGCAGGTAGGGGGCGGTGGAGAAGAGGAACACCAGAAACAGTGCCAAGAGAAACCATGCGGCGCCCTGCCACACCTGCCACTGCCCGCCGGCCCGCCATTCGGTGTAGGCGCGCCACAGCGCTCCGATCGCGCCGCCGCCGACGATCACCGGGGCGGCGATCACCAGCACGGTGCGCAGGCCGTCGGCCGATGCCATCGCCACGACGAGGGTCGCGATGCCCAGTCCGATGATCACCGCGTCGTAGATGACCGCGCGTCGGAATGCGGAGGGGCCGCGTGGTGATGGGGAAGTGGTATCGGGGCTCATGACATGCGGGGGTGGGGTCGATTATGACGTTGACGATCACGGAATTGGGTTGGGCGCCAACGACTGTGGATTCCATGGTACACCGCGTCGCCGGACCGGTTGGCCGGGGACCTTTGACTCATTGCTGTTCGGCGGCGTCGAGGGCAGGATAGAGACGTCAGAGCTGTGTCATTGGGATTTCCACCGAGAGGGAGATGACGAACACATGAGCGCGATTCTCGTCGGCGTTGACGGATCGGAAGCATCGACGGCCGCGGTCGATTGGGCCGCGAAGACAGCTCAACTCGAAGGCGACGAACTCAAGCTGGTCGGTGTCTACGACGCCAGCACCAGTGATTACGCGCCGGGCCTCATCATTCCGCAGGACGTCATCGACGCCATCCGTCAGGACGCCACCGACGCCGTGCACGCCGCCGCCAAGGTCGCCGAAGAGGCGGCACCGGGGCTGACCGTGCACTGCTCGATCGTCGACGGTGACGCCAGCCGCGTGCTGCTCGAACTCGGCAAGGACGCCTCGGCGATCGTTCTCGGGACCCGTGGGCTCGGCGGTGTCAAGGGACTGTTCCTCGGATCGGTGTCCTCCACCGTCGCCGCACATTCGCACGGCCGCGTCGTGGTGGTCGCTGGTCCGTCCAAGGACGGGCCGGTCGTGGTCGGCGTCGACGACTCCAAGGTGAGCGACGGCGCGATCAAGGAGGCCTACGCCCAGGCATCCCTGCGCAACACCAAGCTCATCGCCGTGCACACCTGGACCCCTCTCGACGCCGACGCCCTGCACGGCTACGGCATCGACCCCGACGAGGTCGAACGGATGTCGGAGGATGCGGTCGCCGCCGTCGCCGAACGTCTCGCCGGCTACGGCGCGGACTACCCGGACGTCGAGGTGGTGCGCGAGGTGCTGCCGGAGGAGCCGGCCAAGGCCGTGCTCGAGGCCGCCGCGAAGTACGACGCCGGACTCGTCGTCGTCGGTAGCCGTGGACGTGGTGGCTTCAAGGGTCTGCTGCTGGGCTCGACCAGCCAGAAGATCCTGCATCACGCGACGCTGCCGGTGATGGTCGTCCGCAGCTGAGGCGCTGCGCGCTCGCATGGGCCTGCGAAAGCTCGAGTTGTCGGTTGGTGAGCTTGCCCAGCGAGCCGGGATCGCTCCCTCCGCCGTGCGGTACTACGAAGACCAGGGACTGATCTTCGCCCGCCGCACCGCGGGCAACCAACGTCGGTATCACCGCGCGATGCTGCGCCGGGTGGCATTCATCAAGGCCTCGCAGACCGCGGGGATTCCGCTCGCCGTCATCGCCGACGTCCTCGGTGAACTCGGTGACACCGAGTCGCCGTCGACCCAGATGTGGGAGGCGGCGTCGCAGCGGTGGATCGATGATCTCGATCAACGCATCGCGCTGCTGCAGAAGATGCGGGACATGATCGGTTCGTGCGTCGGCTGCGGGTGTCTGTCCCTGAACGCGTGTCACCTGCTCAATCCCGGCGACGAACTCCACCGGCAGGGCTCGGGGGCGCGTCGGCTGATGCCGGATTGAGCGGACCGGCGCCGGAACCGCTCGGTGCCGGTGGCGATAGGGTGTGATCCATGGCCGGTGGATCACGCGTCGCGCTCGCCCTCGGGAGCGGCGGAGCCCGCGGATACGCGCACATCGGGGTCATCGCCGAACTCGAGGCGCGGGGGTTTTCGCTGGTCAGCATCGCAGGCTCGTCGATTGGCGCGCTGGTGGGCGGGCTGTACTGCGGCGGCGGACTCGACGCGTACGAGGAGTGGATCACCGACCTCGGTCAACTCGACGTGATGCGACTGCTCGACGTCTCCCTGAGCAAGCCGGGCGGTGTGATCAAGGCCGAGCGCATCATCGCCCGCGTCGGGGACATTCTGGGCGACGCGGTGATCGAGGACCTGGCAATCCCGTTCACCGCGGTCGCCACCGACCTGATCTCCGGCCGCTCGGTCTGGTTTCAACGCGGCAAGCTTGTCGACGCCATCCGGGCATCGATAGCGATACCCGGGGTCATCACCCCGTATCAGCACGACGGTCACCTCTTCGCCGACGGCGGCATTCTCGATCCGCTGCCGGTGGCACCCACCGCCGCCGTCCTCAGTGACGTCACGATCGGTGTGGTTCTCGACGGTGACGGCCTGGCCGAAGGCGCGGCGCGGCAGCCGACCACCAAGGGGATCATCCGCCGCAACGTCGAACCGATCCTCTCCAGTGATTTCGTCCGGTCCATGCGTGATCGGCTGGGTCTGGATGCGTCGGGTGCACCCGATCCCGACGCCCTCGGCACAGAGGCGCTCGACCCGGACGTGTCCACGCCGGCCGACGACGTGGCCGATGACGTGGCGGACGCCGAACTGATGGCACCCACCCCGTCCATGGGGCGTATCGAGGTGCTGACCCGGTCGTTGGACATCATGTCGATCGCTCTGACCCGGCATCAGATTGCCGGCTACCCGCCGGACATCCTCATCCGGGTGCCGCGAAAAGCGGTGCGCACCCTCGACTTTCACAAGGCTTCGGAGATGATCGAACTCGGTCGGACGCTCACTGCCGAGGCGCTCGACCAGTTGCCCGAAACCTCGTGAGCGGGCCGCGAGGCGTGCGGGACGGCGAGACGGGCGACCGATCATGAGGCAGATCCCCCGCGGCATCTGGGTGCTGCTGAGCGCGAACGTGGTGATCGCACTCGGCTTCGGTCTGATCGCACCCGCGTTGCCGAGCTTCGCGCGCAGCTTCGACGTCGGCTACACCGCCACCTCGGCGGTGGTGTCGGCGTTCGCGGTGATGCGTCTCCTGTTCGCCCCCACCGCCGGGCGGCTGGTGACCAAGCTCGGCGAACGACGAATCTACCTGAGCGGCTTGCTGATCGTCGCCGCCAGCACATTCGCGTGCGCCTTCGCGCAGAACTACGTGCAGTTGCTGATCTTCCGCGGGCTCGGTGGCATCGGTTCGACGATGTTCACCATTTCGGCGATGGCGTTGCTGATCCGCATGTCGCCCAACGAGATCCGCGGTCGTATCGCGGGGTTCTTCTCGGCCGGATTCCTCATCGGCAACATCACCGGGCCGCTCGTCGGTGCGGCCCTGGTCGGTTTCGGTCTGCGTATGCCGTTCATCGTCTACGCGATCGCGCTGGTGATCGCGTCGGTCGTGGTGGCCACGCAACTCCGCGACGCCGGCGACGCCGATGCCGATACCGCCGGCGAGAAGCCCGGCGTGATGTCCTTACGGGCCGCATTGCGCGACAGTGCATATCGGGCGATCCTGGCGTCCAACTTCACCCAGGGCTGGGCGTCGATGGGTGTTCGGGTGGCGGTGGTTCCGCTGTTCATCACCGACGGACTCGGCGAGCAACCGGCGATGGCCGGTGTCGTGCTGGCGGTCTACGCCGTGGGCAATGTGGCGGCGATCGTGGCGGCGGGGCGATTCTCGGATCGGTATGGTCGCCGACGGGTGATGCTGCCCGGGTTGGCGATCATGGCGGTGTCCACGGCGCTGCTGGGGTTCTCGCCGAATCTGGTGATTGCGCTGGCACTGTCGATGTTCGCCGGAGTCGGTTCCGGACTGTTCGCGCCGACCCATCAGGCCGCCCTCGCCGATGTCCTGGGTGCACGACGGCAGGGCGGTTCGGCGTTGGCCGCCTACGGCATGTCCTCGGATCTCGGCGCCATCGGCGGTCCGCTGATCGTCGGATTCGTCGCCGACCGTTTAGGTTTCGGCCCGGCCTTCGTCCTCACCTCCGCGGTGGCCGCCGCCGCGTTCGTGATGTGGATCGCGGCGCGCGAAACCGCCCCCGAAGTGGTCGGCACTCCCGCCAAACTCTCCGATCCGGACGCCCGCTGACGGTTGGCGCCGACCGGAGACCCGACGCGGGGCCGCACGCTCCGCGACCATCCCGACCCCGCTGACAGCGCTCACCTCCCCGTTGACAGCGCTCACCTGAACGTTGACAGCGCTCACCTCCCCGTTGACAGCGCTCACCTGAACGTTGACAGCGCTCACCGGTCGTTCATCCCTCGCGGTGGAGGTGCGCGACATGGCCTACGGTTGACCCATGGTGACAGCGGCGGTCTCCTCCCATACGCAACCTGCCTCGTTCGGGGTCGACTCCGAGGTGGGTGTGCTGCGCGCGGTGATGGTCCATCGCCCCGGACCCGAACTCGATCGGCTCACCCCGGCCAACGCGGCGGGCTTCCTGTTCGCCGGTGTTCCCGACCCGGCCCGGGCCCGTGACGAACACGACGCGTTCACTGCCGCACTCCGTGACCGCGGAGTCGAGGTCTTGCTGCTTGGCGATCTGCTTGTCGAGGCGATTGCCCATAGCGGCGCGGCGCGGATACAGGGCATCGCCTCGGCGGTGCACGTGGGTCGTCTCGGTGCCCGGCTGGCCGAGGAGTTGAGCCGACACCTCCGTGGGTTGCCGGCGCCGGAGCTGGGCCGAATACTCACCGCCGGAATCACTTTCGACGAGCTGCCGGATATCGCGGTCTCCGCCGGCGGGTCGTTGGTCCGGCAGATGTACACCGGCGCGGAGTTCGCCATCGAACCACTGCCGAATCTGCTCTACAGCCGCGACAGCTCGTTCTGGGTCAGGGAACGATTCGCGATCTCGTCGCTGGCGCGGCGGGCGCGAGTGCGGGAGGCGTCGCTGGTCGACCTCATCTACGCCCATCACCCGCGATTCATGGGTGCCCGGCGCGCATACGAGTCACGGGTCGCCCCGGTCGAGGGAGGTGATGTGTTGTTGCTGGCGCCGGGCGTCGTCGCCGTCGGTGTGGGTGAACGTACCACTCCCGCAGGCGCCGAGGCACTCGCCGAGAGTTTGCTCACCGACGGGCTCGCGCACACCGTGTTGGCCATCCCGATCGAACGACCCGGTGCCTTCATGCACCTCGGCACGATGTGCACCATGGTCGACATCGATGCCATGGTCGTCCATCCCGCGATCCGGGATGGCATGTCCGCGTTCACCATTCGCTCCGATGACGACGGGGGTGTGGTGGCGTCGGGGGCGCGTGGGTTCGCCGACGCCGCGGCCGACGCGATGGGCATCGCCGGTCTACGTCTCATCGATCCGGAAATCGCCTCGGCGACACCATCTTCGGGAACCTGGGACGACAGTTCCAACACCCTGGCGATCGCACCCGGCGTGGTGGTGTCCTATCGGCACAACGCCGACACCAACCGGCGCCTCACCGATGCCGGCATCGAGATCATCGAGATCGACGGTGCGGCGCTCGATGTCGGACACGGTGGACCACGCTGCATGTCGTGTCCGCTCGCACGCGATCCGCTGTGAACCAGACGCACTGCGACGCGAGCCGAGAAGGAGACATGCGATGAGTGGACAGCCGGACACCCCGGTCGACCTCGCGTCCCTGCTGCACATCGACCCGACGGCCGACTCGCCGCCGTTCGAACAGGTGCGTCTCGGCGTGATCGGACTCGTCGACCACGGGACGCTGCTGGTGGGCTCCCGGATACCGACGGTGCGGGCCCTGGCCACCGACCTGCACCTGGCCGCCAACACCGTGGCCCGCAGCTACCGAGAACTCGAGGCGGCCGGGATCATCGAAACGCGGGGTCGGCACGGCTCTTTCATCAAGGCCGGACCCGATGCGCGGCTGTCGGCGGCCCAACGGGCCACCGTCGACCACGTGAAAGCGCTGCGTGAGCAGGGAATCGACGATGACGCGATGGTCACGTTGTTGTTGCGTGCACTCGGTAGGAGTTGAGAAAACACATCAAGGTTTGGTTGTGTGATCTGGTGTCCACTCACCTTCCTCCCCGCCGAACGCGAGTCACGCTGGATCCGACGGTCTTCGGCGTCACCGCTGTGCTCATCATCGCCTTCGTCATCTGGGGTCTGGCCGCGCCCGACAACCTGAACACGGTCACCGACAACGTGCTCGGCTGGATCACCGGAAATCTCGGCTGGCTGTTCGTGTTGTCCGCATCGGGTTTCGTGATCTTCGCGGTGTATCTGGCACTGTCGAAGTACGGTCGTATCCCGCTGGGTCGCGACGGCGAGGCGCCCGAGTACCGCACGATCAGCTGGATCGCCATGATGTTCAGCGCCGGAATGGGAATCGGCCTGATGTTCTTCGGTTCCTACGAGCCGTTGTTCCACTACGTGTCCGCACCCCCGGAGATGTCCGCGGAGGATGTGCGCACCGCGATGGCAACAACCATGTTCCACTGGGGTTTTCACCCGTGGGCGATGTATGCCGTTGTGGGCCTCGCGATTGCGTACGGCACCTACCGGTGCGGCCGCAATCAGCTGATCAGTTCGGTGTTCTCGCCGATCCTCGGGTCACGCGCCCACGGTCCGATCGGCAAGATCATCGACATCCTCGCGATCTTCGCGACATTGTTCGGGACCGTGGCCTCGCTGGGACTCGGTGCGCTGCAGATCGGATCGGGTATCAGCAAGGTCGGGTGGGTCGACAATCCGGGGGTGATGTTGCTCGTCGCCATCGTCGCGGTCCTCACCGCATGCTTCGTCCTGTCCGCGGTATCCGGGATCGCCAAGGGCATTCAGTGGTTGTCGAACATCAACATGGTGCTGGCGTTGATCCTCGCGGTGTTCGTCTTCGTCGTGGGCCCCACGGTGTTCATCCTGAATCTGATGCCCACCACGCTCGGTGCCTACCTCAATGACCTGCCGTTCTTCTCCGCCCGATCCGGTGCCACCGTCGACGCCGACGGTCAGGAGTGGCTCGCTGGGTGGACGATCTTCTACTGGGCGTGGTGGGTGTCGTGGACGCCGTTCGTCGGCATGTTCCTGGCGAAGATCTCGCGTGGACGCAGCATCCGCGAATTCGTCTTCGGCGTGATGGTGGTGCCGGTCGCGGTGTCGCTGGTCTGGTTCGCCATCTTCGGTGGGACCGCGATCCGGCAGAACATGGACGGGATCCTTCCGTTCGACCCCGCCACCGCCGCCAGCGAGGACACTCTGTTCGACGTCCTGGCCAACCTGCCGTGGACGGGAATCGCGTCGGCACTGGTGATGATCCTGGTCGCCATCTTCTTCGTCTCCGGTGCCGACTCGGCGTCACTGGTGATGGGAACGCTCAGCGAACGCGGTGCGGAGGAACCCCGTCGTCTCACCACCATCTTCTGGGGTGTGCTCACCGGCGGCGTGGCCGCACTGCTCCTCGCCATCGGCGGTGACGATCCCAACCACGAGGCGCTCAACGGCATCAAACAGATGGCGATCATCGCCGCCCTGCCGTTCGTCCTGGTGATGATCGGCATGTGCGTATCGCTGTTCATGGATCTGCGCCGCGACCCGTTGATCGTGTCGCGGCAGATCTTGGCGGGTCAGGTCGACGATCACATCCGCAAACAGGCCGAGGTGATCAGCACCGGCGAGATGCCGGCCGACGACGGCACCCCGGTCACCCCCATCGTCCAGTCCTCCGACTGACGTCGAGTGGGCGCCCATTCCCGTCGAGTGGGCGCCCGTTCCCGTCGAGTGGGTGCCGTTTCGCGTCGAGTGGGCGCCCGTTCCCGTCGAGTGGGCGCCGATTCGCGTCGAGTGGGCGCCCGTTCCCGTCGAGTGGGCGTCAGCCCCAACTCGGCAGCCAGATCTGCTGGCGCCACATGGTCGGTGAGATGGGGGATGCGGTCAGGATCGGCCACAGCCAGGCGAAGTTGGCCACCACCAGCCCGACGTAGATGGCGACGACGAGGACCGCGAGGGCCTGACGTTCGGGTCTGGTACCGGGTACCGCCCGTCTCGAGCCGCGCAGGATGTCGCCGCAGCACAACGCCAGCCCCATCACCAGGAACGGTGCCAGGACGGTCGCGTAGAAGAAGTACATCTGCCGATCGAGTTCGATGAACCAGGGCAGGAAGCCGGCGGCGTAAGCGGTGACGACGGCGGCGTAGCGCCAGTCGCGACGGACGAACCACGACCACAGGCCCCACAACAGCATCGGCAGGGCCAGCCACCACATCGCGGGAGAGCCGATCAGCATCTGCGCGCGGACGCATTCGCCGCCGCCGCAGCGATCGGGTCCGTTCTCCAGTGCGTAGAGCATTGGACGCAGGCTCATCGGCCACGTCCAGGGTTTGGATTCCCACGGGTGATGGTTGCCCGCGGAATTGGTCAGGCCTGCGTGGAATTTGAGAATTCCGGCCTCGTAATACCAGAGTGAGCGCCACGCGCCGGGCACCCATGACCAGGTGCCGCCGGTGCCGATCGTGTTGCCCACCTGATAGCGGTACACCGACGTCTCGCCGGAGAACCACGGGATGAACGTCGCCAGGTAGATCGCGACCGGCATCACCGCCATGCTCAGACCCGACGGCACCACGTCGCGCATGAGGGTGCCCACCCACGGACGCTTCACGTGATAGGCGCGTCGCGCGGCGACGTCGAATCCGAGGGAGAGCAGCAGGAAGAAGATGACGTAGTAGATGCCGGACCACTTGGTGCCACAGGTCAGGCCGAGCATCACCCCGGCCGTGAAGCGATACCAGCGGAAACCCATCCGCGGCCCGTATACCGAATCGCCGATGCGGCCCTCGAGGTAGACCTTGTGCATGCGTTCGCGCACCTGATCGCGGTCGGCGATGACCGCGGCGAACGTGGCGACGACGAACAAGGCCTGGAAGATGTCGAGCATGCCCAGCCGGGATTGGACGAACAGCACACCGTCGCAGATCGCGAAGATGCCGGCGATCGCGCCGATCAGCGTCGACCGCGTCATCCGGCGCACGGATGCGTAGATCATCACCACGATCGCGATGCCGGCGAGCGCGGACATGACGCGCCACCCCATCGGGGTGTACCCGAACATCGACTCGCCGATCGCCAGCAGCCACTTGCCGACCGGCGGATGCACCACCAGGCCGTAGGCCGGGTTGTCCTCGATCCAGTTGCCGCCGGTGAGCACCTGCCAGCCCTGCGGGACGTAATGCTTCTCGTCGAAGATCGGGGTGCCGTCGTCGGTCGGCGTCCACAGCAGCCAGAACCGGGTGATGGTGGCGATGGCGCCGATGATCAGGCCGACGATCAGCCCACGCCGCCGATCCGTCGCCCCGAACAGCGGGGTCGGGATCTCCGGGCCGGGGGTCGGCGAGGTCGCATGCGCCGACGACGTGATCTCGGCGCTGTGATGCGGCTCGCCCAATACGACGCCGCCGGCGGTCAGTGTCACTCGTCCGATCGTAATGGTCGGTTGGTGCCGGCTCACGCAGCCGTACGCTGTCGGCATGACTTTGCCGGATATGCCGTCACCGGACCGGCCGGGCGCGTTGGTCCTCGCTGCCACCCCGATGGGTCGCTACGACGACGCGTCGCCGCGGCTGGTGGCGGCACTGGAGTCGGCCGACATCGTGGCGGCCGAGGACACCCGTCGCGCCCGCGCGCTGGCCGCGGGATTGGGCGTGTCCATCGGCGGTGAGCTGATCAGCTACTACGACCAGGTGGAGGCCGCGCGCACGCCACGGCTGGTGGAGGCCATCGCCGGTGGGGCGACGGTGCTGCTGATCACCGACGCCGGGATGCCGTCGGTCAGCGACCCGGGATACCGCGTGGTGGTCGCGTGCGCGGAGGCCGGCCTGCGGGTGACCGCGCTGCCCGGGCCGTCGGCGGTGACCACCGCACTGGCGGTGTCGGCGATGCCGTCGGAGCGGTTCAGCTTCGAGGGTTTCGCACCCCGCAAACCGGGGGCACGACGGGACTGGCTGACGACGCTGCGCAACGAACCCCGTACCGCGGTGTTCTTCGAATCGCCCCACCGGCTGGCCGATCTGCTGGCGGTGGCCGCCGACGTGCTGGGGCCGGATCGTCGTGCGGCGGTCTGCCGGGAGCTGACGAAAACCTACGAGGAGGTGCGCCGCGGCACCCTGGCCGAACTCGCCGAATGGGCCGCGGCCGGGGTGAAGGGTGAGATCACCGTCGTTCTGAGCGGCGCCACGCCCGCCGAGGCCGACCTCGACGAACTCGCCGCCCGGGCGCAGGCCCTCGCCGACGGCGGCATGCGGCTCAAGGCCGCGTGCGAGGAGGTCACCCGGGGAAGCGGCGTCTCCCGACGTGAGGTGTACGAGGCGGTGCTGGCGGCGCGGTCGGAGTGAGGTCATGAACTACCGTCACGACTTCGACATCGCCTCAGAAGTGATCGAGTTCCGTCATCGTTGGGTCGCCACACCCGGATCCCTGCGCTGATTCCCCGCTGACGCTGTCCGCCCGCAACACCGCATCGATCTGCTCGGCGTAGATCGCGTGGAAGCTCTCCGACGGGTGGAATCCGTCGGCGGCGAAGAGGTCGGCCCCGCCGGGCGGCACGAACCGCGCGAAGCGGCCGATGCCGGGGAAACCGGCGGACACCTGCGACGCGATGTCATCGAAATGCGCTGCGCGCGCACCCAATACGGTCGCCAGCGTGCGCGGCAACGCCGGACACATCTGCAACATCGGGACCGGCAGCAACACGATCCGCGCGGATTGGGCGGCGCCGGAGGTGATCTCGGCCAGCAGTGCGGTGAGTTCGGTACGCCAGCGACGCGGGGTGTGCATGTTCTTCGTGTCGTTGGCGCCCACCGATACGATCACCACGTCAGCGTTCGCGAGCAGGTCCGGGTCGATGAGTGTGATCACTTCGCCTGCGGTGTAGCCGGTTCGGGCGCGGACGTGCCAGTGCACCTCACCGCCGAGTCGTTCAGCGAGTCGCCCGGCGACGCCACCGGCGAGGGTGTGGTGATGGTGCGCCACGCCGACCCCACCGGCGAGGCTGTCACCGATCACGAGGAGTCGTGTTGTCCCATCACCGGTGTCGCCGGTGATCACTCCGTCGTCGCCGTCGGCCTGGGGGAGACGCAGGACGATTCGCTGGGCGCGCAGACCCTGCCACAGCGCGGTCGGGGTACGCCATCTCGCTGCGGTCGCCAGCGTTACGATTCGCGGCACGACATCCCCACCTCGAGATCGACTGTGGCGGTGGCGGTCACGATGCTGGCGGCCTTGTCGAGACATTCCTGCCATTCGCGCGCCGGATCGGAGTCGATGGTGATGCCGCCGCCCACACCGAGGTATAGTCCACCGTCCGGAGCGACCTCGACGGTCCGGATGGCCACATTGAGGTCGAGCAGACCGTCCGGTCCGGCCAGGCCGACCGCGCCGCAGTACACACCGCGCGGGTGGGATTCCCAGTCCTCGAGGAGTTCTCGGGCCCGAATCTTGGGGGTCCCGGTCACCGACGCCGGCGGCCAGGTCGCCTCCAGTAGTCCGGAGTTGCCCACCTCGGGTGGCAGGATCGCCTGGACCCGGGACACCAGGTGCCACACGCCCGGCGCGGCCACCACTTCGAGGAGAGCGGTGACGTGCACCGAACCGGTGACCGCGACCCGGCTCAGATCGTTGCGGACCAGGTCGACGATCATCACATTCTCGGCGATGTCCTTGGTCGACGCGGCCAAGAGGTTCGGATCGGCATCGGCCGGCAGCGTGCCCTTGATGGGTGAGGACGTCACGATGTTTCCCGTGCGGCGCAGGAAGCTCTCCGGGGAGAAACTGGTCACCGCACCCCAATCACCCTGCAGAAAAGCGGATTTCGCGGGTCGGGTGGTGGCGGTCAGGTCGCAGTAGAAGTCGATGTGTGACCCGTCGAGGGCGCCGTCGAACCGGGTGCACACACACGCTTGGTAGATCTCGCCCGCTCGAATGGCCTCCAGGCATTCCTCGATGGCGGCGAGGTGGTGATCACGGTCGGGCGGCGTCCACGTCGCGGTCCAGCCGGCTCGGGACTGTGCCGTCGCCGACGACCGCTCCACCACGTCGTCCACCCACGCCGGGGGCGTGGAGTCGTCGGCGGACACCGTGTGCCATCGTCCCTCGCGGAGCACCAGCAGATGGGCCGTGACGCCGCCCGCACTCACCGGCAGCGCCGTCTCGTCCCGTCGTCGACCGTCGAACCCGCGGTAGCCCAACCAGAATCGGTCCGGCCGATCCTCCGGCAGGTGTCCGGCCCGGATGTCGATGGACGGTGCGATCACCGCGTCGGCATCCCACCAGTCGCCGATCAGTGCGGCCGGCGGGGGGAGGCCGCGTTCACGGGTGTGGGCATGCAGCGCCCGCAGGACGTCCGGTGCGGTGGCCGACATTGCCTCCGGTCATCCCTCGTAACGCGGGAAAACCGGTGTGGGCTTGGGTAACTGCGATCCCGGCGTGAGTTGGTGGGCCACGGCGGTGAAGTCGCGGTGCTCGCCGACCGTCAGCAGATCGAGGAGTTTCCCACAGGAGGAGGGCAGTACCGGCTGGGCCAGCAGTGCGACGACGCGGACCACTTCGGCGCAGACGTAGAGCACGGTGCCGGTGCGTTCCAGATCGGTCTTGGCCAGTTTCCAGGGTTCCTGGGCGGAGATGTAGCGGTTGGTGTCGGCCAGCACCGACCACAACGCCTCGAGGCCGAGGTGGATGGCCTGGTTGTCGAAGTGGGCACGCACCGTTGGCAGCAATTCGCCTGTGGCGGTGAGCAATGTCTGATCGGCGTCGGTGAGGTCGCCCGGGGTGGGCACCGCCGAGTCGAAGTACTTGCCGATCATCGACAGGGTGCGCTGGGCGAGGTTGCCGAATTCGTTGGCGAGGTCGGCGTTGATACGCGCCACGATCGCGTCGGTGGAATACGACCCGTCCTGACCGTAGGACACCTCACGCAGGAAGAAGTACCGCACCGGATCGAGGCCGAACTCGTCGATGAGGTTGTCGGGGTCGACGACGTTGCCGACGGACTTACTCATCTTCTCGCCCTTGTTGAACAGGAAGCCATGGGCGAACACGCGTTTCGGCAGCTCGATGCCGGCGCTCATCAGGAACGCCGGCCAGTACACGCAGTGGAAGCGGATGATGTCCTTGCCGATCACATGTAGATCCGCCGGCCAGTACTTCTCGAATGTTGTTGTGTCGTCCGGGAATCCGACGCCGGTCAGATAGTTGGTGAGGGCGTCCACCCAGACGTACATGACGTGATCGGGGTGCCCGGGCACCGGCACTCCCCAGTCGAAGGTGGTGCGCGACACCGACAGATCGGTCAACCCGCCCTTGACGAAGCTGATCACCTCGTTGCGGCGGACATCGGGCCCGATGAACTCCGGATGGCTCTCGTAGAGATCGAGGAGCTTGTCCTGGTAGGCCGACAAGCGGAAGAAGTAGGTCTGCTCCTCGGTCCAGGTGAGGACATGACCGTTGTCGGTGGCCACTCGCTCACCGGCCTCGTTGACCTCGGTGTCGGACTCGGCGTAGAACAGTTCGTCGCGGATGTCGTACCAGCCGGAGTAGGCATCGAGGTAGATGTCGCCGGCCTCGCTCATGCGCTGCCAGATGGCCTCCGACGCGCGCTTGTGATCGTCGTCGGAGGTGCGGATGAACCGGTCGTAACTGGACCCGAGCCGGTCCTGGAGTTCCTGGAACCTGTCGGAGTTGCGGCGTGCGAGTTCCGCGGTCGGGATGCCCTCCTTCTCCGCGGTCTGCTGCATCTTCTGACCGTGGACGTCGGTGCCGGTGAGGAACCGGACGTCGAAGCCGTCGAGTCGCTTGAACCGTGCGAGGGCGTCGGCCGAGATGTACTCGTAGGCGTGCCCGATGTGCGGGGCGCCGTTCGGGTAGGCGATCGCGGTGGTCAGGTAATACGGGCGGCCGGCGCCGTGCGAGGTCGGGCCGTCCGACGAGCCTGCGTCGGTGCTGGTCAGATCAGTGGGCATAGTGGTTGTCAGGATACTGGGTGGGCGCCGTCGGCCCGACCCGTGGCCCGGCCGCCGCCTCCTCCCGACGATGGTCATGGCACAGAACGCGTGGCGCAGGAGGTCATGGCACAGAATCGTCGACATTGTGCCCAGGTGAGCGCCGAATACACGCCTTAAGCTGGTACCCATGGTGATGGCAGACCGCCCCGAAGTGGCGACCGCATCGGCGCCGGTGACGGGATTGACCCTCGTCGGTCTTGCCGACAACATGCTCAATGGTCTGGCCCGCGTGCCGTTCCGGAGATTCTGGAACGGGCCGAGCGGGCTGCTCGACAATGTCGGGCAATCGGTCACCCGGCAGGCGGTGCGGTCGTTCATGGGCTACATCGTCGGCCTGCCGATCGAGGAGTTCCGGTCGATGGAGAAGGTTCTCGACGACCTGTGCCGTGTGGTCATCCCGCCGTTCATCCACCTCACCGATGACGTCGAGGTCACCGACGACGAGATCAACGGTGTGCCCGGTCTCTGGTTGCGCTCGCGCGCCAGTTCAGACGAGTTCGTCGACAGCGATCAACGCAAGACCGCGATCGACGGCACCATCCTCTACCTGCACGGCGGCGGCTACATCGGCACGACGCCGATGATGTACTCGGCCTTCGCCGCGTCGCTGGTCAGCGGTACCGGCTGTGAGGTCTTCATCGCCGACTACCGGATGGCACCGGAGTTCCCGTTCCCGGCCGGTGTGCATGACGCCGCCGACGTCTACCGGGGATTGCTGGAACGCGGCGTGGACGCCGATCACCTGGTGATCGCGGGTGACTCCGGCGGCGGTGGCCTGGCGACCTCGCTGGCCGGGTACCTCCGCGAGGTCGGGTTGCCCCGCCCGGCTGCGGTCGCCCTGTTCTCACCCGAGGTCGATCTCGACATGGACCATCCGTCGATCACCGAGAACGCGAGCACCGACATCCTGCCGTGGAACGTGCCGGTCACCCCGTACCTGCACGGCGTGCAGCCCGACGACATACGCGTGTCGATGGTCTACGCCGAGCCGGGCGACGAGTGGTTCCCACCCACCTTCGTGTGCTGGGGTGCCGACGAGATGTTCCGCGACCCGATCCGCGACTTCGTCACCTCGCTGGAGAAGGCGGGTATCGAGGTCACCGCGTTGGAGGAGCGGGGTATGTTCCATGTCTTCCCGATCCTGATGCCATGGGCGGAGAGTTCACACGAGGTGTACCGGCTGCTCAACGAGTTCGTCGACCGGCACGTGGCCCCGGACCCCGAGGCCACCCCGACACACTGAACCTCCGGGCGACCGCCCTCCCGCAGGGTCTCACCGGGTCGGCTGCCACCCGTTACGCTGGCGGCATGGTGATGGCTGATCGAGACGACGTTGACACGGCGTCGGCGCCGATTACGGCGCTGACCGTGGTGGGCCTGGCCGAGACGATGCTCAACGGTCTGGCGCGGGTACCGTTCACCAAGCCGTGGCGTGGGCCGGGTGGGCTTCTCGACAACGTCGGTCAGTCGGTGACGCGGCAAACGATCCGGGCGTTCATGGGGTATTCGATGGGGCTTCCCATCGAGGAGTTCCGCTCGATGGAGAAGATCCTCGACGACGTCTGTCAGGTGGTCCTGCCGCCGGTCATCGGCGTGGCCGGACGGGTGGAGATCGTCGAGGACGAGATCGGAGGGGTCTCCGGGATCTGGTGCCGGGCCAAGGACAGCTCGGATTCCTACGTCGACGACGCCGAAACCAAGAGTTCGATCAACGGCACGATCCTCTACCTGCACGGCGGTGGCTACATCGGCACGTCACCGATGATGTACTCGGCCTTCGCCGCCGCCCTGGTGCGGATCACCGGTTGTGAGATCTTCATCGCCGACTACCGGATGGCGCCCGAATTCCCTTTCCCGGCAGGGATGCACGACGCCGCCGATGTCTATCGGGGTCTGCTCGCCCGTGGTGTTGATTCCGGCCATCTGATCATCGCCGGCGATTCCGGTGGTGGCGGACTGGCCACCTCCCTGGTGTCCTACCTGCATGACCATCAGCTGCCGAAACCCGCTGCGCTGGCCCTGTTCTCGCCCGAGATCGATCTCGATCTCGATCACGATTCGGTGACCGAGAACGCCGCCCACGACATCCTGCCGTGGAGTATCCCGGTCGCCCCGTACCTGCGCGGGGTGCAGCCCAACGACGAACGTGTCTCGGCCGTCTACGGTCACCCGGACCCGGAGTGGTTCCCGCCCACCTTCGTCTGCTGGGGCGAGGTCGAGATGTTCCGGGACGGCATCCGCCAGTTCGTGGAGAATCTCCGGGCCGCCGACGTACCGCTGATGGCGATGGAGGAACGCGGGATGTTCCACGTCTTCCCGATCCTCATGCCGTGGGCTGAATCGAGCAAACGAGTGTTGCGTAAGCTCGGTGAGCTCGCGAACCGTCACGTCACCCCGGATCCGGGTGCGTCACCGACGCACTGACGGATCCGGGGGCGGCTCCGGATGGTGCGAGCACCCCTACGGCATGGTGCGAGCGCCCCTACAGCAGACGCTGATACGGCTCGCATCCCGGCGGTGCCTTGGGCGGGTCGCGTCGCTCGATCTCCGGGATCGGCATGCTCACCGGTGTGCCCTCGGTGAGGGTGAACTTCTCACCGTGGTGGGCCAGATCGATCGCCGGACCCGACAGCAACCGATAGGTCGCCGTCGCCTTGTCAATGGCCACAACGATCTTGGAGTCCCGGACGATCATGCGGAAGGACAGGTAGTCCAGCTTGCTGGGCAGTCGCGGGGCGAAGGTGATGTGTCCGCCGAAGTCGCGCATACCGCCGAAGCCGGCCACGCAGTCGGTCCACGCGCCGGCCAGGGCGGCGATGTGCAGACCACTGGCGACGTTGTCGTGCAGGTCATGAAGGTCGGTGAACACCGATTCGGCCATCAGATCATAGGCGAGATCGAGGTAGCCGACCTCGGCCGCGGTGACCGCCTCACAACACGCCGACAGTGACGAGTCGCGCACGGTCAACGGATAGTAGTAGTCGAAGTTGCGCAGTTTCTGTTCCGGTGTGAAGGCGTCGCCGAACATGTACATCGCAAACACCAGATCGGCCTGCTTGACCACCTGCTTGCGGTACAGGTCGAAGTACGGATAGTTCAGCAGCAGTGGGTATTTGCCCTTCGATTCCTCGAAATCCCAGGCACCGAGCAGGGTGAACGCCTCACACTGCTGATGCACCCCGAGCGCCTCGTCGTAGGGCAACGTCATGTCGTCGGCGCACGATTCCCAGTGCGCTGTCTCGGCATTGGTGACACCCAACTCCTGGGCGAGATCGGGCCGTCGATGCACCGCGTCGATCGCGTCGCGGAAGTTCTGTTGCGCAGCAAGATTCGTGAAGACGTTGTTGTTCACCACCGCGGTGTACTCGTCGGGTCCGGTGATGCCGTCGATGCGGAAATTGCCGTTGATGTCGTGGTGGCCCATACCGGCGAACAGGCGCGCGGTCTCCACCAACAGTTCGACGCCGCACTCGGTTTCGAACTGCTCGTCATGGGTGGCCCGCAGGTATCGGCCGGTCGCGTTGGCGATGTCGGCGCTGACGTGCACACCGGCGGTACCCGCAGGCCAGTATCCCGAGCACTCGTCACCGTTGATCGACCGCCACGGGAACATTGCGCCGCGCTGAGCCAACTCGGCCGCACGCGATTTCGCCTTGTCGATGGTGGCGTGGCGCCATCGCAATTCCTCACCGGCCGCGGCGGGAACGGTGTAGGTGAGCATCGGCAGAATGAAACTCTCGGTGTCCCAGAAGGTGTGGCCGTCGTAGCCGGGTCCGGTGAGACCCTTGGCCGGGATGGCACGCGACTGACCGCGCGCACCGGCCTGCAGGACATGGAACAACGCGAACCGGACCGCCTGTTGCAGTTCGGGATCGCCGTCGACCTCGACATCGGCGTCGCGCCAGAAATCGTCGAGGTATCGGCCCTGATCGGCCTTCAGCGATTCCCAACCGGTTTCCATCGCCATGGCCAGTGCGGCGTCGACCTGAGCACGCAGGGCCGGTACCGATCGGCGCGCCGACCAGCCGTAACCCATGTACTTCGTCAGGCTGAGCTTGGTGCCCTGCGGGACGTTGGCGGCCACGGTCAGTCGCGCGAGATCACCGTCGGCGCGAATGAAGGTGTCTGCGCGGTCCGGGAAGTCGATCTCATGATCCATGCCCGCGGCCATGTGCAGGCCGGACTTCTTGGTGTGGTGGACCAGGATTCCCCAGTAGTTACGGCAGGTCGCCAGGTCGGAGACCAACGGTGAATCCAGCGCGGCGGCCAGACGCGGATCGTTTCCGGGAAGCGGAACGGGCTCGTTGGCAAGCAGATCCGACTGTAGGACGAGTTTCATGTCCTCGCCGATCGGCTCCACCTCGTAGTGGATGGCGGCGATGGTGCGTTTGGTGAACGACACCAGGCGTTCGGACCGGATGCGCACGGTGCGCCCGGTCGGGGAGGTCCACAGCGTGTTGCGGCGCAGTGTTCCGGTGCGGAAGTCCAGGACGCGCTCATGTTCCTCGGTGCGCCCGTACCGCAGGTCCATGGGCTCGTCTTCGACGAGTAGCCGGATGATCTTGCCGTCGGTCACGTTGACCACCGTCTGGCCGGATTCCGGGTAGCCGTAACCACTTTCGGCGTACGGCAGACCACGCTGCTCGTAGTACCCGTTCAGGTAGGTGCCGGGGTGGTCGACGGGTTCGCCTTCTTCGAAGCTGCCGCGCAGGCCCAGGTGTCCGTTCGACAGGGCGAACAGTGTCTCGGTGCGACCGAGCATGTCGATGTCGAGCCCTCGCCAGCGCAGCTGCCAGGGGTGGACATCGAATCCGAATGCGTGATCACTGGTACTCATGCAGGCAGCAATTCCTCGAGATCGTTGACGACGATGGACGCTCCGGCAGCCGTCATCGACGCGGCCTGGGTGCCACCGACCCGGTCGATGCCGACGACATAGCCGAAGTTGCCGGCGGCGCCGGCCTGTATTCCGGAGATCGCATCCTCGAAGACGGCCGCGGCGGTCGGCTCCACACCCATGCGCTGCGCCCCGAGCAGATACGAATCCGGTGCCGGTTTACCCGGCAATCCTGCTGCGGCGGTTTCCAGTCCGTCGACGCGTACTTCGACGAACTTCGACAGATCGGCCGCATCGAGCACGGCCTTGCCGTTCTTCGACGAGGTCACCACCGCGATCCGCAGCCCGGCATCGCGTGCGGCCTCGAGATAGCGCACCGATCCGGGGTACGGGGTGACGCCGTCGCGTTCGAGGCTGGCCATGAACATCTCGTTCTTGCCACTGCCGATCGCGTCGGCATCGGCGGGTGACACGTCGTCGATGCCTCGAGAGGCGAGGAATGCGCGCACGCCGTCGTCGCGAGGTCGGCCGTCGACATAGTCGAGGTAGTCCTGCTCGGTGAACGGGGTGAATCCGTCGCCATCTCGCTTACGCAGGAAGGCGTCGAAGGCAGCCTTCCATGCCTTCTGATGGAGGACAGCGGTACTGGTGAGGACCCCGTCGAGATCGAACAGTGCGACGGTGACCGTATCTGGCAAACCCAACACGTTGGCAAACGCTACCTGTCTGCGGCGGATCGGGCTTGGTATGCGCTGATGTCGGCGCGAGCGTCGTCCGGGGAGGTGCGAAAACCGGTGGACGTGGCAGGCTCGAATGATCAACCATGGGGCCATGTCTCGTCGCTTCGCACAGGTCGATGTGTTCGCCGCCGCTCCGATCACCGGAAACCCGGTGGCAGTCGTCCTCGACGCCGAGGGCATCGACGACGAGCAGATGGCCGCCTTCGCGCGGTGGACGAACCTGTCGGAGACGACGTTCGTGCTGCCGCCCACCGACCCGGCCGCCGACTACCGGCTGCGAATATTCACGCCGGGCGGCGAACTGCCCTTTGCGGGGCACCCGACTCTCGGATCTGCATACGCATTCCTCGAGGCCGGAGCCGACATCACCGGCGAGTACCTCGTCCAGGAATGCGGTGTCGGACTGGTGCGTATCCGACGCGACGGGCAGCGTCTCGCGTTCGCCGCGCCGCCGCTGAGCAGGTCGGGTCCCGTCGACGCCGCCACCGTCGCCGCGGTGACCGCGGCGTTGGGTGTCGATCCCGCACATGTTCTCGCCGCCGAATGGGTGGTCAACGGACCGCAGTGGATGGTCCTGCAGCTGGACTCGGCGCGCCGCGTCCTCGACGTGCGTCCGGATTTCGCGGCGCTCGGTGACCACGAGGTCGGGATCGTCGGCGAGCATTCCGACGCCACCCGTCCTGAGGCGGGGGTCCTGTTCGAGGTGCGGGCCTTTGCTCCCGGCGAAGGGGTGCCCGAGGATCCGGTAACCGGCAGCCTCAACGCCGGCATCGCGACGTGGCTACGCCGCGACGGCCGCGCACCGCGGAGCTACGTCGCCGCCCAGGGCGCCGCCCTCGGGCGGACGGGTCGGGTGTTCGTCACCGACGACGGTGACAACATCTGGATCGGCGGGATGAGTACGACGGTGATCACCGGAACCGTCGAGCTCTGAGCGGAGCGGGGACATCCGCCTGGATCGTGCCCCCTTACAGTGGGGCCCATGTCCGCCGCCGACAGCCCGACCTCCGTTGACAGCGCTCACTCCTCCGTTGACAGCGCTCAGAATCCCGCCGACAGCGCTCCCGTCAAGGAGCTCAGCGCCAAGGAAGCCAAGAAGCGTCGCCGTCGTGAGCCGCCGCCGGATCCGGAGCCGTTGCCCGGCCTCGTCGACGCCCATACCCATCTCGCCGCCTGCGGTGGTCGTGACCCCGAGTCGGTGCGAGCGATCCTCGATCATGCCGATGCGGTCGGGGTCGGGCAGGTGATCACCGTCGCCGACGACATGGTCGACGCGCGATGGGCGGTCGATGCCGCCCGGTGGGATGAGCGGGCGTTCGCGGCGGTGGCGCTGCACCCGACGCATGCCGGTGACCTCGACGACGCCGCCCGCGCCGAACTCGAGCAGATGGCGGTCGACCCGCGGGTGGTGGCGATCGGGGAGACGGGGCTGGATTACTACTGGCCGGGCCGATCCGAGTCGGCGGCCGACCCCGCCATCCAGAAGGACGCCTTCGCCTGGCATATTGAACTCGCCAAGCGCGTCGGCAAGCCGTTGATGATCCACAACCGCGAGGCCGATCGCGATCTGCTCGACATTCTCGCGGCGGAAGGATCGCCCGACGTCGTGATCATGCATTGCTTCTCCGGTGACCGAAACGTTGCACGCGAATGCATAGAGCGTGGCTATCTGCTGAGTTTCGCCGGAACTGTGACATTCGCCAATGCCGCGGAGCTTCGTGAAGCGGCTCGCCTGGTGCCCGATGACCAGATCCTGGTGGAGACCGATGCGCCGTTCCTCACTGCTCATCCCTACCGTGGCCAGCCGAATCAGTCGTATTGCCTGCCATACACGGCGCGTGGGCTTGCCGACATCCGCCAAACGGATGACGTGACGATGGCTCGGCAGCTCGGCGTCAACGCGCGACGCGTCTACCGGCTACCTTTGCGCTAATCATCCTGTCTCGTTATCGTATTGTGATCCGTCAGCCTGTGGGGGTTCCAGACGGACGCCACGTTCCCGATCAGGATGCTTCACCTTGTCTGTTTTAGCGAAGATTCACACGTTGGACTCGATGCGTGCACGCGTCGCCATCGGAGCGGTGCTGTGCACCGTCGCCGCCGGTGGCGTGATGGGCGTGACGATGCACAAGAACGTCACCATCGACGTGGACGGCCAGAAGATCCAGGTCGCCACCATGTCCATGGACGTCGACTCACTGCTGAACTCGCAGGGCTACGACCCGGCCAACGGCGACGTCGTCGAGCCGGCACTGGACTCGTCGTTTTCTGACGGGCAGACCATTGTCTTCCACCGCAAGAAGCAGGTCGTCCTCGACGTCGAGGGACAGCGACGTGTCGTCGAGACCACCGCGGTCAACGTCAACGATCTCCTCGCGCAGCAGGGTCTGTCCCACGGTGACGACGCCACCAACTTCAACGCCGGTGGTCCGATCCCGGTCAACGGCGCCGTGGTCGACGTCACCCTGCCGAAGAAGCTCATCATCATCGACGGCGGCGTGCCGTCGATCAAGAGCGTGCCGGCCGAAACGGTGTCCGAGGCCCTTGCCGACATCGGCGCCCCGCTCGTCGACACCGACAAGGTCACCCCGGCCGCGACCGCCAAGGTCGCCGACGGCATGACCATCAATGTGACCCGCATCCGCACCACCGAGACGACGGTGCCCGAGAACATCACCGCACCCGACATCACCCAGGACGATCCGACCCTGATCAAGGATCGCCGCGTGGTGGTCAAGCCCGGTACCCCCGGCAAGGCCAACGTCCGCTACGAGGTGACCACCGTCAACGGCAAGGTCGTCAAGCGTGTCAAGGTCGGCCAGGAGGTCCTCACCCAGCCGGTCGCCGCGACCGTCCGGGTCGGCACCAAGCCGGGCGCCCCGTTTGTGCCCGTCGGGGTCTGGGATCAGCTCGCACAGTGTGAGGCCACCGGCAACTGGGCCATCAACTCCGGCAACGGCTTCTACGGCGGCGTCCAGTTCGACCAGAACACCTGGGAACGCTGGGGCGGACTCGAGTACGCACCGCGCGCCGACCTGGCCACCCGCGAGGAGCAGATCGCGATCGCGCAGAAGACCCAGGCCGCTCAGGGCTGGGGTGCGTGGCCGTCGTGCTCGGCCAAGCTGGGCCTACGCTGAGCATCGACGACGTACCGTCCGGGGACGATTCCGGCCGGCTCCTGGGACCCGCACAGATCCGTCGGCTCGCCGACGAACTGGGCGTCCGTCCCACCAAGACGCTCGGACAGAACTTCGTCCATGACGCCAACACGGTGCGACGCATCGTCGCCGCCTCCGGGGTCGGATCCGATGACGTCGTCCTCGAGGTCGGACCGGGTCTCGGATCGCTGACACTGGCGTTGCTCGGCACCGTCTCACGGGTGATCGCGGTCGAGATCGACCCGGTGCTCGCGGGTCGGTTGCCGCAGACCGCGGCGGACTACGCGCCACACGGATCGCTGGACGTCGTCACCGCCGACGCGATGACCGTGCGCGCCGACGACCTGCCGGCCGCGCCCACGGCGCTGGTCGCCAATCTGCCGTACAACGTCGCGGTCCCGGTGCTGCTGCACCTGATGAGTGAATGTCCCACCATCGCAACGGCTTTGGTGATGGTGCAGGCCGAGGTCGCCGACCGGCTGGCCGCGCCGCCGGGCAACAAGGTCTACGGCGTGCCCAGCGTGAAGGCCCGCTACTTCGGCGACGTCGCGCGCGCCGGTGCGGTGGGACGCAACGTGTTCTGGCCCGAACCCAAGGTGGAATCGGGTCTGGTCCGGATGGACCGTCGCGACACCTACTCCACCGATCCCGCCCGGCGCGCCGCGGTGTTCGCGGTCATCGACGCGGCCTTCGCGCAACGTCGCAAGACCATGCGCTCGGCCCTGGCGACGTGGGCCGGCTCACCTGCCGAGGCCGAACGACGCCTGCGCGCCGCCGGCATCGACCCGCAGATCCGCGGCGAGAAACTCGACGTCGCCGACTTCGTGCGGCTGGCGCAGGTGCCCGCCTCAACCGGAGGCTGAGCGGAGCTTGTCCAGCAGCGCCGGTGCCACCTCGTCGAGGAAACGCTCCTGGCTGCCGCCGCCGATCTGCACCAACGCGACGTCACTGAAGCCCGCCTCCCAGTAGGGGCGAATCCCGTCGACCAGCTCGTCGAGGTCGGGTCCGCACGGGATATTCGCGGCCACATCGTCTTTCGTGACGAACTGGGTGGCGGCCGCAAAGCCGGCAGTGGTCGGGAGGTTGGCGTTGACGTCCCAGCCGCCGGCGAACCAGCGGAACTGCTCATGGGCACGCGTCACGGCAACATCGCGATCGGGATCCCAGCAGATCGGGATCTGGCCGATGGCGCGGGCCGGGGCATGTGCGGGGCCCTGCCCGATGGAGGTGGTGTCCGGGTGGGCGTTCCACTGCTCGACGATGTCCGCGCTGGGTTCGACGGCGATGAGATGGTCTGCCGGCGGACCGAATTCGTCGATGCCACGGCTCCCCGACACCGCCACACCGATGGGGACCCCGGCGTCGGGGAGATCCCAAAGACGGGCCGAATCGACCTGGAAGAACTCCCCGCGATGGTCGACGACGCCGCCGTCGAGTAGTGCACGGATGATCTCGATGGCCTCCGACAGCATGGATTGTCGTTCGCCGAGGGCGGGCCATCCCGCGCCGACGACGTGCTCATTGAGGTTCTCGCCGCTACCGAGTCCGAGGATGAATCGGCCGTCGGCGAGCAACTGCATCGTGGCCGCCTTCTGGGCGATCACCGCCGGGTGATAGCGCATCGTCGGACAGGTCACGTAGGTCATCAATTCGACGTCGACGGTGGCGTGGGCGACCGCGCCGAGCACCGACCACGCGTACGGGGCGTGTCCCTGCGCCGACAGCCAGGGTGAGTAGTGGTCGCTGGAAACCTCGAAATCGAAGCCCGCCGATTCCGCCGCGATCGCATCGCGGACCAGCTGCCGGGGACCGGCCTGTTCGGTCATGAGGGTGTAGCCAAATCGTGTCGCCATGATCTCGCTCTCTGCCACCGGAGTACTCCGGTGGCAAGGTGGAGTGGGGAATGCGGGCACGTGGTCTGGACCCGGGAGGAGCATCTGTGGATTCATCAGGATCGACCGACGATCGCGGTGACACCGGGCCGGCAGATCGGGGCCGGGCGGGTGGCGGATCGGTCGACACCGTGCTCCTCGACGTCGACGGTACGCTCATCGACTCCGGCTACCTGCACGCTCTGGCATGGCAGCGGGCGTTCGCAGCTCACGGGCTCACCCCGCCGTGGTGGCGTGTGCACCGGACCATCGGCATGGGCGGTGATCTGCTGGTTCGGGAGGTCTGCGGGTCCGAGGTCGAGGATGCCCTCGGTGACCGGTTGCGCGATGAGTGGGCCGAACGTTACCGCGAGGTCCTGCCGGAGGTACGCGCCATCCCCGGCGCATCCGACCTCGTCCGTGCGTTGACCGGCTCCGGCTACCGGGTGGCCATCGCGTCGTCGGGAGCCCGGGAGTTCACCGACGCCGCACTCGAGCGTCTCGGACTCGCCTCGACCGACGTCGACGTCGTGACCAGTGCCGATGATGCCGACAACTCCAAGCCGGCCCCGGACCTGCTCACCGTGGCGCTGCGCCGGGCCGGTGGTAGCAGTGCGGTCCTGGTCGGTGACAGCGTGTGGGACGTCGCCGCGGCGACAGCGGCGGGCATGTCCTGTGTGGCCGTCCGCACCGGTGGCACCGCGGCCGCCGAACTACTCGACGCCGGCGCGGTTCGGGTCGTCGACGATGTCGCGGTGCTTCTGGACACGCGATGGCGGCCGTGACCGGGATGAACGCCTACTCTGGATCCCCGTGTCCCCAGCATCCCTGTCGGTGATCTCCGACGCCGTGACGGTGCGCGTGCCCGCCAAGGTCAACCTGCACCTCGGCGTCGGCCCGCTGCGCGATGACGGCTACCACGATCTGGTGACGGTCTATCAGGCACTATCGCTCTACGACGACGTCACGGTGGCGCGTGCCGCGGGTCTGTCGGTCGAGATGACCCGCGACAGTGGTCGCGGCGCCGACGTCGCGGAGGTGCCCCTCGACGACGACAACCTCGCGGTGCGCGCCGTGCGAGCACTCGGTGAGTACGCCGGTCGTGATCCCAAGGTGGCCATCGAAATCGTCAAACGGATTCCGGTGGCCGGGGGTATGGCCGGCGGCAGCGCCGACGCGGCGGGCGCGCTGGTCGCATTGGCGGCGTTGTGGAAACTCGACGTCCCGCGTGCCGATCTCCTGGACATCGCCGCCGGGCTCGGCAGCGACGTGCCGTTCTCGGTGCAGGGTGGTACCGCCCTGGGTACCGGCCGCGGCGAGCAACTCATGCCGGTGCTGGCGCGCGGCGAACTGCACTGGGTCCTGGCCTTCGCCCGCGACGGATTGTCCACGCCGTCGGTCTTTCGTGAACTCGACCGGCTACGCGCCGACCGTGACCTGACACCGGATCCCGATGAGCTCCGGCCGGATGCGCTGGTGCAGGCCCTGGCTGCTGGCGACCCACACGTCATCGCCCCCTTGCTGCACAACGATTTACAGCCGGCTGCGCTGAGCCTGCAGCCGGGTCTGCGTCGCACGTTGCGCGCCGGGATCGACGCCGGCGCCCTGGGCGGAATCGTCTCCGGGTCCGGCCCGACGTGTATGTTCCTGTGCGCCGACGCGGATGCGGCCGTCGCGGTGGCCGCCGAACTGTCCGGCGCCGGCGTGGCGCGTTCGGTGCGGACCGCATCGGGTCCGGTCAGTGGTGCGACGCGGCAGGTGCCGAGCGCGTGAGCAGGCGACGCATGTACTCGACGGTGAGGGCGGCGGGTGTTCTCGGGACGGCGCTGAGCGCGGCGGTGACCGTCGGTGTGATCACCGCCGCACCCACCATGGCGGCGCCGCTGGCCGGCCGGGTGCTCAGCACCGAATCGATTGCCGCCGAAGATCTTCCGCCCGGTGCCGCATCGGGCGAGCAGGTCACCTACGTGACGCGCGACCAGAACGATCGGATGGCCCTGTCCACCGGCGTCTTCTACCTGCCGAAGGGCACGGCACCGCGCGGCGGGTGGCGCATCTTCTCGTGGGCGCACGGCACCACCGGGATCGCCGATCAGTGCGCACCGAGCCGCACCCGCAAGGGCAGCGGCGTCGACCGGCCCGTCATCGACGCACTCGAGGCCGGCTATGCCGTCACCGCGACCGACTACGCCGGCCTCGGCGCCGCCGGCGAGACCGAATACCTCGGTGGACGGGCGGCCGCACACTCGGTGATCGACATGATCCGCGCCGCCCGCTCGACCGAGGCGAGCCTGGGCACCGAGTGGGTGTCGGTCGGGCACTCCCAGGGCGGGCACGCCGCCCTGTTCGCCGGCCACGAAGCGCCGTCGTACGCACCGGAACTCGACCTGCGGGAGATCGTCGCGATCGCACCGGCGTCGGGGATCGAGGGAGTCCTCACCAAGTCGTTCACCCCGAGCGTGCCGAGCCTGGGACGGGTCAACACCATCAGCGCGCTCTACCTCTACATCCTGGCCGGGCTCGATCATGCCCGGCCGGACCTGCACATCACCGACCGACTCTCCGACGACGGTAAGCGCTATCTCGACCTGGCCCGGTCACAGTGCAACGGCGAGGTGTCCGAGGTGCTGCGGTCGGTGGCGCCGGGATCGCTGCTGGACGAACCGCTGGGTGACGACGCCGTCACCGCCGCACTCGCCGACTACACCCGCGTCCCGACCGGCGGTTACACCGTGCCGATCCGCATCGACCACGGACTGCTCGACCCGATCGTTCCGTTCCCGCTCACAGCGACACTGGTCCGGTCGATGCAGGAGTCCGGTACCGACGTCGATCTGCACACCCACAGCCGCGACGACCACACCGAGGTCGTCGCCGGCGCGCTCGGCGAGGTGATGACGACGGTGTCCTCGGCATTCGGGCGGGACTGACGGTGATGTACCCGTGCGCCACGGTGGTTGATACCGTCTACCGGTGTCTCCTGCCCCCGCATCCGCGCTGATCAACGCCGATCGCATCAGTAAGAGCTACGGCATCCGCGCACTGCTCGACGAGGTGAGCCTCGGTGTGCACGAAGGTCAACGCATCGGCGTCGTCGGCCTCAACGGCGGCGGCAAGACGACGCTGCTGGAAATCCTCGGCGGTGTCACCGAACCCGATTCGGGCCGGGTGTCACGGGCTGGTGGTGCACGCATCGCCGTCGTCACCCAGCGTGGTGAACTGCCGGCCGGGAAAACGGTCGCGGAGGTCGTCGTCGGTGGTCCCGAGGTCGCCGCGCATGAGTGGGCCGGCGATGCGCGGGTCCGTTCGATCCTCGCCGGCATCGGCATCGACGAGTTGCTCGACACCCGCGTCGACGAACTGTCCGGTGGCCAGCGACGCCGCGTGGGTCTGGCCGCGGCGCTGGTCGCCGACGCAGACGTGCTCATCCTGGACGAACCGACCAACCACCTCGACGTCGAGGGCGTGGAGTGGCTCGCCGAGCACCTCATCACGCGACGCAGTGCGCTGGTGGTGGTGACCCACGATCGCTGGTTCCTCGACACTGTCGCCATGCGCACCTGGGAGGTGCACGACGGCAATGTCGACGAATACGAAGGCGGCTACAACGACTGGGTGTTCGCCCGCGCCGAGCGGGTCCGGTTGGCCGACGCCGCCGAGGAGCGTCGTCGCAACCTGGCACGCAAGGAACTGGCGTGGCTGCGGCGTGGTCCGCCGGCGCGAACATCTAAGCCGCGCTACCGGATCGAGGCCGCGGAGAAGCTCATCAGCGATGTGCCCGAACCACGCGATTCGGTCGCGCTGTCGGCGTTCGCGCGTCGGCGGCTGGGCCGGGTGGTCATCGAGCTCGAGGACGCGCACATCGAAACCCCCTCCGGGGAAACACTTCTCGACGATCTGACCTGGCGGCTGGCGCCGGGGGAGCGGATCGGTCTGGTGGGGGTGAACGGGTCCGGCAAGACGACGCTGCTGCGCGCGCTGGCCGGGGAGGTCGACGTCGCGCCCGGCCGTCGCGTCGAAGGTGTCACGGTGACCATCGGGTGGTTGCGTCAGGAACTCGACGATCTCGATCCCGACCAGCGTGTGCTCGACGCCGTGGAATCGGTGGCCGCGCGAATCATGCTGGGCGACAAGGAGATGTCGGCGAGTCAGCTCGCCGAGCGTCTCGGCTTCTCACCGGCACGCCAGCGCACCCCGGTCGGCGATCTGTCCGGCGGCGAACGACGCCGGCTGCAACTGACGCGGGTGTTGATGGCCGAGCCGAATGTGTTGCTGCTCGACGAGCCGACCAACGATCTCGACATTGACACGCTGCAGCAACTCGAGGATCTGCTCGACTCGTGGGCCGGCACACTGGTGGTGATCTCGCACGACCGTTATCTGATCGAGCGGATCTGCGATTCGACGTGGGCGCTGTTCGGCGACCGCACACTCACCAACCTACCCGGCGGCATCGCGCAATATCTCGTGCGCCGTCGGGAGATGCAGTGTGGCGCATCGGCATCCGGCTCGGCGGTGGGGTCGTCGCAGGCGGCATCGGGCGAGGCCACCGCGGCATCGTCACCGTCGGCGGACGGTGCCGCCGAGGCCGCGAGCGCCGCCGCTCCGGCCGTCAGCGCCGCCGAACACCGCGAGGCCCGGAAGGCGGCCAATCGCGCGGAGCGTCAACTCGAGCAGCTGTCCAAACGAGAGGAGCAACTGCATCTCGCGCTTGCCGAGGCCGCCACCGATCCGGACAGGCTGGTGTCGCTCGGCGCCGAGTTGCGTCAGGTCATCGAGGACAAGGACGCCGCCGAGGCCGCGTGGCTGGAGGCCGCGGAAAAGCTGGAGTGAGTGAGGCTCGAGGTGAGTCGCCGGGTGTGGCTCAGCTCGGTACGCTCGCATCGATCCGGGTCGCGAAATCGCCGATCATCGCCCCGGTCATCTCCGGCTGGATGAGCGGGTAGAGGTGCGACGCCCGGCCGATGATGCGCAGTTCGGCCTGCGTCGACAATGCGGCGAAAGTCTTTTCGTGGATGCGGAATTGGTCCCAGCCGCCGTTGGCGAAGAGCATCGGTCCCGGGTAGGCGGACAGCTCACCGAGCGCGTCGAAATCCGCGATCGCGTCGACGACGTCGGCGATGGAGTGCAGTGCGAGTCCACCGGCCTCCATGTCCTGCGCCACCTGCCGGCCCAACGCGACTCGCGTCAGGCCGCGGCTGATGGCCGCGGCCTGCGCGGGGAGCACACTGGTGGCCGCTCCGAACGCCCGAAACGGTGCTGCGAGAAGCGCACTCGGTTGCGCGGTCGATCCCATCGTCACCAGCCCGGCGACCGAGTCTGGGTGACGCCCCGCGGCGGCCATTGCGACGTAGCCGCCGAGGGAGATCCCGGCGACCACCGCGGGTTCCCCGACGGTTGTGATGGCGTCGAGGACGGCGTCGACGGCGTCGTCCATCCTGAACGTTTCGGCGCTGCGGTCGCCGTGGCCCGGCAGATCCGGGTGGATGACGGGCGTTCGGTGATCGCCGCGGCGATACGGTGCATCGACGCACCGCTGACGCGGAGACCGTGGACGAGGACGACGGGAGTGGCGTTGCTGCACATCGGGTGTCAGTATGCCGCCGCGAGGACCGCGCGTATAGTGACGCAGGCCACTGTTTGTGGACCTGTCGAGCAATCGAAAGGCACGCCACCGCCATGACGATGACCGAGACATCACCCATCACCGAACGTCGGGACGGCTACCCGGACGTCGAATTCGTAAAGAACGATCCGGATCTGCCACCGGTCGCGATTATCGACCGGACGCCGATGACGACGCCGAAGAAGATTCTCTTCGCGATCATCGGACTGCTGGGTGCGGTGGCGTGGGCTCTGATCGCCTTCATTCGTGGGGAGAACGTCAACGCGGTCTGGTTCGTTGTCGCGGCGGTCGCCACCTATGTGATCGCCTACCGCTTCTATGCGCGGATGATCGAGATGAAGGTGGTGCGTCCGCGTGATGATCACGCCACGCCCGCTGAGGAATTCGACAACGCGCAGGACTACATGCCGACCGACCGGCGGGTGCTGTTCGGTCATCACTTCGCCGCGATCGCCGGGGCCGGGCCGCTTGTCGGGCCGGTGCTCGCCGCGCAGATGGGTTACCTGCCCGGCACGATCTGGATCATCCTCGGTGCGGTGTTCGCCGGCTGCGTGCAGGACTACCTGGTGCTGTCGATCTCGACGCGGCGCCGCGGACGCAGCCTGGGACAGATGGCGCGCGACGAACTCGGGCCGGTCGGCGGTATCGCGGCGATCCTGGCCGTGTTCGTCATCATGATCATCCTGATCGCGGTGCTGGCGCTGGTGGTGGTCAACGCCCTGGCCGAAAGTCCGTGGGGTGTCTTCTCGATCGCGATGACCATCCCGATCGCGCTGTTCATGGGTGTCTATCTGCGGTACCTACGGCCCGGTCGGGTCAGCGAGGTCTCCATCATCGGGGTGGTGTTGTTGCTCGCGGCCATCGTGGCCGGCCGCTACGTCGGCGAATCATCCTGGGGCAGCGACTGGTTCAGTCTGTCGCCGGTGTTTCTGAGCTGGGCGATCATCATCTACGGCGTGGCTGCCGCGGTGTTGCCGGTGTGGTTGCTGCTCGCGCCACGTGACTACCTCTCGACCTTCATGAAGGTCGGCACCATCGCGCTGCTGGCGCTCGGCATCGTCATCGTGCAGCCGGTGATGCAGGCACCCGCGGTCAGCGAATTCGCCTGGAACGGCAAGGGTCCCGCGTTTGCCGGTGCGCTGTTCCCGTTCCTGTTCATCACGATCGCCTGTGGTGCGCTCTCCGGATTCCACGCCCTGATCGCCTCGGGGACCACCCCGAAACTCCTGGCCAAGGAGGGACAGGCGCGGATCATCGGCTACGGCGGCATGCTCACCGAGTCGTCGGTGGCGATCATGGCGCTGATCACCGCATGTATCCTCGATCAGCACATCTACTTCGGGATGAATGCCCCGAAGGCGCTCACCGACGGTACCGCTCAGGGCGCCGCCGACTACGTCAACGGTCTTGGGGTGCATGGTCAGTCGGTGACGGCCGAGGACTTCACGCAGGCCGCAGAGGCGGTCGGGGAGTCGTCGATTGTGTCGAAGACCGGTGGCGCACCGACGTTGGCGATGGGGATGGCCGACACCTTGCAGGATGCGATCGGTGGAGAGTCGTTGCGGCCCTTCTGGTATCACTTCGCGATCATGTTCGAGGCGTTGTTCATCCTGACCACGGTGGATGCGGGTACGCGGGTGGCGCGCTTCATGCTCTCCGACGGCATCGGCAACATCCCCGGCGCTCAGCGATTCAAGGACCCCTCGTGGCGGCCAGGCGCCTGGCTATGCACGGTGATCGTCTGCGCCGCATGGGGTTCGATCCTGCTGATGGGTGTCACCGACCCGCTCGGCGGCATCAACACCCTCTTCCCGCTGTTCGGCATCGCCAATCAGCTGCTCGCCGCCGTCGCGTTGACCGTCGTCACCGTCATCCTGTTCAAACGGGGACAGTCCAAGTGGGCGTGGGTGTCCGGTGTTCCGCTGGTATGGGATGTGATCGTCACGATGACGGCGTCCTGGCAGAAGATCTTCTCGTCGAATCCGTCGATCGGGTACTGGGCGCAGCACAGTGCCTTCGTAAACGCCAAGGATGCCGGGGAGACGAGTTTCAAGACCGCGAAGAACCTCGACGAGATGAATGCGGTCATCCGCAATACCTTCATCCAGGGGACGCTGTCGATCATCTTCGCCGTGCTGGTGCTGATCGTAGTGGTCGTCGGGGTGTACCTGATGGTGAAGGCGTGGCGGCGCGGTGGGTTGCCGACCACCGAGGAGAAACCGGTGCCGTCCCGGATCTTCGGTCCACGCGGCCTGATCACCACCGCGCCCGAACGCGAGGTGCAGCACGAGTGGGATGCCCTCCAGGCGCAGAAACACGGGCACCGGTCACCCGCGGAGGCGGCACCGTGACCGGCGCGCAGGTCATCGCGTCGCTGCGCCGCGCCGGTGGTCAGGTGGCGTGGTATGTGGGCAGCGTGATGGGCGACCGGGACTATCAGCGCTACCTCGACCATCACGCGGCGCATCGCGCCGACGGTGATGACCGTCCGCCGATGACCGAACGCGAATATTGGCGGGCGCGTTGGGATCACACCGAGAAGAACCCGCAGGGACGGTGCTGCTGAAACCGGTCACGCTGTCGGCACGGTGATCTCGCGGTCGATGCGGATCTGCCGCCGGAACTCGGTGTCGTGACTGACGATCAGCAGTGCTCCCGTCCACTGTCGTAGCGCGGACATCAGTTCCTCGGTGGTGTCGATGTCGAGGTTGTTCGTCGGTTCATCGAGGATCAGGAGCTTGGGCGTCGGATCGGTCAGCAGCGCCGAGGCCAGCGCCACGCGAAGACGTTCACCACCGGAAAGTTCGGCCAGCACCCGGTCACCCGCGGTGCCGCGGAACAGGAATCGGGCCAGGTGGGCTCTGACCTGCTGGGTGGTCGCCGCGGGGTGGGCGGCGGCGACATGCTCGGCGATACTCAAATGCGGGTGGGGGAAGGTGATGCGTTGCGGTACATACGCATAGGGCACGATGATGTGACCGCGCTCGATCAGATCGGTGATCAGCGTGGTCTTCCCCGATCCGTTGGCTCCGACGAGGGCCACCCGCTCCGGTCCGTCGATTCGCGTCCGGTCGTCGGCGACGATCTGGGCATGTGAGGCCAGGTCGACGGCGGGCATGGCGATCCGGGTGCTGCGGTCGTCGCGGACATCGGCGCGGGTCGACTCGAGGCGATCGGCCGCGGTCTTCACGTCGTCGCGGTGTTCGCCCCGGAACTTGCCCGCCGAGACCTGCGCGGCGTCGCGTCGTAGGTGCGCGACGATCTTCGGAACCCGTTTCTCACGTTCGGCTTTCGCGGCCGTGCGCGCCCGACGATCCAGGGCGACCTGGGCGTCGACCATCTCCCGTTTCTGCTTGCGCAGGTCGTTCTCGGCGTTGGCGACCGCTGCCGACGCCGCCTGCTGCTCGGCGTCGATGATCTCACGGTAGGCCGAGTATCCCCCGCCGAAGAGTCGCAGATCTCCGTGGTAGAGCTCGAGGGTGTGTTGGACGCGTTCGAGTAGTTCCAGGTCGTGACTGACCACCAGGACAGCCCCGGGGAATCGCTCGATCGACTCGAAAAGCCTTGTTCGGGAGTTCCTGTCGAGGTTGTTGGTGGGTTCGTCGAGAAGCAGGATCGACGGGCGGCGAAGGAGCGTCGAGGCGATGGCGAGCATGGTCGACTCTCCACCGGACAGGGTGCCGACGGTGCGGTCGAGATCGGCGACCAGTCCGAGCGAAGCGAGTTCCGCAGCGGCGCGTTCCTCGATATCCCAGTCGTCGCCGATGATCTCGAAGTCGAGCGGATCGCTCGATCCGTTCTCGATGCGCGACAGTGCCGAGCGCTTCGCGGTGATGCCCAGGACATCGGCGATCGTGGCGGCAGGGTCGGCGTCCGGATGCTGGGGGACCAGTCCGACGTCGCCGCGGACGCTGACACTGCCACGGGTGGGCTGGAGGGTGCCGGCGACAAGGTGCAGCAAGGTCGTCTTGCCCGCGCCGTTGGCGCCGACCAGCGACACCGAACCCGCCGGGATCGTGAGTGAGATGCCGTCAAAGACGACGGTGCCATCGGGCCAGGTGAACGTCAGGTCCGAGAGGGACAACGATGTGGGTGTGCCGGGCGTCGACGGGTGCGACGCAGGGGAGGAAGCCATGTGTACTCCTGAGGTGCGGGGGGATCGCGAGCATCGGTGACGTCGCGATGGATGACCGGCCTCAGTGGTTCATGGTGTGAGATCACTCCTCGGGTGGGCAATAAGAACACGACCATATCCCCTGACGGTGGGTCGGTGTCAATGGCTTTTGCGGGACCGGACGCGCTAGCGTTGAGATCATGTCGTTCATCCGTACGCACGTTGCCAACGGTGTCGGCGAGATCATTCTCGATCGACCCAAGGCGCTCAACGCACTCGACCAGTCGATGGTCGACGACATGGATCAGATCTTGCGCGAGTGGGCCGACGACGAGTTGATCGAGACGGTGCTGCTGACCTCGGCCAGTGAACGAGCGTTCTGTGCCGGCGGCGACATCCGCGCGATCCGGGATTTCGCGATCGACGGAGACCGTGAGGCGATCACCCGATACTTCGCGGGGGAGTACCGCCTGAATCAGCTGATCGCCGAGTACCCGAAGCCGCACATCGCATTGATCGACGGTCCGGCGATGGGTGGTGGCCTCGGTATCAGTGTGCACGGCGAGATCCGGGTGGTGACCGAGAAGGCGATGATCGCCACGCCGGAGACCGCTATCGGCTTCTTCCCCGACATCGGCTCCACCTACTTTCTCCCGCGACTTCCCAGCGGCGTCGGAATGTGGTTGGGACTGACGGGTTCTCGAGTACGCGGATCGCAAGCGCTGTCGGTCGGGCTGGCGACCCACTTCGTACCGTCGGCGGATCTGCCGTCCGTGGCAGACCGAATCCGTTCCGGCGCCCCGCTCGGCGACATCCTCGTGCCCGATCCGACCAAACACGAGGACCATCCACCACTGCCGGTCGAGGCGATCGGTGAGTACTTCTCCGATTCGAATGTCACCGCGATCGTCGGTGGCCTGCGCGGCACCGTCGGCGACGAGTGGGCCGCCGAGATGCTCGATCTGATCGGCAACGCATCCCCGACCAGCCTGTGGGTGACCGCGCGACTGCTCGAACTCGGCGCCGACTCGCTACTCGACGAATGCCTGGAACGAGAACTCCACGCGGCCGAGAACATCACCATGACAAACGATTTCCGGGAGGGAGTGCGAGCGGTACTCGTCGACAAAGACCGCTCCCCGAACTTCGACCCGGCCGAGATCGACGACGTGGACCCCGCCACGGTGGCAGCCATCATCGGAGCCTGACCTGGTCGCTCGGCCGTTCCCGCAGGTCCAGTGACGCAAACCCCCGCTGGCCGAGTGCGCCGCGCGATCCTGGCGACCTCGTCGCGTATCCGCCGTGCCGAGCTTGACGAGGTCACCTCCGCAACCCGACGACGAAATCGCGCCACCACCAACCGAACCCACGCGTGATACAGCCGACAGCGTTCATCCCCAACAGATTCCGCGCCGAAGAAACTTGTCGGTGGTCGTCGCTACACTTGAGTCAGTTCAGTTGGAGCGACCGAGCAGAGGGGGTGAACATCATGGCCGAC